>NZ_JAXARY010000042.1:0-12998 GCF_033949435.1 Methylomonas defluvii | reverse complement strand
CGCTGCAGATTTCATTGAAAACATGCGGATCGTTTTCGACGAACATCTACCGCGCTGGAACTATCGGGCTATTCCTCAAACCAACTAATTTCAGGAAGTTATTTTTGGCGGAATCCTAAGGATGATTAGCATGAACTTTAAGGAAATTTTCGACGCATTGCAGCGTTTCGATGAAGAGTACATTCCCTTCCCGCCTTTTGTTGTTGCGGTGGATGCCGTCAAAGCAAACATCGCGCTGTTTCGAGAGACGGGGATTGCACATCATCTGCTTTTACTGGGAGAAAGTGGCACGGGTAAAAGCAGTCTCTGCCGGTGGGTAGAACAACAATATCCTCGCTTCAAGTTGCCCGACCGGGATGTTACGCCGGTATTGATCGTATCGGTACCACCGGCCGCTACTATCGCCAGTATGGCGTCCGCTCTACTCGAGAAATTGGGTGACCCGGCGGCGGCTTCCGGCACTGTGTCGGCAAAAACCGCTCGGGTGATTACGTTATGCCGCGCCTGTCGGGTAGAAATGATTTTGTTCGACGAAGCTCAGCATATCCATGATCGCGGGAAATCAACTACGCATTATTTGGTGGGCGACTGGCTTAAATCATTGATAGACCAGACGGGGGTACCGACGGTGTTTCTAGGTCTGCCTCGCCTGGAAAAACTGTTACAGGTTAACGAGCAATTACGTCGACGTTTTTCCCGGCGTATTCGTCTGGCCTTGGGGCAAAGCGATAAGGATTCTATCCACGCTGAATGTTTGCAGTTATTCCGTTCGCTGGGTTCTTGTTTGCCGCTTCCTCTGCACTGCGGCTCTTGTGGCTGGGACGAACTGGGTATGCGCCTCTATTACGCCAGTGATGGTCGCGTAGCCTATATCAAAAAGCTGTTAGCCACATCGTTGAGGATCGCACTGGAAACAGAAATAAACGAGATTGGACCGTCCCTATTGGAGCAAGCCTTTACCGAGGAAATATGGCGGGAGGGTGTGGGCAAGCTAAATCCATTCAATCCGGGATTCGAATTTCGCCGTCTGGATCGAGGAAACGAGCCGTTTGAGTGCGGCAGTTTCGGCAATAGCCGCAGGTCTGGTCTGGAGCCGATATGCTGATTCCGCATAGTCAGTATCCAGTGCGCCAAACAATGAAAAAGGGGGAAAGTCTAGCGGGTTATCTATACCGTTTTCAGGGGGGCAACGGGCATCGAATAGCCCGTCGCTTAGAGCATACCTTAGGCGCTTTGTATCGCGGAACGGCAACTGATGCTCCACCAGCGGCTTTTGATACCTTACAAATGTTGCTGGGGACTTCAACCGAACTCGATCGGACCTGGTGGCTGCGCAAACGGCGTTTGCCGAAATGCTCGAATGGGCATGAGAATAGCAGGCCGGGATTAGATGTTGTCCCGGTACGTTTTTGTGTTCTCTGCCTAAGCGAATGCGGTTTTGATTTTGCCCTTTGGGAATTGCCGCAGATTGCGGCATGCCCCGTTCATCAGATCCGATTGTATGAGCGCTGCGTTCTTTGCGGCAAAACTTTTTCCTGGTCCGATTTAATGCCGGATTGGTTTTGTGCCTGTGGTCAGTCGATTACGAATGCACCCATCACGCTTGCCAGTCGCAATCAGTTGCTATTTGCCCAGCTCTTAGCGGGATCGGAAGATGTTGACCTGCCCAGCCGTTTCAACAACTGTGATGAATCGTCAATTTCGAAAGGTTATACGCTCAGTGAAGTTTACGCAGGTCTCGAATGGGGCAGTCGGTTGCGTAAAGCGTTATGTCGTGACGGTCATCGATCCCACAAGCCGATTCAGAGCAAGTGGAGTCACAGACCTTACTGGTCTGACGACTGGATTGTCGTGCTTATAATGGCGTCGCCTGACGAATTAAGACATCGGATACTGAGAATACTTGCCAGACGATTCAGAGGGCATAAAGACTTGCTTTGTTCCGTGTCGAAGTTAGATTGGTTGTATCGGATGATGCAATTTGTCGACACCGGCAGCTATGGATACTTCCAGATGAAAATTCAGGTGGTAGTGGCGCAAATGCTGGCCGACTACCAACTGAAATTGCCGATCTCGTCGGCGGTGTTTTATAACCCCTGGATTTCGCCAACACGGCGTTACGAAAACCAAACACGGTTGATGCACTGGTGGGCAAATTTATCCAAACGCATCGGCGACCTCGATCCTGAAATGCTTCGCTATCAACAAACAACAGTTATACCGCCCATCAAATACGGTAAGCGGGAATACGAGTTGGAGTTGGTGGACATCCTAAATCGCCTGTCGAGTGTGGCATTCGAGCAAGCTGATTTAACAGATTGTCGAGCGCTCATCTATTGGTGGCGGATACCGAAAGAATTGCGTGAGCTACGGAGTCCTAGCGATGTCTTGCAACAGCTGGGATTACACCTTACGGTGATACCCGATTATGAGCTGTACTTCGTCGGTTCCCTGGTTCGACTGGCGTGTCCGGAAAAACCAGCATAATTGACGTGAACGATTATTGCGCTTTACCTGTGCGTCCGCGTCCGATCAATGGCGAGGCTACCCTGGGTTTTTTGATGCGCGTTGCACGGGCAAACGGTTACGAATCGCTGCGGCAGCTAGGCAACACCTTTCGAAACTTTGATGGCCTATGCCAAGCGCTTGGCTTATCAGCTGAGGAAAGACAGGCATTGTTTGGACCCCATCCGAGTTTTTGGGGACCAAGCGCGTTTTCGAATGGGCTGACAGTCGCCGATTTTAATCATAGTCAAATGCGTTGGTGTCCGCTCTGCCTTCGCGAGTCGGCACATCTAAGGGGTCCATGGCTGCTGAAAATCAGCTGTATTTGCAACCGGCATTCGATCAGGTTATCTGAACAATGTCCTAGGTGTGGAAGCACTCAACGGCTAGAACGGGTTAACCTTGATCAATGCGCTTGTGGGGCGTGGCTTGCCGATGCCCGAGGTAATGATCGGGTCGATGAACCCCCGATTTCCGTCAGCCGCACGGTTGAGGCGGCAATTGACAGCAAGTCGGCATTGGCGGGGTTTCCTGCCATGTCACTGCCGGAATGGATCAGATTGATTGGTTATTTAGGGCAGTACTCGGAAATCTTCCAACCCGCCAAACCGGGGAAGATTGCGAATTTACATCAACTGGATACGGCAACCACGCTGATGCTGCAAGTGAGTCGGCTATTGGATAGCTGGCCGGATAACTTTCACGCCCTATTGAGCACCCTACATCAGCAAGCAGACAGTCAATCCAGTATTCGCAGGACTTTCGGGTCATTCTATAGGACTTTATACACGGACTTGTCCGGTGAATGTTTTCAATTCCTGCGCGACGCATTCGAGGGCTATTTGCACGCGCATTGGTCAGGGATAGTCAATAAACGCCACCGAGCGTTTAAGACAGAGACGATTGCCAGACATCCTAGGGTGACCTTGAAACAAGCCGCCAAAAAAGCCGGCGTAGCTCCGTCAACGGTTCGCCATTTCATTCGAGCCGAGGTGATCGCTGGGAATCAGATTGAATTGCCGTCCGGTCGGACGATGCGCTCAGTCGATAAACAGAGCCTTACTGAAATAGCGATTCTGGCAAAGGGATGTGTCACGCTTGATAAAGCCGCCAAACAACTGGGGCTGCCAAAGGCCCGGGTCAGAGACTTAATTGCGGATGGCATCCTAAAACCGTTGGTATCAAGAATGCACGGCAATGCCGCTGCTTGGTTAATTCCAAAACAGCAAGTGCAAGCATTGGTTTTCGCCGGCACAGAAACGATGCACTCGCCACCGACAATAAACGTCAGATGCATATTGAAATATTGGCATCTTCGCGATGGGGAATTCATCACTTTAGTTCGGGCGCTTTTGGGTAACCAATTAAAACCAGTGGGCAAGACGGTTGAGCGAGTGCCATTGGGAAATATCCAGCTTGATGAGCAACAGACTTGGCAATGGTTGGCGGAAATGCGCAACGCCAGCGGATACAGTATCTCAGTAGACGAAGCGCGGAAAAGGCTAGGCTTGAAACAACAGGTCGTGTACGACTTGGTAAGGCTGGGATTACTGACGACTATCCAAGACCATCTTCCTGGTCGGCGGGTCACGCAAGCGAGTCTCGACGAGTTTCAAGCCACTTATATTTCATTGGCTGAATATGCCAAATCAGTAAAACGGGCGCCGCGATGGCTATTGCAAACTCTGCCGGTGCAACCAGTTTCAGGACCTTTGATCGATCGCAGCCGGCAGTATTTTTTTCGTCGGTCTGACCTATATG
This sequence comes from Methylomonas defluvii, assembly GCF_033949435.1. NCBI lineage: Bacteria > Pseudomonadati > Pseudomonadota > Gammaproteobacteria > Methylococcales > Methylococcaceae > Methylomonas > Methylomonas defluvii. The sequence goes on along the minus strand of NZ_JAXARY010000042.1, from coordinate 8,732 downwards.
GTGAATTGAATGGCAATGGAGCCAGTTTGATTCACACGTCGTCTCCAAAAGAAACGGAGTAGAAACCCTATGATGCCATGTAATCTTTGCAGTCCAGCCGATGAAAACGGTATACATCAGCCCTTTGGTTCAGAGGGTCAACTGCTTCTGGGTTTAAAACAGCGGGGGAAAACGAAATACTTACCAGATGGAATCAGGTTTGAACGGACATACATTTGTCAGGATTGTGGTGCTAAATGGAAATGGATTGGTAAGCTTGGCCCAAATCCTAGTGATAAAGAAATACCCATACTTGAAATCGTCAGGCGCTGAGCAGGAGAAACGCCAGAGAAAAAATCATCGTATTTTTGCAGGGTCTGCCGAATTAGCTTATTTGCACCGCCATGGCGATAACGCGATGTATGCAACGGCGATAAAGTATATCGAAGGATGGTAGGCTGGCAAAACCTGACTGATGGGAACAAACAAACATCACTAACATGGAAAAAAGGCGGCAAGTCCATCGCGGGTGTTGAATAGTAGTCATCAACCGGCAAACTGTAACGTATTACACGCTTTCTGCAATGACAATGGTGAGCTTCTAACTTGAAATAATTGACGCCGCTGTTATTCAAAACACGGCAAATCTTTGACACTCTTATGAGTATTTGCGGTTCCTAATGTACGCCGAACAATTTCTTGATGTATCAATAATCCTCAAAACAAGCGGATAAAACGAAACTTAATACCCCAGAAAAGACGATTGTGCGTACATTAGGAACTTTTAGTATTGGAATTTACCTTAACGAGCCTTGGCATAAACAATTATGACAAACCGACTGCCCCAGAAAGCGTCCTCGACTATATCGATGCTCCAGGATCTTGCGAAGTTGGCAAACTACTCTCTGATGGACACGCTCAACTGTGACCCTGACGCGACAAAAAACGGTGAAGACCACGCCCCGCGACAAGTCTTTACGGGACATTATGTTCCCGTCAAGCCGACTCCAATCATAGACCCTGAGTATGTCGCTCACAGCAAACGCTTTTTTTCCGAGCTTGGCCTTGCTGACAGCATGGCAGAGTCCTCCGATTTCGTCCGCCTGTTCTCCGGCGACATCTCTCAGGTTCCAGAGCCGATTCGCAAGGTTGGTTGGGCGACTGGGTATGCACTTTCCATCTACGGCACGGAATACATTCAGCAGTGTCCGTTCCAAACTGGCAACGGCTATGGAGACGGTCGCGCAATTTCTGTGCTTGAGGCCGTCATCGACGGGCGACGCTGGGAAATGCAGCTCAAAGGTGGCGGTCGCACGCCATATTGTCGTGGCGCAGACGGTCGCGCTGTCTTGCGGTCGAGTATCCGCGAGTTCTTGGCTCAAGAGCACATGCACGCACTGGGCGTGCCGACATCGCGGTCTTTGAGTTTGTATGTTTCAAAAACGGAGAAGGTAAAGCGACCATGGTACTCGGAGGGTTCGCGCTCGGAGAATCCTGACATGCTTATATCTGAGGCTGTCGCCATATCGACACGTGTTGCGCCGTCGTTTATTCGCGTCGGCCAACTTGAACTTTTCGCTCGCCGTAGTCGTAAAAACGAACACCCCAAAGCGCTGGAAGAACTGGAGAAGATTGTGTTGCACTTGATTGATCGTGAGTACGCTGACGTGGTCAATAAGCAATTCACAACGCCCGATAAATTGCTGTTGTTGGCGCGTGAGTTTCGTGACCGCCTCACGTCACTGGTGGCGAACTGGATCCGCGTCGGCTACTGCCAGGGTAACTTCAACAGCGACAACTGTGCAGTCGGTGGTTTTACACTTGATTATGGCCCCTTCGGCTTTTGCGATGTGTTTAATCCCCATTATCAGCCTTGGACGGGAGGAGGTTATCACTTCTCGTTCTTGAATCAACCAAGCGCCGCGCAACGCAATTTCGATATGTTTTGTTCGGCGTTGCGGCCGTTGCTGGCATCGCATCAGGACTATTTGTTAAAGCTCGACGAGATTCAAAGTGGATTCTCGAAAGTTATGGAAGCGCAAATGGAAAAGATGTGGGCCGCCAAGCTGGGTCTTAGTAATTTGAAAACAGCGTCTGATAAGGCGCTTTGCAGCGCACTACTCAGCGAGCTAGGCACACTCATGATGCAAACGCCTGTTGATTACACTATTTTCTTCCGCGAGCTCTCGTCGATACCCGACAACATTGGCCCACTCAAGAAAAGCTTCTACAATCACGCGGCGAGTGACACAACCCACAAAGAGTTAGATAAGCGTTGGGCAGCGTGGCTCGCGAAATGGAAAACACTTCTCAGCAGTTCCAGTGAGGAAACGTCTAGGCAGATGAAGCTTGTAAACCCAAAATACATTTTGCGAGAGTGGTTTGTTGTGCCGGCATATCAGCAAGCAGCTGTGGGAAATTATTCTCTAATTCGAGAACTTCAGGACGTGATGACGCAGCCCTATGCAGAGCAGTCCAAGGACGTGGAAGAGAAATACTATAGGTTGAAACCGCCTGAGTTCTTTGAGGTGGGTGGATTGTCCCACCTTAGTTGCTCGTCGTGATGCGTTGGCATTGAAAAAGTAGTGCCAGAACTGAATGGCACTTACTTAAACTTCTTCGGATGCCCATATTTTTTCACGTGTTCCCTCGCCTGACCGCTTGGCTCAACAAGTAAGATGTTGTTTTCATTGAAAATAAATTTTATGGTTTAACTTGGTTATCCAAGAAGGGTTAATAAATGCAAACTGAAATTAAGAAGTGGGGCAATAGTGCCGTGGTTCGATTGCCGGCCAGGATGCTCGCCCAATTGAAGTTGGAAGTTGGTTCATCAGTTGAACTAACTGTTGACGAAACGGGTTTTCGGATTGAACGAACAACAGCAAAACCAAAGCTCAAGTTAGACGACTTGCTGGCTGAAATTACGCCCGATAATCGACACGAGCCGATTGAGTGGGGAACAAGCGTTGGGCGCGAAGTCGCAATGTGATGGCTGCGAACTATCTGCCTGTTGATTTAAATGGCTTTTTGCTTGCTAGTTGCAAAATGGCGTCTAATTTTCACCACAATATTAAAGTCTGAGATCAAGCAAAAAGTGTCATAGATAAAATCCGCCTGATCAAATCTAACGTTAAACAGCTTTCACAGTCCTGCATCTAGGATACGCGCTACATCCCCAAAACTGATTACCTTGGTTGTCTCCTGTTTTAGCGGTTCTCAGGATCATCGGTTTTCCGCATTTAGGGCAGGCGTTTTCAGGTTGCTGCTGCTTTTGCTCTACTATGCTCTTAACATGCCTGACATGCTCTATATGGGTTTTGATAGAGGGCTTCAAACGACCCGCTTGGATTTTGCGGCAAACCTCTGTAACTTCGTTTTCGGTCAATAAGCGCTGTTGCTTGCTCTTGATAAAGCGAATGTAACCACCGGCATACACGACATTCTCTGGCATCGGGGTTTTAAATTCACTATCACCAACAAACACCACTAGTGAAAATAGCTTGCTGGGTTCAATCTCCAATGCCGATTGCAGTGTCTGCGTGTGCTTATAGTTTTGATGCAAGGGATTCTGGAATTGGTTTTTGTGCTTGTAGATTTGCTGCGTCCACATCTTTTGCTGCGCATTGCCGAATATCCAACCTTTCAGATTCTTGGTTTCAATGACGAAAATGCCATAAGGCGATACGATGACATGGTCAACTTGCGTGGTGCCGTCTTCGGTCGGTAGTGTGACGTTTTTGAATAAGCGATAGATGTTTTTATCCAGAAAAAACGCAGCCGCTAAATTGACTAAGGCTTCGCCGATCACACCTTTCATGAACGGTGTTTTCAAGAAGCCGATGACGATCAACAAGACAAATAGCCACCCATAGCTTGCTATCATAGGCGCAAACGCTTGTAACAGAATTTGGTTAATATCCATTTCATGAGTCCAATGGTGGGTTTAATCGGTATGGGTCTTACGAATAACAGGTAAGGAATTGTCGTTATGTGCGGTCGCTACAACCTCAGGGCAACGCCGGAAAGCATAGCTGAACATTTTGAGTTGCCACGCTTGCCGCGCTTTAACACCAGCTACAACATTACGCCGGCGCAAAAAATCCTCTGCATCGTGGAGCTAGACGACCAATCATTAAAATCGGTAAACCTGTTCTGGGCCTTGGTGCCATCGTGGTCTAAAGACGATAAAAACAGCCACCATCTGATCAACGCCCGCGCGGAAACCGTCAGAGAAAAACCCAGTTTTCGCGCTGCCTTTCATAAACGCCGCTGCCTGATTGTCGCAAACGGTTTTTATGAGTGGCAGAAATTGGCATCGCACAAACAAGCCTTTCATATCCACCGCCAAGACAATCAGTTATTTGCCTTTGCTGGACTCTGGGAACATTGGGAGCACGATGCGAAAACGCTCTATTCCTGCACCATCATCACGACCGCTGCAACGACACTGATGCAACCGATTCATGAACGGATGCCGGTTATCATGCCTCCTGACCATTACCGGGATTGGTTGGGTAAATCAGCAGTGGAAGATGACGTGTTTAATCTGCTGGATAATCAGGCCTACGTTGACATGACCAGAACACCTATTAGCGACTATGTGAATAATCCAAAGCATAATGATGAAGGGTGCTTAAATTGAATGTGGATATGCCCTTGCGAAGGGGGTGTTTGATTTGTTGAAGATTTAGCGAATTGTAATTGGCAGGCATTTGACTAGGCTAGTTAATCCAATAATGGCAAATAACTAGGCTATGGAAACTGAAAGAGGCAAGCTGGTTCGCTGGATAGACGACAAGGGTTTTGGATTCATAAAACCGGAGTCTGGCGGTGCCGATATTTTTATCCACATATCAGCATTAAAAGCTATGAGTCGTCCACCTATAGTTGGTGACATCATATTTTACGAAACCAGTCTGGATGATAAAGGCAAGCTACGCGCGATCAACGCGAAAATCGAAGGTGTAGCTCAGGTTTTGACAGTTGCCCCGATAGACAGGAAGCCAAAGACACAAAAATCAAGCACTCCGCAGCAAAGGCCTCCCAGAAGCCACAACACCTATAGACCACCGCATAAGAAATCTGGATATAGATTCATCCCAGTGCTGCTTGTAGTTGCCGCTGTTTCAATCATCAGCAAATTTGGTAATCAAAATGTAACCAGTGGCCAGCCAGTATTACCAATAGCTGTACCGCCAAAACCGGCTCAGCATTTCCAGTGCAGCGGCAAGGTGCATTGCTCTGAAATGACCTCGTATGAAGAAGCTGAATTTTATCTACAAAATTGCCCTGGTACGAAGATGGATGGTGACAATGACGGCATTCCCTGTGAACAACAGTTCTAGCTCATAGCAGCCACGCACTTCGAATATTAGTGAGGGAGAAGGTTGAAGAAACTCATAGGTGGGATTGTCTGCGTCTTAGTGCTATCAGGATGCGCAACGTTCAAAAGCTTAAACGCTGACGTGCCCATATATGAGCGTGTATTCGTCTACAGCAGAACCAGGCTAGATTGGGCAGCGTTAGAGAACGACGATGTGACTATCCGAAAATTCAAGGCAGAACCTCCGGGCTATCCTTTGGTTGACCTGCCATTTAGTTTTGCGTTGGATTCTTTGTTTTTACCGTTAGCAATTAGTGCGGAGATTTTTCACTGAAGGCAATTTTTAAAGCTCCTACCGGTATCGATTGCAACCAATTTGTGACTAGCTTTTTAATTCCATGCAGAATTTCCTGGCTGTTTACTATCTATGGCTAGACTTAGTTCATCAAGCAGAGAGCAGAAGATGCGCACTAAACGGCCGATAGTCCCGAGAGGGGTTATCGGCTTTTTTTGTGGCAAGCTGGAATTGTTGATCCATTTTGGACTAAGCATTTTAATAGTTGCAGATTCCCAGGCAATGACCTCCAATTGGCTTAAGTATTCAAAAGTTTAGGAGGGCACGATGGATTCATCGGAAAATTCACCGAAGTGAACCTGCTAATGTGAAAAATACAGATTGACGTTAGAATGTGCCAGTTTCATCAAGGCTTATCAGGCAGTAAACGGCGTATCAGGAAGAGCACTCAATGTCTGAAAAACAAGAAGCCCCCGCCTCGATGACTTCGCGGCAAGCTTCCTTATCAAATCCACCTTCGGTCAGATGGTCCGCCGCTGCATGCCGCTTATCGCCAGCGAGCAGAGTTGAGGCTACGCCCGAGTCAGGTAAGAAAACCATCATGGGTCGCAAAACCCAAGCGCCTAGCAGCTAACTTTAAAACGTCTCAACTATGAACAAACAACAACTCGCCGCCAAAATCTGGGAATCGGCGAACCAAATGCGGTCGAAGATCGAGGCCAACGAATACAAGGACTACATCCTCGGCTTCATCTTCTACAAATACCTCTCCGACAAATTGGTGCGCTTCGCAAAAAGCCAAGACTTCAGCGACCAGGATCTCCGGGCGCTCTCAGAAGAGGATGCCGAGACCGTTGACTACATCAAGAGCAACGTTGGCTACTTCATCAGCTACGAGCATCTCTTCTCAACCTGGATCGAGCACAAGGGCGACTTCGATGTCTCCCATGTCCGCGATGCACTGTCAGCCTTCAGCCGCCTGATTCACCCGAACCACAAGCGCCTATTCGAGGGCATTTTCAAAACCCTTGAAACCGGCTTGAGCAAGCTCGGCGACACCGCGGCCAAGCAAACCAAGGCCATCAGCGAGCTCATCCAGCTTATCAAAGACATCCCCATGGATGGCAGACAGGGTTACGATGTGCTCGGCTTCATCTACGAGTACCTGATTAGCATGTTCGCCGCCAATGCGGGCAAAAAGGCGGGCGAGTTTTATACGCCGCACGAAGTTTCGGTGCTGATGTCCGAAATCATCGCGCACCATCTGAAGGATCGCGAGACTATCCAGATTTACGACTCCACCAGCGGCTCCGGCTCGCTGCTGCTCAATATCGGCCAGGCTATCGCCAAGCACATGCTGGACAAGGACAATATTAGATACTACGCCCAAGAGCTGAAGGAAAACACCTACAACCTCACGCGCATGAATCTGGTCATGCGCGACATCCTGCCCAGCAATATCGTCACCCGCAACGCCGACACCCTGGAAGACGATTGGCCGTTTTTCGACGATCAAGACCCGGTCAATACCTACAATCCGCTGTACCTCGACGCCGTCGTCTCCAATCCGCCTTACTCGCTAAAGTGGGACCCGCAGCATAAGGACAGCGATCCCCGCTACGCGCGCTTTGGCCTCGCGCCCAAGTCCAAGGCCGACTACGCCTTTCTGCTGCACGACCTTTACCACCTCAAGCCGGGCGGCATCATGGCCATCGTCTTGCCCCACGGAGTCCTGTTCCGAGGCGGTGAGGAAGGCGCAATCCGCAAAAATCTGATCGAAAACGACCACCTCGAAACCATCATAGGTCTGCCGCCCAACATCTTCTTCGGCACCGGCATCCCTACCATCATCCTCGTGCTCCGGCAAAAGCGGGAAAGCAGCGATGTCCTTATCGTGGATGCCTCCAAGGGTTTTGCTAAGGAGGGCAAGAACAACAAACTCCGCGCCTCCGACATCAAGAAAATTGCGGATACTGTGATCGGACGCCTTAACGTGCCGCGCTACAGCCGTCTAGTCCCCAAGACTGAGCTGCAGGCTAATGATTACAACCTCAATATCCCGCGCTACGTGGATTCCTCCGAGCCTGCCGAAAGCTGGGATCTCTACGCCTCCATGTTTGGCGGTATCCCGCTGAGCGAGTTGGATGCCCTGGCGGATTTCTGGAAAGCCTTTCCCAGCCTGCGCGCCACCCTGTTTACCGACAACGGCACGCCCTATGTCGCACCGCAGGTGGCAGACCTCGCCCAAGCCACCCGCGAACATCCCGAGGTGATGAAATACGGCGAAACCTTCACCGCCGCCTTTGCCGATTTCACGCCCTGGCTGCGCGGCGCACTGCTGGAGCAGATGCTCACCCTGCAAATTCCCCGGCAGGAGGCACTCATCAGCAAAGAGCTGTTTGATCGGCTCGCCCCGCTGCCGCTCATTGATAAATACCACGCCTACCAAATCCTCGACGATCACTGGCAGCCCATCGCCATCGATCTGGAAATTCTCCAAACCGAGGGCTTCGATGCCTCTCGCGTGGTTGATCCCAACCTCGTCACCAAAAAGAAAGAGGGCAAAGACGTTGAGCTGCAAGACGGCTGGAAAGGTCGAATCCTGCCCTTCGAGCTGGTGCAGATGACGCATCACAAGCAGGAGCTGGCCGCGCTACGCGAAAAGGAAACTCGCCTCAGCGAAATCACCGCCTCCCTTGAGGAAATCTTCGAGAGCCTCAGCGAAGAAGACAAGGCCAACGACACCGTAAACGACGCGGGCGACAAGTTCGTCAATGCCGCCGTCGCCAAGGAGGCAAAGCTCGTACTTGCCGAGGCGAAACAATCAGGCGACTTCGATCCCGAATCCTATGAGGCCAAGATCATCCAGGCCGCCGATTGGCTCGCCGAGGAGAAAACCCTGAAAGCGGCCATCAAGCAAGAAGCCGCCGCCCTGCACCTCAAGACCAAGGAAACGATTGAAAACTTGAGCGACGCGCAGGTGCACGAACTCCTGGAACGCAAGTGGATCACGCCGCTTAGGATTCCGCCAAAAATAACTTCCTGAAATTAGTTGGTTTGAGGAATAGCCCGATAGTTCCAGCGCGGTAGATGTTCGTCGAAAACGATCCGCATGTTTTCAATGAAATCTGCAGC
>NZ_JAXARY010000041.1:0-15585 GCF_033949435.1 Methylomonas defluvii | reverse complement strand
GGGTGGCACAGTATAAGATTAAACTAGACATTGCATCTGGTATTGATCGGACAACCGCCAATACCAGATTCCTTATTTGCAACTGAAATATATGCCGCTGACCATCGGCGGCAGACGGCCAAAAGCGGTCTATGAAAAATACAAAAAATCAGTTCTCCGAATGGCTGGTTTATAGCGATCATTTGCCATCTGTATTGTGGTCATTTTCTAAACGCTTGAAGTTCGCTAAACAGCATTGGCCTGACGGGTTTCTAATTTCACAAGCACATTCCCCGGCTTGAGTGCGCTGCACGACGAAAGCTTTGATCGGTTCTTCCCGGTGATCTTTTAATGCCGATAAATACTGCTCGGCGTCAATATCAAAACAGTAACAAAGCGCGTCGTTTTGAATAGATTGATAGCTTCTTAAATGCTGTTTGGGAATAGTGTTGCTCGTACTGGAAAAGTACCCAACTGAGCATGTTTTGGCAGGGCAAAAATAATAGCTGTCGGTGATGATTGACTGGTTCTCGGGAAACCGTACCTGATGGTACAACGTAAGTATGCCAACGCTTTTGCACGAGGTACCGCATTCAGGACAATTCTGTTTGGTTTTGGTCAATGTACTTGGGCTGCAGCAATCAGACATAGATGTATCCTTGGCTTTATCGAGAAACCGGGGCGACAAGGGTTCCCGGATAACCGGCATCAGTCGTGGCTTTGATCAAGGCTGCACTATTGGTTTTGTGGTTGTAAAAAGTAACCTCGGCCGTTTTGGCATCGTAATCGACAGCCACTTTTTGTACGCCTTCGACTTTCTGCAAGGCTCTTTTGATGGTGACTGTACACATCGCGCAGGTCATGTTTTCTATATTCAGCGTCACCGTTTGCTGTTGGTTTGGCTGTGCAACAGTGGCCTCAGCATAGGCCGTCGGCATCCACAGAGTGCTTGATGACAAGCTCAAAATTAACAAACTGGTTTTAATTGTCATACCGATTCTCTCAAGCCATAAAAAAGGGCGCTAACCAGGGAAAGGCCAGCAGCAGCAAAATGAACGCGGAACCAAGCCAAAATATTAGGCGTTGTTTACGTTGGGCATCGGAGTTGGTACAGATGGCACTTTCTTCACAACAGTAAGGCTTCCGATAGAGTTTGCGATACCCTAATGCCATAAGGACCAGAGCCAGGATGATAAAAAAAGGACGGGCCGGTTCCATTGCCGTAAGTGTACTCATCCAGGCCCCGCCAATGCCTAAAGATAAAAACAACAGGGGGCCGACGCAGCATGCCGAAGCGCCTATTGCGGCTAATACGGCACCGATACCTAGCCAAGACGGGGAGTTAATAGATGTTTCAGGGTCTGTTTTCATGCGAATCTCCTAAACTCAACAATTTTTAATGTTGGCAAGGAGTCTAAACCCTGTTGTTTAGAACAGAGTCAAGTGGGCGGTGGTGTCTTACTTAAAATTAGAGGTTGGTTGATGCATCATCATCGCTAAACGCATCGAGAATAGCGCAATGAGCGGCTGGAGCTGTCTGCTGACAGTCGTTGACTAGGTTTCCCAATACCTGACGCAGTGCCGTTAAATCCCTGATTTTTTGATCGATCTGCTGGCATTTCTGCTCGGCGAGTTGTCGTACATCGGCACAGTGCGGCCCGTCAAGCGATAACAAGGTAGCAATTTCTTTCAAGGTAAATCCGGCCTGTTGAGCGCGTTTGATAAAACGTATCTGGGCAATCGCATCAGCTAAATAAACGCGATAACCACCATCGGGTTTCGCTGGCTCTGTCAGTAAACCAATGCGTTGATAGTGGCGGATGGTTTCGATGGTGACTTCGGTTTGTTTGGCAAGTTTGCCTATGGTCAAAGCCGGCATTTTATTGAGCCTTAGATCAAAAGAGTTTTATTGTCATGCAGTTTTCAATCACTAGCCTTTAGGCGTCCAGATTTTAGACGTCAATAATGAAAAATTTCATCTACAATGATATAGATAAGTTAGACTCTGGCAAATATGATGCAACATCGCCTCACCACCATTCTATTAGTGCTCATGGCTATCATGCCTGTGGTGGTGGCGTTTGCTCATTATTCTGCACTCACCAGCCAGTTAGCGGTTGCGCAAATGGTTGTCGCCGCCGATGATATGGACGATGGAGGGGGCTTGGTCTCCAAACATGCCGATCATTGCCAATCCGCCACGGCCAAACCTCACTTGGCTAGTTGCAGCTTTCATGTTTGCGTGGATTGCGGGATCACGTCATCTTTCAGGTTTATTCCAATCCATGTGTCCAATAGCTATGGCTTTGGGGAAAAACCTAATTCCGCCTCGTTTCTTGCACCTCCCGACATAAAACCGCCGATTTTTAGCCTCTAAGCCGTTCAACGGTGGTGTTTTGCTGTAAGAAATAATCACCGCTCTTATGACGATCAACATCGGCCAAAGTCCGGCGGTTGTCGGTTCGTCATGGTTATCACGAGTTTACGAGGATCATCATGTCATCCTTTTTTCGATCCAGGCGTCTGCTGATGGCGACGCTGTTTATTGTCTGCCGCTTGGCCACCGCAGATGAGCAACCGCTATTAACGCTTGAGGCGGCTACTCAAAAAGTCGTTCAGGATAATCCCGACCTGGCACAAACCCTGGCTCGTGCCAAGGCGATGGCCGCGATTCCATCGCAGGAAGGCAGCCTGCCAGACCCGCAAATCACCTTCAATGCCATGAGCTTGCCGACTAACAGCTTTAGCACGCGGCAAGAAGACATGACGCAAATCGGTTTTGGGCTTTCCCAGGGTATCCCCTTTCCCGGCAAACTGGCGCTACGCGAGCAAGCGGCGATGTATGAAGCGGAAGCCGCCACGCTGAATGCCGATGAACTGCGCCTGCGTTTGTTGAGCGATGTGAAAACGCTGTGGTGGCAGGTTTTTTATCTGGATCGGACACGGGAGATCGTCGATAACAATCACACCTTATTGCAGCAGTTCGTCGATATCGCCCGTAGTAAATACGAAGTGGGCGAAGGCTTGCAGCAGGATGTATTGCTGGCCCAATTGGAACTTTCAAAACTGTTGGATCAGAAAATCAACCTTGATGGTATGCGGCGCAGTACCGTCGCCAAACTCAATGCACTGTTGGATCAACCCGCCAACAACCCCGTCCAATTACCCGCCACGCTGTCAATACAGCTGCCGGAAATCAGGCAGGAAGACCGCCTTTACCAACAAGCGGAAAGCTCAAGGCCGATGTTGGAAAGCGACCGACAAGGCATCCATGCGGCGCAATCCAAGCTGGAACTGGCGCAAAAAGATTTTCTACCGGACTTCAACGTCGAAGCGGCCTATGGCGCTCGCAACAATATGCTCGACGGCACCCGTCGTTCTGATTTGCTGAGCTTGGGAGTCAGTATGAACGTGCCGATTTTTGCCGCCAGTAAGCAAGCCAAAGCCGTTGATCAGCGCACTAGTGAACTCATGCAGCAGCGGTATGCGCTTCAAGATCGCTGGAACACGGTTCGTTCTGAAATTACCCAAAGTCACAGTGATTATCAACGAGCCAAACAGCAATTCGTGTTGTTCGATACCGGCATCATTCCGCAAGCCCGGCAAACCGTCGCCTCGATGTTGGCCGGTTATCAGGTCAACAAGGTCGATTTCCTAAATCTGGTGCGCAGCCAGATCACATTGTTCGAATACGAAACCCAATACTGGAAAGCCTTTACGGAAGCCCAACAAGCACTAGCGCAACTCTGCGCGAATGTGGGCGAGGACAACATTTATGAATAAGCAATTGTTATTAACCGCCACATTAACCTTGGGGATAGGCTTGGCAGGCGGCTATTGGCTGGCTCAGCAACCTAAACAGGAATCGACGATTCAACCGGCAGAGGGCAAAAAACCTTTATTTTACAGAAGTACCATGAATCCATCGGCAACATCACCGGTGCCAACCAAGGATGCCATGGGCATGGACTATGAGCCGGTGTATGCCGACGAGAAAGTGCCTAAACAACCCAAAATTCTGTTTTACCGCAATCCGATGAATCCCTCGGTCACGTCACCAATTCCTGCCAAGGACAATATGGGCATGGCTTATCTGCCCGTGTATGCCGAGGACGAGTCAAAAGCTGACGATTCGACCGGTACCGTTAGAATCGATGCCGCCACGGTGCAAAACATCGGTGTGCGGACCGCGCTTGCCAAACAAACCTTGCTATCGCATGTGGTCCGAGCCGTTGGCCGGGTAGCCTATGATGAAGAACATATTGTCAGACTGCATCCCAAAACCGAAGGGTGGATTGAAACCTTGCGTGCCGATAAGACCGGGCAAAGGGTCAGGAAGAATGAGGAACTGCTGAGCATTTACTCCCCGCAACTGGTCGCCAGTCAACAGGAATATGTATTGGCCTTAAACAATCTTAAAGTGCTGGAAAAAAGCCCGATCGAAGACATCCGCCGTGGTGCGGAAGAACTGGTCAAAAGCTCCCGCGAACGCTTGAATCTGCTGGATGTGCCGGCCCATCAACTGCACGATCTCACGGATAGCCAATCCATCAAAAAGAGCCTGCATATTCATACCCCGGCGGACGGTATCGTCATCAACATCGGCGCCCGCGAAGGCCAATACGTTACGCCGGAAACCGAGCTGTACATGATCGCCGATCTTTCCACGGTCTGGGTCTATGCCGAAATTTACGAATACGAACTGCCCTGGGTTAAGGAAGGCGACCCGGTTCACATGCGCTTGGCCGGTGTGCCGGGCCGCACCTTCAAAGGCCGCCTGGCGTTTATCTACCCTTATGCCGAAGCCAAGACCCGGACCATTAAAGTGCGGCTGGTATTCGACAATGCCGACTTGTTGTTAAAACCCGATATGTTCGCCGAAGTGACCATCCATGCCGGCAAACAACTGGATGCGGTGGTAATCCCTGCCGAGGCGGTGATCCGCTCCGGCGCGCAAACCCAGGTTTTGGTGGTGCGCGGTCCCGGTAAATTCGAGCCGCGTCAGGTGACGACGGGTTTGTCGTCCAATGACGACATTGCCATTCTTGATGGATTAACTGCGGGTGAGGAAGTCGTCACCTCGGCGCAATTCCTGATCGACTCCGAATCCAAGCTGAACGAAGCCACCTCAAAAATGATGGAGCCCGCTGCATCGCAGCCGGCAAGCAAGTCGTTGTCAGTGAAACCAGGAGCGCATCAACATGACTGATTTCATCATCAACAGCGTTTTAAAAGACCGATTCATGGTGCTGTTGGGGGCAATTATCCTGGCCATCGGCGGGATTTGGTCGTTTAAGAATATGCCATTGGACGCGATACCGGACCTATCCGACGTGCAGGTGATCATCTTCACTGACTATGCCGACCAATCGCCGCAGGTGGTCGAAAATCAGGTCACTTATCCCTTGACCACTGCCATGCTGGCCGTGCCGCATGCCAAGGTGGTACGCGGTTATTCGTTTTTTGGCTTGTCGTTCGTCTACGTGATCTTCGAAGACGGCACCGATATGTATTGGGCACGGTCGCGGGTGTTGGAATACCTCAACTATGTGAAAAACCGTCTGCCTCAAGGCGTCACGCCGGCGCTCGGTCCCGATGCCACCGGTGTCGGCTGGATTTACGAATATGCCTTGGTGGACAAGACCGGCAAGCACGACTTGGCGCAACTGCGTTCGATTCAAGACTGGTATCTGCGTTATCCCTTACAGACCGTGCCTGGTGTGTCCGAGGTCGCCTCGGTTGGTGGCTACGTTAAACAATACCAGGTGGAAGTCGATCCCAATGCGCTGCAAGCTTATGACATTTCGCTATCCACGGTGATGATGGCCATCAAGCGTTCCAACAACGATGTCGGCGGCCGGTTGCTGGAAGTCGGCGAAACCGAATATATGGTCAGAGGATTGGGCTACATCAAATCCATCGCCGATCTGAATACCATCCCGGTCGGAGTCGACGCCAACGGCACGCCGATACGGTTACAGGATGTGGCTCATGTCCAGATCGGCCCGGAACTGCGGCGCGGCGTCACCGAACTCAACGGCGAAGGCGAAGTAGCCGGCGGCGTGGTGATCATGCGTTTCGGTGAAAACGCCCTGGCAACCATTGAAGATGTACGTGCGAAACTGGAAGAACTGAAAAAAGGCCTGCCGGCAGGCGTGGAAATCGTCCCGGTCTATGACCGAGGCAGCCTGATCGAACGGGCGGTGGACACCTTGAAAGAGGCGTTGACCCAAGAGCTGATCATCGTTTGCGCCTTGGTGGCCTTGTTTTTACTGCATCTGCGTTCGTCCTTGGTAATCGTGATCACCTTGCCCTTGGGTATCCTGATGGCCTTCATTGCGATGAAATGGCAAGGCATGAACGCCAACATCATGTCGTTGGGCGGCATCGCGCTGGCGATTGGCGATATGGTCGATGGTGGCGTGGTGATGGTGGAAAATGCCCACAAACACCTGGCTGAAGCAGCCGAGAAAAAACAAGCCAAGTTGACTTCACAGGAACGCTGGGAAGCCATCGGCAATGCCTCCCGTGAGGTGGGATCGGGGCTGTTTTCGTCGTTGCTGGTGATCACCGTGTCCTTCCTGCCGATTATTACCATGGAAGCGCAGGAAGGTCGCTTATTCAGCCCATTGGCGTACACCAAAACCTATGCGATGGCCGCCGCCGCGATCTTGACCATCACGCTGGTGCCGGTGTTGATGGGGTATTTTGTGCGCGGCAAGATTATCCCCGAGCAAAAAAACCCGATTAATCGGATTTTGCATGCCATGCATTCGCCGGTTTTAAAAGTGGCGATGCGCTGGCGGGGTGCCACGCTGATCGTGGCGCTGCTGTTAATGGCCTCCACGCTTTATCCCTTATCCAAATTGGGCAGTGAATTCATGCCGCCCTTGGATGAAGGCGATATTTTGTATATGCCCACCACCTTTCCGGGCATCTCCATCACCAAAGCTAGGGAAGTCTTGCAACAGACCGATAAGATCATTAAGACCTTTCCCGAGGTGCATCATGTGTTCGGCAAGATTGGCCGGGCTGAAACCGCCACCGATGCCGCACCGTTGATGATGGTGGAAACGACCATCAAGTTAAAGCCGCGAGAACAGTGGCCTGATCCAAGCAAAACCACCCGGCAACTGATGGATGAAATGGACAAGGCCATTCATTTTCCCGGTTTGGCCAACGCCTGGACCATGCCCATCAAAACCCGAATCGACATGCTCTCCACTGGCATCAAGACCCCGGTGGGTATCAAGGTGTCCGGTCCCGATCTGAATGTCCTGCAATCCCTGTCGCTGCAAATCGAACAGGCGATGAAAACCTTGCCTGATACGCTATCGGCCTACGGTGATCGAGCCGTCGGTGGCTATTTCCTGGATTTTGATATTAACCGCGAAGCGGCCGCGCGTTATGGCTTAACCGTCGGCGATGTGCAGGATGTGATTCAAAGTGCGATTGGCGGCATGAATATCACCGAAACCGTCGAAGGGCTGGAGCGCTATCCCGTGAATCTACGCTATCCGCGCGATCTGCGGGATAACCCGGAAGCCTTGCGACGAGTGTTGATTTCCACCCCGACAGGCAGCCAGATTCCTTTGACAGCAGTGGCAGACATCAACTTTAAACGCGGCACGGATGTCATCAAGACCGAGGATGCACGGCCCAACGCCTGGATTTATGTGGACCTTAAAATCTCTGACATCGGCGGTTATGTGGAGCAGGCAAAAAAGACCTTAGCCGAAACTGTCACGATACCGGCAGGTTATACCGTCACTTGGTCCGGTCAATTCGAATACATGGAACGGGCGGCGGAACGCTTGCGCATCGTGGTGCCCATCACGCTACTGCTGATTTTTATCCTGCTGTATACCGCCTTTCGTAATATCACCGAACCGACTATCGTGATGTTGGCGATTCCATTTAGCCTGATTGGTGGCATTTGGTTCATCTACTGGTTGGGATACAACCTGTCGATTACCGTCTATGTCGGTTTTATCGCGCTGGCCGGCACGGCGGCGGAAACCGGGGTGATGGTGCTGAGCTTTATCGATATTGAAATCGATAAGCTGCGGGCGCAAAAACAGGCGCCACTGACCGGCGAGGAAATCCGAGCGGCCAGCGAAGCCGCGACGGCTCTGCGTGTCAGGCCAGTAGCAATCACCTCGCTGGCCAACATTATCGGCTTGATACCCATCATGACGGCAACCGGCACCGGTGCGGACGTGACCCAACGCATCGCGGCGCCGGCGCTGGGGGGCATGCTGACGGTGTTGGTATTAAGCCTTCTGGTGTTTCCGGTGATTTACAGCCTGGTGTTGCAGTTCCAAGAACGGTTTCGATACCCATAGTCCTGAGATGTTACTGATGCTTTCATCAATACATTAGGCTCACGGAGAAATTTGATATGGCTTCATGTTGTGAAAATAACTGCGCAATCGAGAAATTGCGCGAACGACAACGTGGCACGCTTAAAGCGGTACTCGTTATTAATGCCGTTATGTTTGTGGTCATTGTCGGCGGAGCTGTTTACGGAAAATCAACGGCGCTGCTCTCGGACAGTCTGGATAATCTCGGCGATGCACTAACGTATGGTTTAAGCCTTTACGCCGTTTCCAAAGAAGCGGCCACTAAGGCGAAAGTGGCCTTATTTAAGGGTAGTTTGATATTGATCGGGGCGTGTGTGGTCTTGGCGCAAATCATTCAGCGGCTGATTGAGCCTGTACTGCCATCTTACGAGATCATGGGCATTTTCAGTTTGGCGGGCCTGGCTGCAAATTCGCTATGTCTATTTCTGCTGTGGAAGCACAGAAATGAAGACATCAACATGAGCTCGGTATGGGAATGTTCAAGAAATGACATCGCATCAAATCTATCGGTATTTATCACAGCGGGAGCAGTTTGGTACTTTGAATCGGGATGGGCGGATATTGTCGTCGCATCCTGTCTGGTTATGCTGCTGCTGAATTCTTCTTTCCGCGTTATCCGCTCCGCGCTCAAAGAAATTAATTATTCGAAAATTTAAATTATCTGGAAATCACCTATGAAAACAAAATTTCTGATCACTTTGCTTTTAACGACCGGCTTACTAGCCGCCTGTAGCGAAATCAATCCTCATTCGATGGATTTTGACCTGGCCGTACAGCATGAGGCATTGGTAAAACACTACGAAGATACCGCTAAGGAGATGCAAGCCAAGGTTCAGGAACACAAGCTGCTTTTGAGCCAATACCAGGCCAAAAGCTATCTTTACGGCCGGCAAGCCGAAGGGTTTAAAGAACATTGCCAATCATTGATCAATGCCTACGAAGAAGCGGCGGAGGAAAATTTGAAGATGGCAAATTTGCATCGCCAGAAAGAGTGAGGGGGTGAGACATGACTATCCGTTGGCATAAATCAATTTTAATCACCTTAGTCGGTGTGCTTTTCTTGCTCGAAGGGTGTGCCGTTACCCAGCCCGCATTCTACCGGGCTTCGGGATTGACGCCCAAATCCATAGGTCAGATTACGCTACTGCCAGCCATTGATGCGCGAATAGACCAGCAGGTCGCGGTTCCTCTCGAAGAACGCTTGCGCCAAAAGGCGGCAACGATCCTGAAGCGGAAAGGATACCCGGTGGTTCTGAGTGATTCGGGCGAGAGCACTGTCCTGACCAACGATAGTCTACGGGCCGCCGATCCTGCCTTGATAAAACGCCTTGGTCCGCCGGATGCACGCTGGATCATGGTCTTGGCCCTTATCGAGCTCAATGTGGTTGGCAGCAACGATAAGGTGGAAGTGGCAGGCTTTCTATACGACAAGGAGAAGGGCTTGCTGCTATGGCGGGACAGCACTATTTGTTTGGTCGGGGATGGCGGGATATTGAGCGGGTTGATAAACGATAAAAGGGTCGATCTAGCGGTTTCGACCGCAGTGGATTCGTTATTGGGCAGTATTCCGGAATAGGGGCTTGTTTTGATAATCCCACGCTGTCACCGGTCGTTATCTCTGCCGTCACCAATATGGTTAAAGGGAGGTGGGTCATGATGAATACATGGCACAAGCTATCAGCAATCGAAACCGCAGGCTTGCTTGCGACCGATATGGAACAGGGACTTTCCAGCGAAGACGCGAAAAACCGACTTGCTCGGTATGGGCAAAATAAACTGCATAAGGGCAAGCGATTTTCGGCTTTGGTGATTTTTATCAGCCAGTTTAAAAGTCTCGTTATTTGGGTACTGATGGGTGCAGCGGCTGTTTCCGTTGCACTCGGTGAAGTGATCGATGGTCTTGCCATCATCGCTATCGTGATCTTGAATGCGGTCATTGGCTTTCTCCAGGAGTATCGGGCCGAGAAAGCGGCCGCCGCACTCGCTCGTTTAACCGCGCCGCATTGCCGAGTGATTCGGGATGGCCATAGCCTGGTGGTCACCACATCTGAGGTCGTTCCTGGCGATCTACTGTTACTCGAAGCGGGCGATTTGGTTGCGGCGGATGCCCGCCTTATTCAAGCTTCCGTGTTTCGTGTCAATGAAGCCCCGCTCACGGGGGAATCGCAAGCCGTGGCTAAGTTTACCGTTAGTCTGGTATTGGACACACCGCTGGCTGAGCGGCGCAATATGGTTTTTCTCGGGACCAGTGTGACTGGTGGTTCCGCTCGCGCAGTGGTGGTCAACACCGGCATGGAAACCGAACTGGGTCGCATCGCGAAACTGCTCGAATCGGCCGAAAGCGGAGAAACCCCTTTACAACGCCAACTGGAGCGGGTTGGGCGCCTGTTGTTGATAGCGTGTTTCGGCATTGTCGGCTTGATTTTCGGTCTGGGAGTATGGCGAGGCATCGCCCCCTTTGAGCTTTTCCTAAGTTCGGTGAGTCTTGCGGTCGCGGCGATTCCCGAAGGGCTGCCAGCGGTGGTAACGATTGCGCTGGCATTAGGCGTACAGCGAATGGTTCAACGGCATGCCTTGGTGCGACGCTTGGCTTCGGTCGAAACATTGGGCCGTGCGCAGGTGATTTGTACCGACAAGACCGGCACGCTGACGATGGGTGAAATGACGGCCCGCAAGTTGGTGACCTCGCAAAACCTCTATCGTGTTACCGGTGAAGGTTACGCCACGGAAGGCACATTTTTCTCTGGCAACATGGAAAGTTTCCCTTCGGAAAGCCCCGAATTATTCGCCTTGCTGCGAGCATCGGCGGCATGCAACGATGCCGAACTCACGCTAATCGATGGCCGATCTACTGTAGTAGGCGATCCTACCGAGGGGGCGTTATTGGTGGCCGCCGAGAAAGCGAATATTACGAGGTCTGCCATTGAAACGGACATGCCGCGTTTGGCGGTGATCCCTTTTGATTCCGACCGCAAGCGCATGAGCGTTATCCGTCGTCAGACCAATTTCCCCTGGGCCTTTGTCAAAGGTGCTCCCGAAGTCGTTCTTAGCCGTTGCACGTTGATTCGCACCGACCAAGGTGTCAGGGCATTGACTGAAATCGACCGCACTCATTTTTTTCAGGCCAATCGCTTACTGGCCAACGATGCGTTGCGAGTGCTGGCCGTGGCAGAGCGTCCACTAGAAGGCATCCATTTCGGTACGGGCGTATTCGGTAGTGATGTCGAGATCGAACAGCAGCTTATTTTGCTAGGACTCGTTGGCTTACAGGACCCACCGCGTGGTGAAGCCAGAGAGGCCGTCAGCAAATGCAAACGGGCAGGGATCAAAACGGTGATGATCACCGGCGATCATCCGGATACCGCGCGGGCCATTGGCTGCGAATTAGGGATTATGGATAAGGGCGATGAAGTTCTGATTGGTGCCGAGATAGACCACTTGGACGATGCTGAGTTAAAGGAACGCGTGCCGCATGTTTCGGTGTATGCACGGGTAACCGCCGAGCATAAACTGCGTATTGTGCGGGCATGGAAAGCGACTGGGGCGGTTGTCGCGATGACGGGAGACGGCGTGAACGATGCGCCGGCTATCAAAGAAGCATCCATCGGAATCGCCATGGGCATTACCGGTACGGAAGTGACCAAAGAAGCCGCCGACATGATTGTCGCCGATGATAATTTTGCTTCCATTGTCGCCGCCGTTGAAGAAGGACGCGGCATTTATGACAACATCGCCAAAACCTTGGCTTACCTGTTGGGCAGTAGCACCGGCGAGTTGTTGGTGATGTTGGGTGCGGTGCTGCTGGGTTGGCCATTACCGCTTTTACCGTTACACCTGTTGTGGATCAACCTGGTCACCGATGGTTTTGCGGCCTTGGCCCTTTCCACCGATCCGATTGATCCAGGGGTATTGAATCGCCCGCCTCGACAGGCTCAGTCCCAGTTACTCAACCGGCATTTGTTTTATCTGACTTTATTCACCGGTTTGTTAGCCGCGAGCGTCACGCTCGGCGTGTTTGCCTATGAACTGCATGTGGTTGGCAATACGCTAGATCAAGCTCGCGATGCCGCCTTTACCGCTCTGGTGATTACCGGTTTGCTGCGTGCCTTCGGTGCGCGAAGCGAGCAACGTGTCATCTGGCAAATCGGCTTGTTTTCCAATCTGCGCTTGTTTCTGATTGTCGCCGTGTGTTTCAGCTTACAGTTGGCGATACACCATATTTCGGTGTTGCAAACCCTGTTTCAGATCAAATCGGTGTCGTTGCATCAGTGTGTCGTCTGGATCGGGGTTGGATTTATACCCTTGGCAATCTTAGAGCTCAGAAAAATCCTGCTTAATCGTGCTAAAAAGTTTGCTTAGAACAATGAAAACCAAGCAATCACGTTGCCATCAGCCTAAAAAGATGAAATCGCCACAAGCGATGTCCACCAATCGGTTTATCCACCGAAAAATTCTGACCCGATTGTTTTTAGGCTGGTTGTTCCTGAGTGTAACGGTAGGCGGTTCCACTTTATGGCTGGAGATCAAGAGGGCCGAGCAATTGGTTCATGCCCTTGCGCTGAAGGAATCAGCGATATTCAGCGGAGCATCGGCCCATAATCTGGAACAACTCGATGCCCAATCGACCGAACACCTGACGCAGCTAGCCGAACAGCTGGTTAGCCAGCATTTTCTGATTGTCGAATTGTACGACCGCAACAAACAATTAAAACTCGAAGCCGTTCGCCAAGGACAGGAATTGGTCGAGCAATTCATCGATCAATATCGCCATCAATTTCCACAGGCCGACGAGTTTACTCATGACCTGCATTTTATTCATGGGCAGTTGTGGCTGGTGACACTGGTTCCACTACGTGGCGAACAGGATTCGCCCATGGGTTATTTCGAGGGTGTTTATCAGGTTGATCCGGAAACGTTTGCCATGTTGAAGCAAAACCTAATCCGTATGCTGGCCTTCGTGACGCTAGGCATTTTCTTTACCAGCCTCTTGATGTATCCGATTGTCCTGACACTCAATCGAGGCGTCATCAGGCTTTCCGGCGAACTCTTACAAGGCAATCTTGAACTGATGAATGTACTGGGCTGTGCCATCGCAGAACGCGATTCGGAAACCAACCATCATAACTATCGAGTGACTTATTACGCGCTACGGCTTGGCGAAGCGATTGGATTGCCTGAAGAAAATATGCGCGATCTAATTGCGGGGGCTTTTTTGCACGATGTTGGCAAGATCGGCATCCGCGATCCGATTTTACTGAAACCGGAAAAACTAACAGCGGATGAATTCGAGGTCATGAAAACGCATGTGGTATTAGGCGTGGAAATTCTAAACAAATCGCACTGGTTAACCGGTGCGCGGGATGTCGTGGAGTTTCATCATGAAAAATATGACGGCAGCGGGTATTTGCAAGGCCTTACAGGGAACACCATTCCACTAAACGCGCGAATATTTGCTATAGGGGACGTGTTTGATGCGCTGACCTCGCAACGTCCGTACAAGGAAGCGTGGCCCGTAGTCGATGCTATTTCCAAGCTCGTAAAAGAAGGCGGTAGCCACTTTGACCCTCGGCTGGTAACGATTTTTGCCAAGATTGCTCCGCGTCTTCATCAAGAGGTGAATGATTTAGACGAATCTCAACTGGAGGCAATGCTACAACGCCTCGTTGGCGAATACTTCTTGAATACAGCTTTTAAGGTTCGAAAGGCAAGAGATGAATTTGCTCGCACATCAGCTTAGGAAATTGACCCAATGCGGTGCAGTAACACCTTGGTTTGCACCAGTATTGCGCAATAGGCCGTGAGAGTATGTAAAGACGAATTTAACTCATTGATTTTAATAATGGCACTATTTGTGCTTGAAATATAAAGATTTATAGAATGGATTGATGTCATTTCTAATTTTTCATCACTCCATGAGCTATAAAAACAGGACGAAATTAACGATTAATAACAACTAAATCTGGAGAAAATCTATGAAAACAAAACTATTGATTACCCTATTGTTAGGTGCTGGCATCTTAGTGGCATGTAGTGAGATGAACCCGCATCCGATGGATATGACTCAAGCCGTTCAAAGCGCAACGACCAAAGCTGATCACGAGGCATTGGCGAAACATTACGAAGAAGCGGCCAAAGAACTGCAACTTAAAGTTGAAGAGCACAAAAAACTGCTTAGCCAATACCAGTCAAAAAGTTATCTTTACGGTAAACAGGGCGACACTTTGGTCAGCCATTGCCGAGTTCTTATTAACGCCTATGAAAAAGCCGCCGAGGCCAATTTGAGTATGGCAGCAATGCATCGCCAGATGTAAGTGATTTGTGCTGCTTGCCAAGAAGAATCATGGCAAGCAGCCGCTGAACTATATTGTTCAATTTGTTAGTCGGACAATTATTAAGGGTTCTGTCGTTGATTTGACTGTCCGCTGTATGATGGGACCGGACTGTCAATGAGTTGGATGGCGAACGGCTGCTTGGGGTCGGTTGCGACAATTTGCGAATTTTATAAGCCGACATTCGCTACTGGTACATAAATTTTGCGGTTCCGGTTTACACGCCTTCCAGACTGATTTGCTTGAAGGAACATGTTGAAACTGCGATCATCAACGCCTAGTTTTTACATCCCACCTTTTGAGGAAACCATGCATAAATCCGAACTCATTGACGCCATTGCCAGCCATGCGAATCTCAGTAAAGCCGATGCCGGGCGGGGCTTGGATGGCATCCTCAGTGCCATTCAAAATACCTTGAAAAACGGCGATTCGGTATCGTTAGTGGGGTTTGGCACTTTCGAAGTCAAGGAACGTGCCGAGCGTCAAGGCCGCAATCCGCAAACCGGCGCTGGACTGACCATTGCTGCGGCAAAACTACCAGGCTTTAAAGCCGGAAAGGCTTTAAAAGACGCCGTTAACGGTTAAATTCTCTTGAGAAATAGAGGGCGTTGAGTGGCTCGAAGTCCTCTTGAAACTGCGCTATGATTCGACGATTAACTCACCGTCGAACCTTCGACATTTCAGATGACAAAATCGGAACTGATGGGTGCGCTGGCCGCCAAGCAAGCGCACCTGCTGCAAAAAGACGTAGAGCTCGCTGTCAACACTATCATTGATGTTTTGACTACCGCTGTCGCCACTGGCGAACGAATTGAAATTCGTGGATTTGGTGGTTTTTCAACGATTCCCCGCAAAGCCCGTATGGGTAGGAATCCCAAGACCGGGGAGTCTGTCAGTCTACCGAGTCGGCACAC
>NZ_JAXARY010000040.1:0-15927 GCF_033949435.1 Methylomonas defluvii | reverse complement strand
GGCCCAGTGGGAGCGAAGCTACAATTTGACGACATATTAGGTTAAGCTAATTGAACGAGGGGACAAAAACTAGCGAGGCACCTCAATCTCTCCCGATTGAATGCCAATCGCGATTTGCTCCAGCAGCTTTGCGAATCGATACAGTCCGGGATATTCGGCACAAAGGTCGCTCATTCCGCTACCGTCGGAAAGATCCAGTAACCGCTTGAACAGATGCATGTCAGGCTCCATATGGGCCAACAACATAAAATCGTCACCAACGCCTGCCCTGGCAAGTTCATTAACCTTGCGATCCAGCAATTCGGCAAGCGCTCGCCTTTGAGAAACGCGACAGGTATTATCGTCGGTAGCCACCGTTTCTTCCCGAGGCGAGGCAGGCGTCATCTCCAAACGATCAGATGCGATATCCAGATATCCTATGTTGTCCCGACATACCCAATTGAGCAATTGACCGGGTGGGTCTGGACATTGTTGAAAATTACTGAGCGCCTGCTGATACTGCGCATCGGTCGTGGTCGAGCGTTTGATACGCTTTAGATTGTCTTTTAGTCCCGTCAAACCCTCTTTTCCAATCTCGGAACGAAAAGCTGTAACGCCCTGATTCGGTCCGATTACCAGGATAAAGTATTCTCCTGTGCTGACCATGATATCCAGCACCGCCTGTACCAACGGATTGTTAGGATTGACCAAGACGTTGTAGGTACCGAAACCGTAGAAATCGAAGGCAAAATGGACAACTTCGAAATGGGCATCGCCTAGCAACGAATGCCCAAAATTGAAGCCTGGTTCCGTGATCTGCTGAGGAATGCTCTTGCCGGGCCGAAGCGTCAGAAGGCCAAGTTTTTGCTTTCGTTCCTCAATCATGCCGAGCGCAAAGCACGGTGCTGTTGCCGCAACAAAATCATCGATAAATTGCCGATGTACTGTCAGTTTCGGAAGAAGGGAATGGACGTTGCTCACACATGGCCTCGCTTTAAAGTTTGGGTAGTATTCACATAACCGGAAAAACCGCCAAATAAATTTAGCTCAGTACCAACCTTGATTTTCGCCCTTAATACACTTGTCATATTATTCCTGTAGTTTCTCACGGCGAGACCATTATTTGCCGCGTTAGCCTCACTAAATCCGTAAGTGCCGGGACATAGTCCGCTCACCTACGCGCAAGCTTATCCGATAGTATTTCCGATGGCTTGGCAAATGTGGTTGGATCAACGGATGGTTATGGCTTAGCCGCAGATGACTATCCCACTCGTAAACCGTATCGGATTTGATTGAGGCGGAATGTTCTCGGCCGGATGATTGGATCAGGGATAACATGGAAATGAAACGTTTAAGATTGGCTGCGGTGTGCTCAGGTATTTTCACGGCAACAGCCACAATGGCGGCACCCATCGACGATGCCCGATTCAAAGCCATGGCTTGGCTGATTACCCACCAAAACGGTGATGGCAGTTGGCAGGGAGCGCCGGGATTGGAGATGGCGGAGACCGCCGCCGCTGTCGAAGCCTTGATCAATGCCGGCATGACCAAAAGCGATACCTATGCGAAAGGGGTAGCCTGGCTGCAAAATCACGAAGCCTATAGCACGGACGCCTTGGCCCGCCAGATCATCGCCCTGGCACGATCCGGACGCGATACCTCGGATTTAGCATCCCGCTTGATCACTTGGCGCAACGATGAAGCGTCGCCCCAGAGCAGTTGGGGGGCTTACGACCACTACAGCACCAGTTATCCCGATACGGCCATGGCGTTGGAGGCCATAAAGGTGAGTGCTACAAGCTATGCTCAGGAAGGCTACAGTGTCTGTAACATCGTTGCCCAGCGCAATACCGGCAACGGCGGCTGGCCCTATTTCGTACCCCCCACTGGCTCCCAGTCTAGCCAGATTTTGCCGACCGCCTATAGCTTGATCGTGTTAAGCCGTTACAACACTTCAAGCTGTGGTTCGACGACGATTTCCAGCGTTCTGGCCAATGGCGCCGCCTGGCTGAAAACCCAACAGAAAACGCCGGGTGGTGGATTCGGCGAAGGCAGCGCCGGAACAGTATTGGAAACCGCGCTAGCCTATCGCGCATTGAGCACCGTACTTGGCGCTAGCGACCCGGCCGTCGTGAATGCGGAAAGTTTTCTCATTGCCCAGCAACAAGCCAACGGCAGTTGGGGCGGCGACGCTTTACTCACCACGCAAACATTAGCGTCGATCCCGGCAACGACTCTGTCGGATACCGACAGCGATGGCCTGCCCGATGGTACCGAGACACAAGCCCTGCTCGGCACCAATCCCAACGTACCGGATGCCTTCGGCTTGCTGAAGGGCAACGGACGCAGCGTCGCCGGCGAAACCACCGCCATCCCTCTCACGACCGCTTTTATCGATTTACCTTACAACGCCGCACTAAACACCAGCAATGGCACGCCGCCTTATAGCTGGCTACTGAGTTCCGGCGATTTACCGGATGGACTCAGCCTGGATAGCAATACCGGCCAGATCAGCGGCACGCCTACTTCACTTGGCTTATATAATTTTACCTATGAGGTGTTGGCAGCCGATATGCAAACCTCTGTTACCAGTCAAATCGAGGTAGCGGAGCCAACTGAGCCCACCCAGGTCCCGGCATTGCCTACCTGGGCTATGTTGCTGATGGGAGGGCTGCTTTCCTTCATCATGCGGCATGTTGAACATACTAAAGCGCGCAATCTCCGTTAAACCCAAAGGCTCGGCCAAGGAATTTTCCATGTCACTCGTTTCCGGTTTTCGCTCTCCCTGGGCGTTCGTTTGGCTCTGCCTGGGTCTGCTCGCAACATCATCACTATTCGCCGCGCCGCAAGACGCAGCTGTGTTACCGGATGCCGTGGTACAAACGCTACTCAAAGTGCATCAACAACCGGGCAATCCCTTGGCGCAGCAATTGCGCGAACATCTGGATGAAGCCGCCGAACTGCTCGATGAAGCCGATGAAGAGGATAGGCTGCAACAGAACGGTCAAGCCAATCTGCTATCGTCCAAGCAAGAGCTGCTGGAAGCCAAACGTTCTGAAATTGCCGATTTACGCCAGGATGTGGAGGCCGAACTCGACCGGATGCGCTCCAAACTGGCCGGGCTGAAACAACCCGACAAAGTGGATGACTTCGACCGTTATGCCAAGCAGGTCGCGCAGCGCTTCGACCGCATCAATCGCTCGTTATCGGGATTTTCTTCTGCTCATCAGGACGGCGATCGCCGCCGCGCTTTGGGGAATGCCAAGGCCGAATTGCGCGCATTGCATCACCGGAAACAAAGCGCCGACATGGCGCCCGAGGCAATTCCAACGCCGACGACCCGATTGGGCGCGGAGATCGAACCGACACCGGCGGAGCCCAGTAAGAAACTACCCCGCTATCTGAGCGCCGGGCCATTCAAGCCCGACGTGCCGGCCTATGCCTTTCTGCTGGATATGCTCGGTAAACCGGCCGAAGCGGCGGCACCTTCCGTGCCCACCGAAGCGCTGGCCTGCGGTTATGCCCCTGCCGATCTAAATGCTACAGAAGACGTCATCATTTCCGGAGAAATTCAAAATCTTGCCGCGAAACTGAATTACTCACCGGTCAAAATATACCAGTACGTTTATAACAACATCCGCTTCGAGCCCTATTTCGGCTCTATGAAAGGTTCGGAGGGCACCTTGTACAGCAGTGCCGGCGGCTCGACCGACCAAGCCTCATTGCTGATTGCGCTACTACGTGCCTCCAACATTCCTGCGCGTTACGTGCTGGGCGACATCCAGTTAATCGATTCGTCCAATCTGGGCGCCAACGGCCGCGGTCCACGCTGGCTCGGTGCCAAAAGTTACCAAGCCGCTGGCTCTATTTTGTCAGGCAACCTCAATCCTTATGCCGGAAAATATTCGAATGCCAATGGCATTTTTCTACGCCATGTCTGGGTCGAGGCCTGTTTACCTTACGGCAATTATCGCGGTGCGTCTGCCGACAACACCGGCTACCGCTGGATTCCGCTAGACCCCAGTTTCAAGGATAATACCTATCAGCCCGGTATCGCCGGCATTCAATCCAGCGTGGCATTCGACTACAGTGCGACCGGCTATTTGACCGGCCGCACGCATACCTTGCCGCACGAGCGCTATGCCGCTCAGGTTGAGACTTACGTAAAAGGTCTTAACGCAGACAACACCTTGCTGGACGTGCCTTACCTCGGGGAACAAACCGCCAGAAATTACGACATTTTGCCGGTCACGCTACCCTACAAAGTCACGCAATACGTCAATTGGAGCGGTTCGTCATCACCCGAGGCCGCTAGTCTGCCGGATAGCCACCGCCATCGCCTGTCGATCAAAGTCAAAAACGGTAGCGGCGCCGATCTGGTCGCCGAGCAAATCCTGTCGTTGCCGTCCATCGTTCACCAGCGTCTGACGTTGTCCTACATACCGGCCGATGCCGGCTCGCAAACTCTCTGGAACAACTGGAACGGCGATCTGGCCACGCCGCCTAGTTTGGTCAATCTCAAACCGATCATCAAGGTCGATGGCGTGGTCCAGGCCACCGGCACGAGCGCCGTCACTTTGGGCACTCAACATCGGTTGATCATGAAGGTAACTTTGGGCGATACCAGTCTCTCCCAAGCGTCATGCCGCAACGACGACCCGGCCAACAGCACGCCGGACCCCGACCTGCATTGCTTCAACAAAACCGTTTACACCAATCTGACCGCCGGCGCCCACCACGCCTTGATGGCCTATGCCCATCAAGGCTCGGATAGGCTGATTGCGGAGCGCGCCGAGCGTTTGACGCAAACCGTGCAATCGGCGCCGACCGCTCCGACGCCGGCCAACGCCGCCAATTACGATGAAACGGAAGGCGAACTGCTGCATATCGCCTTGATGAAGTACCTGCGTTACGTGACCGATGCGGGGCAGTACCTGGGAGAGCTCAACGGCATCAGCGGCGAAAGCGGTACCCATCTCGGCTTGACCGCCGCCGGACTCAAGGTCGATTACCTGTTCGATTTACCGTTCGCCGTGCATCCAAGCGGGCCTTATATCGATGTATTGGGCAATGTCGCCCATTTGGTCAAACTCGACACGACGGCGACGACGGCTGCCGCGCAACGCGCTGAATATTGGCCCACGTTCAAGCTGTTTGCCTACAGCGCGTCGGCCTACGAGCATTTCATCTGGCAGGAACTGATTCGCACTGACGCGGTATCCACGGTACGCGGCCTGCAATTTGCCGGCGAATCCGGCGGCGCTAACCCGCTGGTCACGCTCAATTCGAGTAATATCGGCAGTTGGTCTAGTCTGATGGATGCCAGCATGGCTCCTTATCAAACCGCCATCACCGCCGCTGTTAACGACGGTTCCACGGTGACAGTCCCCAAGAAAACCATTGCCTACACCGACGGCGGCGCCCAACCCAAAACCTGGAATGGCGCCGTCTACATGGTGGAAAACCAAACCAAGGGCTACTTCTCCGCCATGATCGCCGGAGGGCTCGGCGGCGGCTACCCTTTAGTCAATCCGAGTCCAATCACCACCAGCTATCCCCGCGACAGCTTCCTGCCCAGCAGCTTTTATACCGGGGCGTTGATTAACTCCACCACCTTGTCCAACGGTTGGAACGCCCTGCAAAGCTGGGGCGGCGACCCGGTCAACCTGGCCACCGGCAATATGTACCATTCGGAGCGGGACATTTCAGTATCGGGCCGGGGTTTGCCGCTGGTATTTGAGCGCAATTACAACAGCCGCAATCCGAAGGATGGCCCGGTGGGTTTCGGCTGGACTCACAGCTTCAACCACAAATTGAATTTCTACGGCAGCGAGGCCGGCTACGTCAAAGTCGGCTGGCTGGATGGTACAGGCAGCGAGCGCTTTTTCCGCCTGAGTGGCACGACTGTGCCGGCAAATAGCACCTTCCAGGCCGCGCCGGGTGTGTATTCGGTCTTGAAGCGCGAAGCCGACGGCAGCTGGAGTGTCACCGAAAAGAACGGCCTGCGTTACGGTTTCGAAAGCAATCCCGGCGCTACCGCCGGCCAGGCCGCCAAACTGTTGACCATCAAGGACCGTAACCTCAATACCCTGACGCTGAGTTACAACGCCGACCAGACTCTCAAGGACGTGACCGACGGCCCCGGCCGCAAGCTGGCGTTCAGCTACACGACCAGCCGCATCAGCCAGGTGGATGTCAAAGCCAGCGGCGGTACAGTGCTGGCCAGCCATCAATACGGCTACGACGGCAACGGCAACCTGACCACGTACAAAAGCCCGCTGGCGGTCGCCAATCAACACACCGCAGTCACGTACAGCTACTACAGCAGCGCCGACGGCCAAAACCTGAACCATGCATTGAAACGCACCACCGCGCCGCAAGGCGAAGGCATGCAGTTTTCCTACTACGTGGATGGCCGGGTGTTCCGCCACCAACGGCATAACAACGGCACGCTACTCCCGGAAACCACCACCTTCCGTTACCAGGACTTCCGCCGCGAAACCGTCACCGTCAACGAACGCGGCTTCGAGCGTCGGCATAGCTTCGATGCCAACGGCAACCCGCTACGTATCGTCGACGAAGCAGGCGCCGCCCACGACTACAGCTACGATGCCGCCAATCCCTTCAACCGCCTAAGCGAAACCGATCCGGCCGGCTTGAATGTGCAATACCAATACGATGCCGCCGGCAACGTCACCCGCATCATCCAGCCGTCCAGCGCCACCACCGAATACTACGACTTTACCGCGTTCAACGCCCCGCAACGCATCAAGGACGCTCTGGGCAACTGGACCCTGCTCAAATACGACGCCAAGGGCAACCTGACCGATACCATCAAGCTGAAAACCGGCATCGTGCCGACCGCCGGCACCACCCCGGCCCTGGCCAACATTGCCGCCTGGACTAAACGCAACTACGACGCCGCCAGCGGCCAGCCCACCCAAAGCAAAACCCTGCGCGACTTCAGCGGCGCGGTGTTGGGCACCTTCGCCGGCGGCACGGGACCGACCGTCACCACCACCTATGACGCCAACACCCTGTATCCGACCCAAATCGCCCGGCTGGGCGACAAGACCGGCGACGGCGTGATCAATGCGTCCGACCCGGCCGACACCGCTACGCTGCAATTCGACAGCCTGGGCCGGCAAAGCCAAGGCATCGATGCCGACTGGCAGACCGTCAGTAGCAGTTACGACGCCGACAACCTGCCTCTGACCGGCACCGATGCAGCCGGCCACCCGCGCGACTATTTTTACGACGGCGACGGCCGTTTGAACGGCCAGGAACTGGTATTGAACCAAAATGGCCAACTGCGGCTCTGGGACTCGGGCTTTCGCCAGTACGACAGCGCCGGCCGCCTCGAACAAACATTGGACGCCGGCGGCCACGTCAGTCAATACCAATACGATGCAGCCGGCAACCTCATCCAAATCACCGACCCCGACAACTACACGCTGGGCTTTGATTACGATGCCGTCAACCGCTGGACCAAGGCCTACGACAAGGCCGGGCACAACGTCAGCCGCAAACTGGACGCGGCCGGCCGGGTTAAAGCCGTCACCGACCCCAACGGCAATAGCACCGTCTACAGTTACTGGAATGCCGCGCAAGACGGCCGCCTGAAAAGCGTCACCCAACCCAAGGTCGGCAGCTACACCCTGGGGCAAATCCGCCAGTTCGATTACGACGCGCTGGGCCAAGTCGTCAAAACCACCGACACCCCGGCGGCCGGCTCCACGGAAGCCGCTCGCGATACCCTGAAACGTTACGACGCGCTGGGCCGCTTGATCCGCGTCGCCGGCCCGGCTTATGTCGACCAAAACCCAAGCAGCGCCACCTTCAACCAAACCATCCGGCCGGTCACCCGCTACGTCTACGACAACCTCGGCAATCTAAAGGAAATCAAAGCCGGCCAGACCACGGCCGACGGCGGCACAACCATCGACCCTGATACCGGCGCATCGGCTAGCGACACGGTGGCCACCCAAGCCAGTTACATCACCGACGACTTTGGCCGCAAACTCACCGAAACCGACGCCTTGGGCCAGGCCACAACTTATACCTACGACCTGAACAACAACGTCAAGACCCAACAAACCCCTGGCGCCACCGGCCACACCCTGACTTACGTCTGGGATTACGGCCACCAACTGCTCAGCGTCACTGCCGAAGACGGCAGAAAGATCGACTACAGCCGCAACCCCTTGGGGCAACCCACCCGCGCCGAAACCTGGAGCCCAACGCCTAATAGCCAGCTCGAAGCCGCCTACGACTACCAATACGACGCCGCCCACCGCTTGCAACAGGTCAGCGACAACCGGGGCTACAAAACCCTCGGCTATACCTGGAGCCCCGGCGGCCAGCTCGACAGCCTGACCGACAACGATGGCCGCGGCACCTACTACCTGTATGACGAAGTCGGCCGGCTAATCAGCCTGTGGGCGCCCAACTTCGACCACTACACCTTCGACTATGACAATGGCGGTCGGCTGGTCGAAGCCCGTTACCCCAACGGCATCGATCAAACCCTGACCTGGAACGCCGACAACAGCCTCAACAAAATCGCCCATAAGAACGCCGCCACCGTCATCGCCCAAGCCAGCTATGGCTACGACGGTTTAGGCCGGCGCAAGACCAATCAGGAAACCCTCAGCGGCCAAGCCACTCTCAGCTACACCTATGGCTACGACCCGCTGGATAGGCTGGTCAACGTCAACAACGGCACCACCACGCAAACCCAAGCCTTCGGCTACGACGTCTACAACAACCGGGTACTGAAACAGCTGGGAAATCCGGTCACCAACACCACGGCTTACAAGCATAACACCGCCCACCAGCTGACCGAAGTCCATCAAACCGACCTCAACGGCGCCTTGCTGGAAGCCTACCTCTACGACGAAGCAGGGAACCAGAGCAAAAAATGCAGCGGTACGTCCGTCACCCGAGCCAGCGACGCGGCTTGCGCGGGCAGCAACCAAAACCAATACGGTTACGACAGTTTCAACCGGCTCAACCAAGTGCAAGTCAACGCCGTCGCCACCGCCGGCTTCAAATACGACGACCAGGGCAGGCGCATTCAGAAAACCGAAGGCAGCGTCACCACCAACTACCATTACGACGGCAGCTCGATCTACGCCGAATACCCCGGCACCGCCTGGACGACAGCCAATGCCGTCTATGTGCAAGCGGGCACCGACCATCCGCTGGCCCGGCTGACCGGCAACATCAATCTGCCGACCGCCACGGCGACGTACTACCATCAAGACGGCCTGGGCTCTGTGTTGGCGACCACCAACGCCGCCAAGGCCGTCACCGCCACGCAACGGTTTGACGCCTACGGTAGCAAGATCGGCGGCCTTGGCACCGTTCCGCAGTACGGCTACACCGGCAGAGAACCCGACGCCAGTGGGCTGACTTACTACCGGGCGAGGTATTACGATCCGAACCAAATCCGGTTTACCCAGCGCGACCCGCTGGGCTACGTCGATGGGCTCAACCGCTACAGCTACGTCCACAACAATCCGATCAATTTTAATGATCCGAATGGCCTGTTGGCCAGACAGGTCATGGATTGGGGGCAAACACAAGGTATTAGTTACGTGAGTAGCGGACTCAATACGCTGACTCCAGGTTCGAACGCGCTCCAGCAATCGGCGCTTAATTACCAAGCCGGTAATTATTCGAATGCCGCGATTTGGGGATTTCAAGGGGGATTGGAAATTGCGGCTGCGGCTGTCACAGGCGGTGCTTCTCAATTTGAGAGTAAAACGGCTTCAAGTTTGGCAAATGCCGTAGCGAATACGGCAAATCAATACAGTAAAATTGGTTCCACCGGACAAATCGGTGAAAATGCGCTGAAGTTGCTTGGCGGCGAGTCGCAGGTCTATTTCAACACAAGCCAAGGTGGACGTTACGTTGATCAACTGGTCAATCGTGTTGCTAACGAATCGAAAGTGGGCTACACATCTTTAACCGCTGACATCAGAAATCAGATTGTCAAGGATGCGGAGTTGATTAATACTGGACGAATTGACGGTGCGACTTGGCACTTCTTCCAAAGTCCTGTTACCGGTGTTGGCGGGCCGTCGCAACCTTTGCTAGACATGCTAAAACAAAATAGTATCAACGTAATTATTCACTAACCATGACCTACGCAACGATACAGCCACCGTTTACACTTAAATTTCGGGAAATGTCTAAAAAGGAGTTACGGGACTATTTCGCATGGTTTCAGAACATTCTTCCGGAAAGACTTGACGAGCTAAGGAACGCAGTTCAGCAGACACAGGGTTTTGAATCATGGCAAGCCGATTTCACGGCAGCATCTCTTGATCCGTTGGGAAACTGGTTAGCAGCGCAAGTTGAGTCGCGCCCACGCACAGATGATGAAATTCAAGAGATTAAAGCTCACTCATCCTTTCCTATTGAAGTTCCTGAAGAGGAATTGTCTAACCAAACTTTTTCTCTTGCAATAGATGTGGGCATGTATTTAAGCATGGTCTTTTTGACTAATTACCCATCGCTTCGATGGGATCAAAGATTTGGTAATAAAAAAGATGCCGATTACGGTCAACCGGTTCTTGTTGGGTTTGGTTCTGTACCGTTTAATCCTGTATGGATGCTGGTAACGCTCGCCTATGGTGTCTTAAGTAAAAGAAAAACCGGCAAGAGTCTGCGCGACCTTTATGAGATTTGGGTCAAGATGATTCCAACTTAATGTAATGTGACCGTCTCGCACGATTATTGGGGGTACGTTATCGCACTGTTAGATCAAACTCGAAGCGTGCGGTGAGGTACGTACCGCACGCTTCAAAGTCGAAAACGTATCGCAAGGCGCTTTAACTATGGCACGTGAGCATTGAAAAAAGTCCAACCGAAAAAATTCCCCGAGTGGGTAACCTTCATGCTATTCGTAGCCTGCTACGCGCTGCTCGACTACGCTTACTTCAAGATTCCGGTCGACCTGTTTGCCAATGTCATCTACTTCCACGGTGTGGTGGCGGTTTGCGCCGATCTGGTCAATTGGCTAGCACCGTTGGAACAGGTTTGGCCTAAGCAAAACCATCTGCTTTCCGCCAAGGCCGACTTGGAAATCGTGCGCGGCTGCGACGGCGCCGGGGCGTTGTTTTTGGTGATGTCCGCCGTTTTGGCGTTTCCGTCCGGATTAAAACGGAAGGCGCTGGGTTTGCTGTTGGGCATCGGCTTGATCTATGGCATCAATCTGTTGCGCATTTGCGTACTGTATTTCGTCATCGCTTACCAACCCGGTTGGTTTCAGTTGATTCATACCTATGTGGCGCCGACATTGATGGTGGTGTTGGGCTGTTTCTATTTTGCCTGGTGGGCGTTTGGTTCGACACGTCAAAGCCATGAGCCGGCGTGAGCTGTTTGTTCTGACCTTGAAAGGTTTGCTGGCCTGGCTGGTGTTGTCCGGTTTGGTTGTGTTTTTTGGGGACAGCTTGATAACAGGCCTGTTCCCATTGCTGAAGGCCGTCATGATCTCGATGGCGCCGGACTTATCCCCCGGATTAAAGCTGGTGGAATCTGCACAATCCCAATTGGATGCCTCGATTGAGTTGTCGGCCTGGGTACTGCGGCCTGTTTATCTGAACGCCAGTCATTTCATTCCACCGCAGACTGTATTGAAGTCGTCTGCCCATTTGCTGCATAGCTTCGTGCCAATGGTCATCGAAGGTTCGATTCTGCTAATTTGGCCGGTGCAAGGCTGGCGGCAACGGTTATGGTTGCTCGGATTGGGTTTATTGGCAGCAGTTCTGGTGATCATGGCGACTTTACCGGCACAGCTATTAGGCAAATTGGAAATATCGTTTCAAGACATTGCCGAATCGGGCATCAATCCCCGCCAGGTACCCTGGTTCGTGGACTGGATGGTGTTTTGCGAGCTGGGCGGACGCTGGTTACTCGGGATCGTAGCGGCTTGGTTGTGCATTCAATTGCAGCGGGGGCTGTCGCGAGTTTGAGTTTTTTCGTCATAGGACTTTTAACCGCTAGACAGTAACTTTACGCCATCCGGCCGCAGTTCGCCTTTGGGCGAAACATGCCGATACAAGGTTTGCCGGGTAATGTTCAGTTCCTGACAAAGATTTCCCACCGTTGTTTCCGGCTGCCCCATCGCCGCCATGGCCAACCGCAGTTTGGCGGGTGTCATCTTAAAGGGTCTGCCTCCTTTCCTGCCGCGCGCACGAGCTGATGCTAATCCGGCTACGGTTCGCTCTGAAATCAACTCACGCTCAAATTCAGACAGCGCGGCAAAAATACCGAAGACCAGTTTGCCGGCGGCGGTTGTCGTATCAATAGCAGCGCCGTGACCTGTTAAAACCTTGAGACCAACACCTCTACTGGTCAGATCATGTACCGTGTTGATCAAATGGCGGAGATCGCGTCCCAATCGATCCAGCTTCCAGACCAATAGCGTATCGCCTTCTCGTAAGGCTTTTAGACAGGCGGCCAGGCCGGGACGGTCTTCCCGTTTCCCCGAGGCATAATCTTCATAAAGGTGCTTTGAATCGACGCCAGCCAGCATTAACGCATCGCGCTGCAAATCGCATGCCTGAGAACCATCCGCTTTTGAAACCCGCATATAGCCAATTAGCATTTTTCACCTGTCACTTATACGGTCGATTATGTGACAGCATGGGAGAATATGATTTGTTTATCAAAAACTGTCACTTAACCCGTCATTTATAGTATGACACACAAAAGGTATTAAATTAAGTTATAGTGACAAAAACAAACCCGAATTTTCATGCCGACGAAAATTAGTGCTGTGAACGTCTGACAATGACTTCAGCGATCAAAGAAGGCTTATCAAAAACCCTCGTTCTCGGCGGATCATGCGGCCAGGGTCAAGCGCCGTGCCATATCCAACTCGATACGACCATAGGGATTCACATGATGGTAGATCAGCGGCGAGATCGCACGCCAGTCATCTACTGTCATGCGATCACGCCAAGCAGGTTCCGCCAGCACTTCCTGAATGAACAGGGTATTCACGTACACCAGGCAAACTTGCAACAAGTGAAGAGACAGAACCCCTAATTCCTGATCTTCTATGCGGTTGGTTGCGAACTCGCCCCGCTCGCCATAGAAGATGAAGTCATTGGCGCTATTCCAGTTCTCCACCACGTTCAAGCCCTCGTGAATTTCCCGCCTCAGCGATTCATCGTGCAAGTAACGGCACAGGAAAATCGTCTTGATCGCCTTACCCAGCTCTGCCAGCGCCTTGTAAGTGGGGTGTATGACATTGGCACGGGTGAAGCGGCTCAGGATGGCTTCCGGTTCTGCTGTCCCCAAACGTAGCGCCGTTGTATATTTGATAACTTCGTCGTACTGCTGCCGTATCAGATTCCAATCGATAGCGCGGGTCAAGATCGGTTCCAAATTTGCGTACTGTGCCGCGTCTGCCGTTGCCGGCAGATACAATTTCTGCTTGGCGATGGCCTTGAGTCTAGGCAACAAGTCGAAGCCCAGAATATAGCTGAAGGCGAAAGCCACCTCGCTCTGGCCGTGGCTATCGACATACTGGCGTTCAATCTCCATATTCGTGCAATGCCGCAGTACGCCCTCGATCATCGCCGCCACTTCGGACGAGGAACAGCGCCGAAGCTTGGAATAGATGCACGTCGAGTTAGTATCCACATGCCAATAAATCATGACGCCGCGCCCACCATAACGCGCGTGCCATTCAGTCATCAAATTCTGATCGTAGGCGCCAAACTGCCTGGAATCGGAAGCGCAGGCAGTCGTCGCGTCGCCCCAAATGGCCGGATTGCGAATCCTGAAAATGCCGTTGACAACTTCGCTGATGGATGAGCGCAGTGCGTCTTTCTGCAAAAATCGGCGTTTGACATAGCGTAGCTCCTCAAAGCTGACGCTTGGCTGTTGACTGGCGATGCGCTTTAGGCCGACATTGGTGCCAATGCCGAATAGACAAAGCAGCAGGCGGCGTTGCAACAATGCCGGGTCGAGCGCTTCACGACTGGCGTTGGTGCGAAACGCTGTCGTAAAATTGAGCCGCAAGTCAACCTCTTTGATAATGTCAATCAGCTCGACATCTGACCAGCGCCGCCCAATCTCGCGTTTTAGCGCCGCCATATTTTGTGGCTCTGGCTGCCGATCTAATGGTGTCAGGTGGATAAGGTTTTTGCCTTGCTTACGCAGGCGAACCTTAGAATTGCTTGGAAGCCCGGTATTCAGTCTGGTCAACCATTCCCGCATGGCGGACTGTATTTGTGCAATGAATGCTTCCGCATCCTTGGGAGCCTTCAGCTGCTCGTAATAGCTATCACGCTTGGCCGCGAAGTCGGCGGGTAAATCGTACTCCGGGTTGCGATAGCGATCCGCGCCGGCAACCCAGATTTCTTTGGTGCGCAAGCGCTTACGCAGAGCTTTCAGTACGCAGATTTCATAGTTGATGCGATTAACCCGGTCTTTGCCTTCCTTGTCTGGCTCCACCACGATATCGCGCCATTTCTTTTCTACAATGCCTTCCAGCGGAACTTCATCGGCATTGTAGTATTGCCGCTGGCTGTCGCGATTGGCCTTCAGTATATCCAGGGCGTCGATGACGGGACGGTGTACGGTGTTATTGGATTGAAAGCATAGCGTTTCCAGTACCGGTATCAGCATCCGCCGGTAGTGGTGACCATAGGATGAGCGCATGGTTTCCTGCACTTCCCGCTCGAAGTCGAACCCCATGGTCTTAAACTCCTCAACCAATTCCTGCAATATCTTCTGTCCTACCACGGGATAGACAACCTCCTTGACAAGCCCTTCCGGCTGATCCACGGTGGCTTCGGCCAGCTTGAATAGAAGCCGTGTTTTGCCTCGCACCTTTTTGAATGCAGCGAATTGGCGCTTATCGATTCTTTTTTCGGCCCGGGCACCCAAATTGTGAATGACCTGCAACAGCAGATCGATTAAGGCATCGATCAGTTGTTGCTGACGCCGCCAACAGAACATGGACACCATGCTATAGCGAATCGCGTCAGGGTGGCGCCGTAATTCTCGGATCGATTCCGCTCCGCAACGCTGCCGGAATTGATCAATAAACTTGACGGGAATATCCTGAAATACGGCAGGCGTCAGGCCGATATCGGCGATACACTTGAGCTTGGCGATGGCAGTTAGCAAGCTATCGAGGTTGGCTTTGCCGGGGTCGATCTTCAGGTCGCTAAAGGAGATGGTTGTCGATTCCTCGTTGAGCGATTCTTCGCAGTCAGGTTCCTCGCTGGCAAGCAACCGGTCAATGGCGGCTTTGTTGGCCGCGCTCAATCGCGCAAAAATGGTCTCCAGTTGCCGTGTTTCGTAACGATGGACTGCGGACCGAATGACGCGATCAAGATGATCGCCGGCGGGTGGTTCCAGATGGTGTGTGCGACACCAATCGAGCGCCACGTCGAGGCCGTGGCGGGCTTGCGGGTCTAACGGCAATACATCGTCGCATAGCCACTGCACAAGCTGTTGTAGATCAGTGCCGGTTGCGCGGCGGAAACCAAGAAAAATACGAATAGTGCGCCGATGCCGTTGTCCTTGGCGGCCGCCAAACTCATACAATGACAACGCATCCGTCGTTGTACCCAGTTGCGTGGCTAACCACTGCACAGCGTTCCGGTCTACCTCTTCCTGGCGTTCAGGAAATCGACCGTACATTTCCATAAACTTGAGCTGAACCGCGAAACCGAGCCGTCCTTTGTCGGTCATGCCTGGCAACAATGCGGATTCGTCGCTAGTGAGCGTCCACAAGTCCTGTGCATCCGGATCGTTCCATGAATATGCCACGGCAAGCCCTGCTACGATTTGAGTTGGGCATATTATATCTAAAATCTCAGGGTTAGCTTTTTATTGGTCCCGGCTTTTAGCGGTCAGTTTTTAATTAGCTAATGCTTATATGTCGTCAAATTGTAGACTCGCTCCCACTGGGCCAAA
>NZ_JAXARY010000003.1:0-281955 GCF_033949435.1 Methylomonas defluvii | reverse complement strand
AATAAACTCATTATCGGCGC
Organism: Methylomonas defluvii; assembly: GCF_033949435.1. Classification (NCBI taxonomy): domain Bacteria; kingdom Pseudomonadati; phylum Pseudomonadota; class Gammaproteobacteria; order Methylococcales; family Methylococcaceae; genus Methylomonas; species Methylomonas defluvii. The sequence goes on along the minus strand of NZ_JAXARY010000003.1, from coordinate 281,935 downwards.
CATGATGCGAAAATTGATTCATGTGGCGTTCGGCGTCTTAAAATCCGCCAAACCCTTCGATTCGGCTATTCATTTGGCTTGACTTGGATAACAGTATCTACGTCTCTACGCAACCGCAAAAACGCTGCCAATTCCCCCCATTTATAAAAATAGGGGAAAGGGGGAGATTTTCTACAATCCTGCTCCGGTCAACCCAAACACAATCCCTTGCTCGAACAACTTCACCAGCAATTCGGTCCGCCGTGACACCCCGAATTTCTGGAAAATAGGCCGCAAATGATTCCTGACCGTCTGCTCCTGAATGTTTAACCGCTTGGCAATCGACTTATTGGTATGCCCGCAGGCAATCCAACGCAGAATCTCAAATTCGCGCGGCGTCAGTCCCAAGCTGGTCGGACTGGTTTTTGGCTGAATGCCGGACATTGAGTCGTCACTGCTTGCGGCTACCGACGGCTTACCAGCCATAGCCGCCGGCAAATACACCTTGCCGGACAACACGTCGCGCAAAGCCTCGACAAAGGCCTGCCGCGACACAGTCTTGACCACAAACCCCATCGCTCCGGATTTCAGGGCTTGAAATACCACGTCCCGGTCTTCCACCCCGGAGAACATCACCACGCACAAATCCGGAAACACCTGTTTCAGCTCGGTTAAACCGTCCAGACCACTTCGATCCGGCAACTGCAAGTCCAGCAATACCAAATGCAAAGTCTGAACCCGCGCAATCGCCAGACCGGCGGCGAAACTCTCCGCCTCAAAGACCTGCGCGTCCGGGTAAATCTGTTTCAACAAACAGGCCACCCCTTCGCGCGCGCAAAAGTGGTCGTCAATTAACAAAATATTCACAGTCTTCATCCCCGTAGCAAGCCTGATTGGCGGATTGTAACCCCGTACAGCCCGCAATAGACCCAGTACACTTGTACTAGTACGGAAAACAAGTGGCAGTGGGAATTGCGTTGGGCCAGAATCCTTATAGGCAAAACCAAAGAGGCACCGACATGGCAAGTATCCATCGCCAACTTGGCTGCCGGCTCGACTTAGCCTGTGCTCACGGCTATCACATCTGGCTGAGCAAGCACTCAAAAGCTATTATTAAACCGGCGCTCAAATATAGCCGCCCCGCGTATGCGGGGCCCAATTTTCAAGGTGGGTTCCCGCTTCCGCGGGAATGAGGGAACCAGGGAATCTAAGGACCGGGTTAATAAAAGAGGCGGCAAAGCAATCAAGACCTTACCCGACTGGGTTTTATCGTGTAATTTCGAGTTTATTGGCAAACAAAGTTTCGATCTTTTTCATTTAATATTAATTTCTACGCGGACATTAACAGGGCAACGGTACCATGACCAATTTCAAAGATCTGCAAGGAAAACCAACAGATTTCGACCAATGCTTCCCCGATGTTGTCAAATACGACCCCGCCTCGAAAACCTTCGAAATTGGGTTGGTCATGGGCGGTACGGTGTCGTCAGGCGCCTATACCGCAGGCGTAATCGATTTCCTGATCGAAGCGTTGGACAACTGGCAAACCGCTAAAGAAAACGGTGAAGACGTACCGGACTGGAAGGTCAAACTCAAAGTGGTGACCGGCACTTCCGGTGGTGGGGTCACGGCTGCGTTGTTAGCGCGAGCATTGTCCTTCGATTTTCCGCCGGTTCGTAAAGCGTCAAGCCCTAGCGATCAAGAAGCTAACCCTTTCTACCGAATCTGGGTCAAGGAAGTCGATATTCATAAAATGCTGGATACCGCTGATATCGAAGGCCCGGAGCCGACGGTTTCCTTGTTGAATGCACGTGTGCTCGATAACTGCGCTTGGATGATCGCCAATTTTGACAAGGCCTTCCCCAGCCTGACGCTCAAAGCCAAAACCCGCGAGTTTATCGAAAATCCGCTACCAATTTATCTGACCCTGACCAACTTGCGCGGCATCCCTTACCGGATCGACATGGGCGATAATGGCCTGCAGCAGGAATACGTCAATCATGCCGACCATGTGCGGATGGCAGTTTTTAGTCAAGGGCTGAATCCTAATTATCAGGTTCGCCCGGATGAGTTTACGGTAGGCGGCAACACAAAAAACGCCATTCCATGGGATCAGGCCGTGCAATATGCTTTGGGTACCTCTGCTTTCCCGCTCGGATTTCCGTTGCGCGCTTTGTCACGACCGATCACGCATTATCGCTACCGCGCCATTATCTTGCCTAATTCGAATGATCCCATTCGCCATATCGACCCGATCTGGACCGAATTGGCTGTTGAGCCGATCACTACTTCTCAGGGCATGGTCGCCGACGTCGTCGCTGATGAGTACCATTTTGCCGCCGCCGACGGCGGCATGACCAACAACGAACCTATCGAATTGTGCCGATCCGCACTGGCAGGTTTTTTAAATTCCAACCCTCGTGGCGGCGATGATGCACATCGCGCCTTGATTTTGATTGATCCCTTTGCCGACCAGGCTTCGCTGGGTCCAAAGGATCAGCCCGAGCTATTGAAATCGATTCCCCCCCTGCTGAGTGCTTGGAAAAATCAGGTCCGCTACGATAGCCGCGATCTGATGCTGGCTGCGGACAGCAACATTTTCAGCCGTTTTATGATTACCGCCAAACGCGACGGCGAGGTCGCAGGGGGTAAGTCCATCGCCACGGCATGTGCTTCTGCTTTTGGTGGCTTTTTAAGTGAGCGTTTCCGCCGTCACGATTTCTTGTTGGGCCGTAAAAACTGCCAGGACTTTCTGATTAGCACCTTCAATTTGCCGGTTTCCAATTTATTGGTCAAAGACTGGGCAAACGCTCATACTGCCAGCTCATTAATTTCAAACGGTAAAATTAGCTTAATTCCTATTTGCGGTAGCAGCCAGTTTCCCGAGCAGACAGAGCCTTATCCAAAAGACGAATTTGACTTGGATGCCGCCGATTTTCAAGCCCCCTTGGCAAAACGTATCGCCCGTTTGATTGAAAAAGCCAAAGGCCGCATTAGTCCGCACGGTGTATTTCCCCAGCTCTATCTGGCCCCTTTGTTCGAAAATTCCAAGGACGGTTTACAAACCAAAATCAACGATTGGTTAAAAACGGCTTTGCGAGAGTGGGGGCTGTAAATTCATCATTTAACAACTTTCAAGGAGCCATCATGAGCGGATTTAAATTGGGTGAAAAATCCCTTAAAGAACTTAACGGCGTCCATGCCGATTTGGTGGCCGTTGTCAAACGGGCCATAGAACTCACCAGCCAGGACTTCTCCGTTCACGACGGCATTAGGACACTGGCCGAACAGCAAAAATTGGTTCAATCCGGCGCGTCCCAGACGTTGGATTCCCGGCACATCACCGGACATGCGGTCGATTTGGTACCGTATATCAACGGCAAACTGCGTTGGGAGTGGGAGCCTATTTACAAAATTGCCGACGCGGTGCGCACTGCCGCGAAAGAACTGAATGTGCCGATCCGCTGGGGTGGTGCCTGGGATGTCACTTTAACCAATACCGACGAAGCGCCGGAAGACTTGGTTGCCGATTACACGGCATTACGTAAAAAGGCAGGGAAAAAGGCCTTCATTGACGGTCCGCATTTCGAGTTGCCAAAAGCAAAATATCCGTAACGCCTTGGCTGCACGGCTACCGACATTTACATACCATCCGCTGACTTTTGAACATTAAACCCTAAGCAAGCATGAAATTAGAACCCAACCACACCCATCAAGTAGACGTTGATCCTCATCACCGCTATTACCCCACCGGCTTGGACGTTGCTGTTGGTGAGAAATATCAATTTACTGCATCCGGCAGTTGGCGGGATGCTTCGCATATTTGCGGCCCCACGGGTTGGCGAGAAGACTGGACTCGCTATGTGGCACGATTTAGCCGTTTACCGGACTACGACTTGTTTTACTTGTGCGGTGCAATCGACGAGAATGAAAAGAACAATTTTCCGATAGGCGCATCAGCCGAAGTCACGATGACAGCGAACGGCAAGCTCAGTTTGTTCGCCAACGATTTGTGGCTATTTTACTGCAATAACTACCGAGTTCACGATACGCCAATGTTGGTGGACATTCGGCGAACTGCCTAGTGATTGAATTTGACTATCGCGATAGGCCAACACTCCAACCTTTGGTGATCAAAATGAAACAACTCACTATAGAACCCAACAACACCCAGTTTTCGCTACCGAACGCCTATGCGCTGGCATTATCGTCTCGGCTAGCTTACGCGGAGGAGCCCGAGGTATTGAACAAACTGTCGGTGCAAGGCTTTAACGGCCGATTTATCGACGCCAGCAAAATCGCCAGCTCCAGCCAGGATACCCAGGCCTTTATTGCCCACAGCGGCAGCGTCATCGTGATTGCCTTTCGCGGCACCGAAAAAGTACCGGAAGATTGGTGCGCCGACGCCAAGATGGCATTCCGCTCGACGGCGCACGGCAATATCCACACCGGCTTCGACGATGCTCTCGACGCCATTTGGGATACCTTGATCGATACCCTGGAAAGCGTCCATCAATACGGCCAGTCGTTGTGGCTGACCGGCCATAGCCTGGGCGGCGCGTTGGCGATGCTGGCGGCGGCGCGTCTGACGCTGGACATCGATCAACGCATCTACAAATCCATCAACGGTTTGTATACCTTCGGCCAGCCACGGGTCGGCGACCGCCGCTTCGTCACCGAACTGGACCAAGCCCTGAAGTCGCGCTATTTCCGTTTTGTTAACGATAACGACATCGTGCCGCGCGTACCCGACCGGCTAAACAAATATCAGGAAGGCGGCAGTATTCGCTTCTTCGATTCGGAAGGCAAATTACACGAGGATGTCGGTTACTGGTTTAAATTCATGGAACGGATTAAAGGCTCACTAAACCAGAAACTGGATTTGATTCCATCCTTTATCGAACATCATTTTATCGACCGATATATTCAAAATATCGAGAAGAATTTATGATCCCCAGGCAAACGCAGTTGCCGAGTCGGAATGTACATATGGGACAGTTTAAGCAAGGCCTCGGTCAATAATAATAACGGCAAATCCGCCAATTCAAGAGAGGTATACCATGAGCACTAAAAACATCGTTCTCTGTTCCGACGGCACCGGCAACAAAGGCGGGTACGGTAGCGACAGCAACGTGTACAAAACCTATAAGGCCGTGGACGTCACCAGCGGCAACGCCCATCAATATACCTTCTACGACCAGGGCGTCGGCACCGACAAAAGCGACACCAGCAAAAACAAATATTGGACCGCCATGTCCGGCGCGTTCGGTTTCGGTTTTCGCGACAATGTCTTGCATCTTTATCACTTCCTGGCCCGCAGCTATAAACCGGGCGACAAGATTTTTTTATTCGGTTTCAGCCGGGGTGCAGCGACAGTACGCGCCTTTGCCGGGTTTCTGAATGCGTGCGGCTTGGTCGATATCCGCCATGCCCAAGGGCCTAGCGGCTTTGATTCCGACCGGTTCGAAGACTTGGTCAACCAAGCTTTTGCTTGTTACCGAAGTAAGGACACCGCCAAGCAGCAAGCCTTCAAGGACCAATACGCGCTTGCCGGTGACGGTTACGCGCCCGGCGGCAATTTAGCGATTCATTTTATCGGTGTCTGGGATACGGTATCGGCGTTGGGTTTCCCGAAAGATTTCAGTTGGGCACTCGAATACTTCTTCGGTGCGTTGGATAAATTCACAGACCAATTCCCGAAACTGGCGCATAACTTCTACGACTTCAAACTAAATAACTCGATACAAAACGCCTATCACGCATTGTCGATAGACGACGAGCGGCAAACCTTTCACCCGCTGGTCTGGGATGAGCGCCATTTCAACAACACTGTCGAACAGGTCTGGTTTGCCGGCGTGCATTCCAACGTCGGCGGCGGTTACCCGCGCACAGGCATGTCGGATGTCGCGCTGGTCTGGATGCTGGAAAAAGCTATGGCACACGGACTGATTGTTTATGACGACGTGCTGACCTCGTATCGGGAAAGCGCCAACGTCTACGACAAACTGTACGACTCTCGCGACGGCATTGGCTTGTATTACCGTTACGGGCCGCGCAATCTGCGCGCCCTATCGCTGGACCCCGATACCGGCGAACTGATGCTGAAGGGCAATATCGCCGTGCATTTCAGTGCCTACCGCAAACTTAAAGAATTCAGCGAAGGCTACGCGCCGGACGGTATGCCGGCCCGCTTCGATGTGGTCGATGTGGTTGATGCATCCGGCCAGCTACAACGCTTTACCACCGATGCCCTCGAAAACCACGCTAAACCGCAGCACGAAAACAAACCGGATTGGCCTAAGCTAGAGGTGGCCGGCAATAAAATCATTCAATCCCGGAAATACCTGTATCGAGCGTTCGTTGAAATCACGATGCTGATCATCATCGTCGCCGGTGTTTTTTGGAAAAATCCGCCCGAGTCTGTTATCGCGCTAAACGACTGCGAAGCAACCCATGTTCAAATTGCCCGAATTCACATCGAATCCGGCAATCCAACCTGCGATAAGGCGTCGCTGGCCGGTAACGATTATTTCAGCATCATGCAAAAAGTCTTAGACGTGCCGGATTCGGTTCAGTACCAAGCTTGCGGGGACGAGAGTGAGCCGAAATTCTGCGCGGCGGCGACTAATAGGCCGTTACGTTTGCTAGGCGACCTGATTCGCTATGTCACGCCCGTCTATTTCGAAAACTTCATTACTTACGTGATCGAGGTTCATCCGTGGATATCGGTGCTGATGCTCGCGATCTTGTTGGCAATGAGGGAAACTCGAAAACGTCTGATCAACAAGCTCGACAAAATCTGTCGGCAGATGACGGACCTGTTATAGCGTTAGAGCCAAGCCGCCGGACCACAAGTTCGGCGGCTATCGATCACAGAAACTCGAGGTAGCCATATGATAGACGCCACGTTACTTAAAACCGCTCTCCCCCAATGCAAAACCCCAGACATCTGGGCCGGCGCGTTGAATCCTGCCATGGAGCAATTTCAAATCAACAATCCCGGCCGCATCGCCTGCTTTCTAGCGCAAACCGGCCACGAATCCAGCCAGTTCAACCGCTTGACCGAAGGCCTTTACTACAAAACGGCAGCCCGGTTGGTGGCGGTCTGGCCCAAGCGTTTTCCGACCGAAGCCGTCGCCGCTCCCTATGTCGCCAACGAAGAGAAATTAGCAAATTACATCTACGCCAACCGCATCGGCAACGGCCCGGAAAGTTCGGGCGACGGCTACCGGTTTCGCGGCCGGGGCTTGATTCAAATCACCGGCCGCAGCAACTACGCGGATGTTGGCAAGGCCCTGGGCGTCGATTTGATCGCTCAGCCAGAATTGCTGATCGAACCCAAATGGGCAGCGTTGAGCGCGGCCTACTTTTGGTTCGGCCACGGCTTGAACGCATTGGCAGACGATGAAACCAACGATAACGATATCGAGGACTTCACTTCCATCACGAAGAAAATCAACGGTGGCACCGCCGGCTTACAAGATCGTCTGGCTTTGTATCGATCGATCAAACTCTTAGTGAAGTAAGCGGAAAAGTGATCGGGCATTGGCTGGCCAACTGAGCGATCACTAGAGCAGGTCGCCGCGGATTGCGATAGGCGTCTCTAAAGCGCACCCGGCGCGCCCTACCCAGAAGCTAGACTAGGCGGTGCGCCTTTCTCGATTGCGTAGAAGTACAAACCTGGGATTGCAAGCCCAAGGGTTGGGAGGCCCGGCAACCCAGGCTGGCGCACCAATTTAAATGTAAGCCAGCCGACAGTTTTCAATAGTGCTTTTATACTCGATCCGCGCGAAACCTAAACGCGGCGCGACGCAATCATGAATGGCGCCGCGCCGGAACGGATTCGGCAACGGCCTTATCGGTTGTCGAAATAATAATGACTCATGCAATGAGGACAAACCATGGACAACGCCTATTTCTCCACTACACGCCTGTTACCCTGGCTACTGGCAGCCTCGACCGGTCTGGTCGTCGGCTGCGCCGAGACGCCGAAAGCGCCAGTGGCCGCGGTAAGCCACCTACCGGCCTTCGAGAAAATTAAAGACAAACTACAGGCGTTGAATCTGACGCTACCCAAACCGGTAACCCATATCGACGCCGCCGGATTCGTCGGCTGCATGGCGCCTTTAACTTCGCGCCTCGAACCCGGATTGGTCAAGGCACTAGGCAATCTCAAAGCCGAACTCGACAAACTGCACGACTTGGACGATGGCAATCTGCTTGGCAAGCCATCGCTGATTTCCGATCTGTTGGACAACTTGACCACCTCGCCGCACTTCGACGGCCCTGTCGGCCTGGCCGACAAAATCAAAACCGGTCTGACAGAGCACCGCAAACAGCTTCATGAGCGCCTGAAAACCGAAACCGCCCTGCTCGCCGCTGACACCGAGCAAGTTCTTAAACTCGAAGAGGACTATCTAAAGGCCTATTTCATAAAAGGCGGCGCGCAATGGTTGTCCCAAGCCATTAAAAACCCCGCCGAACAAACCGAGCTGCGGCAACAAGCCGCGTCAGTTTTAAAGCTGAACCCTGATGATCCCAAACTGGAGAAAGTTCTGGCCTTGTTCGACAAGCAACTCGGCAAAGCCACCGGCAAACTGGCGCAAAAAAGCCTCGGCTTCGTCGGCCGCGACGGTACCCAATACGGCTATCCCGGCATCGTCGAAACCGGCAACCAAGTCAGCATCGACCACAGCCAAATCGCCGCCGACACCTTGCGTATCGCCTTGGAAGCCTTCCGCGACCATTACGCGCCGTTGCCGGTTCTGCCGAATACCAACGCCGCCGCCAGCTTGAAAGATTACGTCATAGATTTCGGCAAACCGGTGCACTGGGTTTACGACCGCCGCGACGGTGCCTCTGCCACTATTACCATCGACGAAGCCGGCTTTCACGCGATCGAAGCTCAGGCCCGTAAAGCTGAAGCCAGTGTCGCCGGGGCAGTTGGCAAGGCCATCCGCGGGGGCTCCTGGGGTGCGTTGAACAACGAAGCGGTCGCCAAACTGGCGGAAACCGCCGCCGGCGTCGTCGCCCGCCACATAACGGAACGCGGTCAATGGTGCTTAATAGCGCAACAAGGGGGCTAGTGATGAAATGGTTTACCCACCCACACCCGCAGCTGCCTTTAACTTGTCTTGGCCTGTCCTTGCTCGTCTCGGGTTGTGCTACAACACCCGCACCGCATGCCTTAGCACCCTATCAAAACTTACGCGATCAGGCTGTGGTTTCCAATGTCATTCCAGCCGAGTTCTCGGCGGCGGAAGCTGCTTCGTTATTGGAGCTATGCATCGAACTGAACAACCAGGACGACCGCAACAATCCCAAGCTTAAAGATCCTGAGGGACAATTTCAGGCCAAGCCCGATGGGTGGCGGCTGGTCTATGACAGCCGCCACCCAGGCAACACCGATTGGAACAAAGTTTGGTCTTGGAATGGTGAAGGCGACAATCCCAACGACATCAAAACTAACGGTCTCAAACCACTGAATAATGCTTGGATCATGGCAGAATCCAAGCAAGATCCAGGACACATTGCGATAGCGATTCGCGGCACAGTGGCCGAATGGACCAGCATCCTGGCTGATGCCTATGCCAGCACCATCCCGGCATTCGGCGGCGTTGAACTCCCTAAAAACCGCTCGCTGCCCATCGCCTTTGCCGCCACACCGAGTGCGGAAGTACATTTAGGATTTGCCTACGCCGCATTCTCACTGCTATTCGATCAGCAGCGAGGCATTCTCGAGCAATTGCAACAGCGCTTGGCAACGCAGCCGATAAACCGAATTACTGTAACTGGGCACAGTCAGGGTGCTGCGGTCGCAACGCTAATCCACGCCTTTTTGTACTACGCCACCGTCGATCCCCAGAACCCCTATCAATTGCCGCTCAAGAGCAAACCGATACTCAAATCCTACCTCTTTGCACAGCCCAAACCCGGCAACTTACAGTTTGCCCAAGATTTTGCAAGAATCGCCGGTTCTACCGCTTTTGTGGTCAACAACGACCGCGATCCAGTGCCGCAAGTACCTTTAAGCTTGGAAACCGTATCCGAAGTCACCCGTTTCGTGACGGAAGATAATGTCAGCGTCGGCGGGATTTTGAATCATGTGTCCGATTTCTTTGGCGACGCCAAGGAAGCCGTGCGCGGCTCAATAGCAGAGTTATTCACCGGGCACGTTGCCGACGACTTTGAAAACACCGGTGTAAAAGCCAGCGTAGCCAAATATTTTGGCAACGCGCCGGCCAACAATCCGGAAATCCACGCCAAATCACTGAATTACACGCTGGCCGGACAATTGATACCGGTGTTCGGTGTCAAGGAAGGCGGCGACTGCTACACCATCGGCAAACAGCCTGACATTCTGTTGCAGCACCACGCCACTAGCTATCGAAAGCTGATTAATGCTCAGTTGTTACGTCGAGACAGCCGCTGCGGAAACCCGAATAACCCGTAATTCAGAAATAGGCTAAACCCATTCATCTGCTAAATAAAACGGTGATCGGAATCCCTCACTGCCCTACTGGATGCACGCAAACAGGGCTGTATCTCAGCATGTTTTGAGCAGATAGTCCGTTTTGTTTAATTTTTACTGCCAATCAACGCCACCATCTCCTCCCGCTGAATGACTTCTTTGTCTTGCAGCAGCTCGGCCAGTTTGTCCAGGTAGCCGCGTTTTTCGCTGAGTATTTTGTGGGCGCGACGCTCGGCTTCCTCAATTAAGGCCTTGATCTCGGCATCGACGATGCGTGCGGTTTCTTCGCTGTAGTTGCGCTGCTCGTTGACATCGCCGGGCAAGAATTGCAATTGCTGGCGTTGGCCGTAAATTTGTGGCCCCAACTTTTTGCTCATACCCAGATAGCAGACCATGTTGCGGGCGATTTCGCTGGCTTTTTCCAAGTCGTTTTGAGCGCCGGTGGAGACGCTTTGCAGCGCCAGTTGTTCGGCGACGCGACCGCCGAGCAGGATGGCTAATTGGTCTTTCAGCTCGTTTTCGGTGGAAAGATATTTTTCCTCGACCGGCAATTGCAAGGTAAAACCCAGCGCCGAAACACCGCGCGGGATGATAGAGATTTTATGCACCGGCTGGCCGGTCGGTACGTTTTCCGCAACCAGCGCGTGGCCGGCTTCGTGATAGGCCACCCGCCGTTTTTCGTCCGGGCCGAGGATGCGGTTTTTCTTTTCCGGGCCGGCCATCACTCTGTCGATGGCCGCTTCGAAATCGGTCATGTTGACGGTGTCGCGACCGCCGCGCGCGGCCATAATCGCCGCTTCGTTGGCGATGTTGGACAGATCGGCGCCGACGAAACCGGGTGTGCGTTTAGCAACCGTGTTTAAGTCGATATCTTTGTCCAATTGCATGGCTTTGCTGTGCAATTTCAGGATAGCCACCCGGTCGATCAGGTCGGGTTTATCCACCACAATTTGCCTGTCGAAGCGGCCGGCACGCAGCAAAGCTCTATCCAGGATTTCCGGCCTGTTGGTGGCTGCCATCACCACGACGCCGGAGGTGGCGTCGAAGCCGTCCATTTCGGTCAATAACTGGTTCAGGGTTTGCTCGCGTTCGTCGTTGCCACCCAGCATAGCCGGGCCGCCACGGGAACGGCCAATCGCGTCCAGTTCGTCTATAAAGATGATGCAAGGGGATTTTTGCCGGGCTTGTTCGAACAAGTCCCGCACCCGCGCCGCGCCGATACCGACAAACATTTCGATAAACTCGGAGGCGCTGATGTTAAAAAACGGCACCCCGGCTTCACCGGACACCGCGCGGGCCAACAGGGTTTTACCGGTACCCGGCGAGCCGACCAACAACACGCCTTTGGGCATGCGGCCGCCCAACTTTTGCAGTTTTTCCGGGGATTTTAAAAATTCGATGGTTTCTTTTAATTCCTGCTTCGCGCTTTCCGCACCGGCCACGTCGTCGAAGGTGGTTTTAGACGTTTCCTGCTGAATACGGATTTTATTGCCCAAGTTCAAAAAGCCGCGCCCTGCTCCGCCGGTCATTTTCGGCAATAGCCACATCCAGATTCCGGCAAAAATCGCCAGCGGAATCACCCAGTTAAACAGCAAATTGCTCAACCAATTGTCACCGCTTCTGACCACGTATTCCACTTTATGCTCTTGCAGATTTTTAACCAGCGACTCGTCCCATAGCGGCACGGTGAAGAAATGCTTGCCGATTTTCTTATCTTCTTCTTTTAATGTGCCGTTGATGAAACGCTGAGTAACCACGGCGTTTTCGACTTTATTGTCATTAACCAAAGTTAAGAACTGGCTATAGGGAATTTCCTGGCCCTGGATGCGTTCGCCGCCGGCGAATAGCGACATTACAAAAATCCCCAACAGCACGTATAACCATACCGGTGAACGCTTAGGCTCACTGCCGTCGGGCTGGTCGGTACCCGGTTTAGGTTTGGATAGGCTTTGCCACGTCGATTTGAGCCACGCCCAAAACACGCATAACCATTTAACAAAAGTCTGATAAAGCTCGGTTAGTTTTTGCTGGTCTATCATGACGCACTCCCCTCTTGTAGTTATCGAGGCCATTGCAGGGTCCCTAATCCGCCATTCCAGCCAAAATGGGGATACCTGTTTTAGGCCTCTTTGTTCGTTCACTGTACGCCAGTTTTACCGGTTTTTAACGAGTAAGCAAATGTACTGAGCCGGAAATATTTTCTTAAATATACGGAAATCCGGTTATTAACTACCTCTGGCCCCCAGCTTCAAGCGAACGCCGGCATTTGAGACGCGGGTTAATGATTTAAGGTCCGATGCACTATTTTTTGCCGTTAGCAAAGTAAAAAATGCATCCAAAGCATGGGTATTTTCGTACATCTTCATATAAGCCAATGTCGGCATAATCGCTTCATCAATTGAGTTGCTGTTTCGTCGCGTTTGCTATCTAATGACCAACGGTCAAAGCAACCGGGCGCACCGCGTCCCGCAACTCATTTTTCCCAACTTAGAAGGAGGGACAAAATGTCGAACCCGCTCAATACACTGATCGGCAAACTTTTCACAGACCCGGTCGAACAAGTCGGCATCGCTCTGCCGTCCGCTACTTTGGTAGCCGTATTCTTTAATTACCGAGAACAGATTCACCCTGCATTGCAACGTTTGCCTGACCCATTCGCCGCCAGCACGGCGGGCGCGTTGATTTTTCTGCTGTTGACACTGGCGGTCTCCCTTGTCGTCAAGCGCTTGTCGCACGACATACTCAATACCGCTTACGATTATTTATATCGAAACCGCAAACGCCAAAAAACGGATAGTTGGTATCGGCGCGCGCAAAATCTGGCCTTAACCACCAACGACCCGTTGCTGAGTCAATATTACGAAGCCTTGGATAGGCTTAGGGACAACGACAACCCCGTGGTGGCCAAGGTGGAGGCGCTGCAATTGCAATCCAAATTGGCGCGCAGCCTGACTTTGATACTGGCCATTTTTACTGTGGTCTTGTTTATTGAGAAGTTGCTATTACTGGGATGGGTATGCGCCGCCGTTTCAGGATTAATGCTTTCCAGTTTTTGCAAGGAACGTTGGGCCGCGTCCGAAATGGTTTATCAAGCACTTTACGAAACCTATTACCGTCAGGAGCGCCGTCATCCGATATGGACATCGCCGATGATGAGCATCAACAAACCGCCAACGCAGCCGCGCGAGCCCGAGACTGTAGACTAAAAAACTCAAGAACGCCGACCAGTCGCGGAGCGTAAATACCAGATCGGCAAATACGGCGGGTATATCATGCGCCGGGCAAGTCTAGTTAGAGACCTTAATCCCCAGCAATTCGCTTCAAGCCGGCACCGCTTACAACGCCGGCGGCATCTATCGTAACGACTCGGCCCGCAATCGTTGGAAAATGCGTCAATACCCGATCGGCAGCGCCGAACACGCCGACCGTTTTGTGAAATGGTTTAACGATTGTTTTGTGTTTTTCGACAGTAACGGCGGCGCACCCGAGTGTAGTTTTTTCAATGCCTTGCGCAAATAAGCTGCGCAGGCTTTCTCCGCAAAAGTTGGGGCCTCTGAGCGCATCGATTACGACAATTTTGCTCCCGCCTGCGCGGGAGCGGCGACTTTTAAGTTTGGAGCAATCACAAGATGGGCTCTCTGGTTCCAGGTGTCCTTACCACCACAGTTTGACAATTCCCTACCCCGAGGAATCTTAGCGTTATGTGAGTGTCGACTGGCGTAAGATATTGCCGCATCGCCACCATCCATGGCATAAAGTCGGCTAACCTGCTTGCCGACATGGAGGCCCAACATGCTGCAAAAACGCCTGATTGCCCTGCTGTTGCTGTTGATCCTGTTGCCGACTTTATCGGTCGGTTACATGGCCTATCGGTTTGCCATCAACAATATCCGCACGGATCGTTTTAATATTGTCAGCCGCGTCGCGGATAACCGCCATGAACAACTCAAACTGGTACTGGCACGTGCCGACACCCGCGCCCACGCCTTCCTGGCCGAGGTGCTAATGAAATGCGTGGCGGCGGAGCAATTGAACCGCGCTTGTGCCACTGATTTCATAAACGACTATTTACTCACCGAAGGCGCTGCCGGCGCGGTGTTTTTCCGGCTCGACTCCGAATCGGGCACGGTCAGCGTCGGCGAGCAGCCGGTGGCTCTTTCTGACCTTAAAAATTTTCAAGCCGGACAACTGGCCGACTTCAGCAAACCGGTTCCAGACCAGCCACGTTTTTATTATGTGATTGCCAAAGATGCCAAACTGCCCTGGCAATTGTTGATCAGCTATCCGGTTAGCCTGATTCAAAGTATTTTTACGGCTCACCCCGATTTGGGCAAATCCGGCGAATCTTTCCTGGCCGACAGCAGCGGCTTTTTCGTTACCCAGCCGCGCTATGCCAATAGCCACCCTATCGCTGCGCAACCCATGCAAAGCTGTCTGGCCCGGCAAAACGCGGAAATGATGGCCAGCGATTACCGGGAGCGTGCCGTCATTCATGGTTTCCGCACGATTCCGGAAATCGGCGGCGGATGCATCATGGCGCATATCGAACAGGCCGAGGCGCTGGCCCCCATTCAGCGCCTGGAAAAACAAATGCTGCTCACCGTGCTGGTTTTTGTCGGCTTGACGACGATAATCGCCAACGCCCTGGCCCGGCGTATCGTCCGGCCCATCTCGCGCCTAACCTGTACCGCCCGACGCATTCGCGACGGCGACTTGTCGGTGCGAGCCGAAGTCCGAGGTCTGGATGAAATTGCCGAATTGGCCAACTCCTTCAATCACATGACCGATGCACTGGCGGATGCCCAACATAATCTGGAAGCGAAAATCGCCGAACGCACCCACGCCCTGCGTACCAGCGAGGAACGCTATATGCTTGCCGAACGGGCCGTTAACGACGGCATCTGGGACTGGGACATCGTGCATCATGAGTACTACTTATCGCCGCGCTGGAACAAGATTCTGGGTTATGCAGACGGCGAATTGCCGAACGTGGAATCAATTTTCTTCGAATTAATTCACCCCGACGACAAAGCCCGCGCCAGTGAAGCGTTTCGCAAACACTTGGAACATAACGAGCGTTACACTACCGAACTGCGTCTGCGGCACAAGGACGGCAGCTACCGTTGGGTGCTGGATCGGGGGGATGCGTTGCGCGACGCCGAGGGCCGGCCGGTGCGGATGGTCGGTTCCATCACCGACATTACCGAACGCAAGGCGGCGGAAGCCGAATTGCTGAAATACCGCGAGCACTTGGAAGAACTGGTGGCGATGGCCACCACCGAGGTCAAAGCCATCGTGCAAACCGCCGTAAACGGTGTGATTTCCATAGACAGCAGCGGTTTGATCCGGATGTTCAATCCGGCCGCCGAAAAACTGTTCGGCTGGAGCAGCGCCGAGATCGTCGGTAAGAATGTCTCGCTACTAATGCCGGAACCGGATGCCTCCGCGCACGACAGTTACATCCAGCATTTTTTAGCCACCCATCAGGCCAAAATTCTCGGCATAGAGCGGGAAGTCATCGCCCAACGCAAAGACGGCAGCCGCTTTCCGGCCAATTTGGCGGTGGGGCACGGCATTATCTCGGAGGGCCGGCACCTATTTGTCGGCTTTATTTCCGACATAAGCCTGCAGAAACAAGCCGAGCAGGAACTCAGACTGGCTAAGGAAGCAGCCGAGGCCGCCGCCAAAGCCAAGGCCAATTTTCTGGCCAATATGAGCCACGAAATCCGCACGCCCATGAACACCGTGATCGGCTTTGCCGAAGTGGCCTTGCAAGATCAAAACCTGGCCGCCGATACGCGCGGCCACATCAAAACCATCCTCAGTTCCGGCCGGCATCTGCTGGGTGTGATTAACGATATTCTGGATTTTTCCAAAATCGAAGCCGGCAAAGTAGAGTTGGAATCGGTGTGCTTCAACCTGCCGTTTGCGGTGCAAGAAGCGCTGCAAATTATGGGTTTACGCGCCGCCGAAAAAGGTTTGCGTATCGATCTGGCGATAGAAGCCGGACTGCCCACCCATTTCGTCGGCGACCCGAACCGTTTACGGCAAGTGATTTTGAATCTGGTCGGCAACTCGGTAAAGTTTACCGATACCGGCAGCATAGGCGTGACGATCAAGCGTGCGGAAGGCATAGAGATGTTGCATTTTGCCATCAGCGATACCGGCATAGGCATGACCCAGGAACAAACCGAGCATATCTTCGAATCGTTCTCGCAAGCGGATACCACCACTAGCCGCCGCTTTGGCGGCACCGGTCTAGGTACCACCATCAGCAAACAAATTGTCGAGATGATGGGCGGTCGTATTTGGGTGGAAAGCCAAGCCGGGGTCGGCTCGGTGTTTCATTTCACCGTGCATATGCCGGAATCAGCCAGCGCGGAAAACTGCCTGTACGATGTGAGCTCGGTGCATAGCGTGGCTTATTTTTCGCCGCGCCGCTTCAAGGTATTGCTGGCGGAAGACATAGAAGCCAACGCCACTTTGGCGCGCTTGCGTTTGGAACAACAAGGCCATCAAGTCAGCTGGGTTAAAAACGGCCAGGAAGCGGTGGACGCCTTTCGAAGCGGTGACTACGACTTGATTCTGATGGACTTGCAAATGCCGGTGCTGGATGGCATAGCCGCCACCCGGCAAATTCGCAAACTGGAACAAGCCAGCGGTAGCCATATCCCGATTCTGGCCCTGACCGCCAGCGTATTGAGCCATGAACGCCGTGAATCACTGGATGCCGGTATAGACACCATCGTCGGCAAACCCATCGATGTCGACGATTTATTAACGCAGATGGAACGGCTAGTGCCCAAGGGGCACGGCATTGCCAACACCGGCGTGAATATTGCCGAACCAGTAAAAATTGCCGTGGACTTTACGCCGTTGACGGGCTTCGCCGATTACGAAAAAGGTTTGGCAACCTGGCTGGACCCACTGATTTATGCCGATGCCTTACTAAATTTTGCCGAACAACATGGCGCGGACGGCAGAAAATTACTACGTAATTTACAGGAGCACCCGGAGAATCCGGAAGCGGTCCGGCGCATCGCCCATGCGTTAAAAGGCGTGGCGGGCAATCTGGCCTTAACCGTTATCGCCGGTCTGGCAACCGAGGTTGACGCGCAATTCAAAAGCGGCGACCTGCAAAATATCCAGGAATTGATCAAGACGCTGGACGCCGCGCTAAACGCCGCTGTTGCAGCCATACACCAACTAAAACTGCCGAGCAAACCGGTCGCCGTCGCCGCAATAGCCTTCGATGCCGATCAGGTCGGCAGCCTTTTACAGCAATTAAACACCGCGCTGGACAGCTTGAATCCTGACCACGTCGAACCGGTTTTACAAAGGCTTAGCGCGTTTCTCGACGAAACCGAGCTGAAAGCCATCCGTTTTGAAGTGGATAGTTTCGATTTCGACGCCGCGAAAATCCAAGTTAATCGCTTGGCGGATAAATTAGCGATCACGTTTAAGGAATAAGCCATGAAAGACAGCTACAAAGTATTGCTGGTCGACGACGAACCGAACAATTTAAAAGTGTTACAGCAAATACTCAAGGACCACTTTCAACTGCTATTTGCCATCAACGGCGAAAAAGCCTTGGCCGCCGCCCGGGAACATCAACCGGACATTATTCTGCTGGACATCATGATGCCGAACATGGACGGCTACCAAGTATGCACGCAGTTAAAAGCCGATCCGCTGACCGCGAAAATCCCGGTGATTTTCGTTACCGCGATGGGAGAAATGGAAAACGAGGCGCGCGGTTTCGATGTCGGCGCGGTCGATTACATCCAAAAACCGGTCTCCGGCCCCATCGTGTTGCGCCGGGTGCAAACCCATTTATCGCTGGTACGAGTAGACGAGCTGGACCAACTCGCCCGCGCCGCCATCGAAATGCTCGGCGATGCCGGCCACTATAACGATCCGTACACCGGCGACCACATCTGGCGCATGGCTGCCTATTCGGCGGCACTGGCCCGCGCCGCCGGTTGGACGCCATCGCAAGTTGCGATGATGGAATTGGCCGCGCCCACCCATGACACCGGCAAAATCGGCATTCCGCACGGCATTTTAAAAGCGGCACGGGCGCTTAATGAAGAGGAATGGCCGATCATGCAATCGCATTCGCAAATCGGCTACGACATTCTGAACAAAAGCGACAATCCGGTCTTCAAAATGGCCGCCGAAATCGCCCGCCATCACCACGAAAAATGGGACGGCAGCGGCTATCCGTTGGGTTTGGCCGGTGAGGCGATCCCGGAATCTGCCAGAATCGTGGCGATTGCCGACGTGTTCGATGCCTTGACGACGAAACGTCCCTACAAAGAACCGTGGCCGCTGGAAGAGACTTTAAAGTCGATGCAAAGCATGGCCGGCAGTCATTTCGATCCGCGCTTGCTGGCCTTGTTTTTGGAGATAATGCCGGAAATCTTAAGTCTGAAAGCCGCATGGGGCCAATAAGCTACTAAATATCGTATCGGTGACGATTTTCCGTAACGATCGCAGTCGGAAACCGGCTTTTCTGTATCAGGCCCTATCAAGCTCTCCGCACTCAGGCCGCAGCCTGCAAGGCTTGGCCGCCCGCTACCCCAAACCCCGTTTAATTCGATAGTTTTGGCATTTTTTATGCTGCGTACTGCTTGTCATTAAATAACCAGGGGCGCGTCATGAAAACCTACGAAAAAATACAAATCGGCGATGTCATCCACAGTAACTGGTATGGCGACGGCACCGTCGCCGATCTGAATGAAGCCGGGACAGGCAAAATCAAATTCGGCAGATTCTTCGTGCTGTTCCGGGAGTTTGAGATTTTTTATGCAAACGGCTGGATGTTGTCGGTGTAAATGCAGAGCATACTAGCCAAACACAACACTCGAACCGGTGAGGACAAGTCCACGCACAGTCAGCGGATTGGCTGTTCCTCTCTGGTTTGATGGGGTATTGGGTACTCCAAAGCGCAAAGCAGTTGCTTAAACACGTTTCAATAGTGGCATTAACCCTGCTGCGGGTCCCTCTCTAATCAATGCATCCGCAGTGAGTTTGTCTGGCGTTTTCAAAATACCGTTTTGGTCTTGTCAGCCGGAAATTGGCTTAGCAGTGTGATGTGGCAGCTAAGCGCTGTCACGTGAATGTCGGACTGCGCGGGAGCGACGATATTTACGGACCGGGCTTAGGATTTAGCCGCACTCTTACTGCCCAGTAAAATCGTATGCCTTTGATAGCCGTCGTCTGCCGCTGCAGTCTCAGCCTCGGCTTTCCGCAATTGCTCGGCTCGGTCGTGTTCTAGCGCTTCTCTGAGTACATCGCGGTAAGACCGATTGATGCTGCTGGCATATTGTCTGTCTTTTTTCTCTTGGGTTTCGGCGATGGTCTTGGTCGGTTCCGGGTCGTAACGCTCTTCAAGTTCCTCAGCCAGTTTTTTTAGCTGTTGGCTGATTGCCAGGGCTGATTGAGATGAATGGGTTTTGTTGTCGTCCAAACTAAAAATTCGGATCATTTCATCCCGCAAATTAAACCCATACACCACCGGGTCGCCGTGCTTTTGCTGAAAATCGTAGGCAATAAAAAAATCCAGCGGATTGGTAGGATTTTTATCGAAAAATATCGTAGCGCTTTCCATGGTGTAATTCAGCGCCTCGACAAACTGCTTCCTGGCCTGCTCCATTTCTTCAAAGATAAAGTCATCGGCAATTTGTTTTACGATGTATTTCATAATCCGCCCCAGCTTAAATTCGATTGACTCGTCTACCTAAAACTCGCTGCATCCTATTCTGTTTCATAGACGGCGAGCATCATTGCTACGAATTGTATCAATTTGCTTCGCTCGTGCACCTAAATGAAATATTGCCATTATCCGGCAGGTTTACACCTGGCAAAATGCCTATCCAGCCACCGGGAAGCTCATATCGGCCCGGCCAATCCTACATCGCAGACCCGCGACCTTAGCAATACCGCTAATTCTTCCGCATGTCTCGGCGAGCCTCCCCATTCCGGTGCGCACCACGCATGTGCAAAAAAAGCACTTCCGAATCAATAGAGTGCATGATTTTTCTGCATGCCAAGATGCACCCGCAAATTTCTCTAAAAACAGACTCACCAAAAATAGGTGTAACACACTGTTTATAATGGTTTTTTACATATAGTTATCACAAGAGTCATTAAACTGGCATCAGCATTGCTTAGTAAGCAGCAATACTCCAGTGTAGGAGTGGTAAACCCAAACCCCGCTCACTGTTGAGCACTAAAGACAAAGGCGTCTACTGTCAGGCTTGCAAACAAGTCGGACATAGACGCCTTTTTTTTGGCCCGTTTTTCTCAATTGACAGGAACCGACATGAAACAGAACCGCATTTTCACCCCGAAGACACTTGCCGCCGCTTTCAGCTCGGTGGTTGCGCTGGGCATATTAGGCTTTTCCAACCACAGCTTCGCCGCCGGGAAACTGGAAAAAGAAGATTTGAAGTTCGGTTTTATCAAATTGACCGACATGGCCCCGCTGGCGGTGGCTGCGGAAAAAGGTTTTTTTGAAGAGGAAGGCCTGTTTGTGCAACTGGAAGCACAAGCCAATTGGAAAGTGGTGATGGACCGGGTTGTGAACGGCGAGCTGGACGGTTCGCACATGCTGGCGCCGGCACCGTTAGCGGCCAGCATCGGCTTCGGCACCAAGGCCGACATCGTGACTGCCTTCAGCATGGGCTTCAACGGCAATGCCATCACCGTATCCAACGACATCTGGAAACAAATGAAAGCCAATGTGCCAATGGAGGGCGGCAAACCGGTGCATCCGATTAAGGCTGATTATCTGAAACCGGTAGTGGACAAATATAAAGCCGAAGGCAAGCCATTCAATATGGCGATGACTTTTCCGGCCGGTTCCCACAACCTGAAACTGCGCTATTGGCTGGCGGCTGGCGGCATTAATCCCGGCTACTATGCGCCACCGCAAGACATTTCCGGCCAGATCAGCGCCGATGCTTTGTTGTCGGTCACGCCGCCGCCGCAAATGCCGGCGACGCTGGAATCCGGCACCATCTTCGGCTATTGCGTCGGCGAGCCGTGGAACCAGCAAGCGGTATTTAAAGGCATCGGTGTGCCGGTGATCACCGACGAGGAATTGTGGAAAGACACTCCGGAAAAAGTGTTCGGCGTGACCAGCTCTTGGGCCGAGAAATATCCCAACACCTATCTGGCAGTCACTAAAGCCTTGATCCGCGCTTCGATCTGGCTGGATGCCGAGAGCAACAAAAACCGTAAGGAAGCGATTGAAATGTTGTCGCAAAAACAATATGTGGGCGCCGACGTTGAAGTACTGGCGGCCAGCATGAACGGCACCTTTGAATACGAAAAAGGCGACAAACGCTCCCTGCCCGACTTCAACACCTTCTTCCGTCACGGCGCCAGCTATCCCTCTTACAGCAGTGCGGTTTGGTACCTGACGCAATTACGGCGCTGGGGCATGATCGCCGAGCAAAAACCGGATAACTGGTATCTCGACACCGCGAAAAAAGTTTATCGCCCCGATATCTATTTGGCTGCGGCGAAAGAATTGGTGGCCGAGGGTAAAGCCAAAGCGGAAGATTTTCCGGCCGACACCGGCATCAAGCCTTCACAAAACTTTTTCATCGACAAAATTCCGTTCGATGCCAACAAACCTAACGATTATCTAGCCAAATTTCCGATTGGCTTGAAAGGCAAACAAACCGTCTCCGGCGGCAAGATTGTCGACTAAGAAACTCTGGTGGGTGCTCTACACAAGGATCGTATGTTGATGCATGGACGCATCCTTTTTACCGACACCATTAAGACAAGCGAGCAAAGACATGACTAATACATTGATCAAATTTTTCAACATCACCGGCCTGACTTGGTTCGTACCCTTGGTCAAAATCGCCGCTGGCGAAAACCCTGCCCAACAAATGCGTCAATTATGGCTGGTCATGGGCGTCCCCATCATCGCTTTCATCTTGTTTTTAGGATTTTGGAGCGTCACTGCCGCACGCATCAACACCAGTTTGGGCGCCATTCCCGGCCCGGTCGCGGTATGGTCGGAAGTCAGCGGCTTGGTGACCGAACACTATGCGGAAAAAACCAAAATGGCCGAGTTTTACGAACGCCAGGAATTACGGAATAAAGAAAAACTGGCCGAAGACCCCAAAGCGGAAATCAAGCCCCGCCCCTACACCGGCAAACCGACTTATCTGGACCAAATATTTACCAGCCTGCGCACCGTATTCGCCGGCTTTATCATCGCTACGCTGATTGCCGTGCCTCTAGGTATCATCTGCGGCATGAGTCCGGTGTTGAATACCGCGTTTAACCCTTTGATTCAAATCTTCAAACCGGTATCGCCGCTAGCCTGGTTGCCCATCGTCACCTTGGTGGTGAGCGCCATCTATGTCACTGACGACGATTCCTGGTTCGCCAAATCGTTCGTCACCTCGGCCATCACCGTGACTTTATGCTCTTTATGGCCAACGCTGATCAACACCGCCGTGGGTGTGTCATCGATAGACCGCGACCTGGTCAACGTCGGCAAAGTGTTAAGACTGGATTGGGCCACGCAGATCAAACGCATCATTCTGCCTTCGGCATTGCCTTATATCTTTACCGGGATGCGCCTATCCTTGGGCGTGGGCTGGATGGTTTTGATCGCCGCCGAGATGCTGGCGCAAAACCCAGGACTGGGCAAATTCGTCTGGGATGAATTCCAAAACGGCAGTTCCAATTCCTTGAGCAGGATCATGGTGGCGGTATTTACCATCGGTATTATCGGCTTCATTCTCGACCGGGTAATGCACTCGTTACAAAACCTGTTCTCGTTCCAAAAAATCTGAGGATGCCGTCATGAGCGCCGCCCAAGCCAAAATCATCGAACTTTCCATGCACAAACAATCCGCTATGTCTTCCGTTCCCGCCAACGATGCGTATAAGCCGCTAGTAGAGTTAAAAAATGTCTGTAAATCCTACGGAGAAGGCAAAGACAAAACCTCCATCCTCAGAGACATTAATCTGGATATTCGCGAAGGCGAGTTTATCGCCATTGTCGGTTTTTCCGGCAGCGGCAAAACGACCTTGGTATCGATGATTGCGGGTTTAATCCATGCCGACAGCGGCGAACTATTGAAACAAGGCCAGCCCATCACCGAACCCGGCCCGGATCGCGGCGTGGTGTTTCAAAACTATTCCTTGATGCCCTGGCTAACCGTTTACGAAAACGTGGCGCTGGCGGTAGATGCGATCTTTAAGGACTGGACGCCGGAACAACGCCGCGCGCATACCGAGAAGTACGTCAAAATGGTGAACCTCGGCCGGGCGATGGACAAAAAACCCGCCGAGTTGTCAGGCGGTATGCGCCAGCGTGTTAACGTGGCCCGGGCGCTGGCCGCCAACCCGGATATTTTGCTGCTGGACGAACCGCTCAGCGCCCTGGATGCGTTGACCCGCGGCAACTTGCAAGACGAAATTCTGCAAATTTGGGAACAGGATAAAAAGACTGTCATCTTGATTACCAACGACGTCGATGAAGCCATTTACATGGCCGACCGGGTCATTCCACTCAATCCCGGCCCGGATGCCAGCTTTGGCCCGTCCTTTACGGTCAACCTGGAGCGGCCGCGCGACCGCACCGCTTTAAACCATAACGATGAATTCAAACGCCTGCGCGCGGAAATCACCCGCTATTTGATGAATATCGGCATGGAAAAAGCCCAAGCCGACGCTGGCGACAAGCTCAAGCTACCGGATGTCCGCCCCAATACCAGTAACGACTGGAAGCTGGATACCTCGGCGCTAAAACCCAGCGCCCGCGATCTGGGCAAGGCCCGCTATCTGGAATTCTCCAATCTGTCCAAAATCTACCCTACCCCGGACGGCAACAGTACCGTGAAAGTGGTGGACGGCTTCGATTTAAAAATGAAGAAAGGCGAATTCATTTCCATCATCGGCCACTCCGGTTGCGGGAAATCCACGGTGTTGTCGATGACCGCCGGCCTGAACGAAATATCCGAAGGCGGCATTATTTTGGATAACCGGGAAATCAGCGGCGCCGGTCCGGATCGCGGCGTGGTGTTTCAGGCTCCTAGCCTGTTTCCCTGGCTGACCGCCTTCGAAAACGTGATGCTGGGCGTGGATAAAGTCTACCCACATGCCTCGCAAGACGAACGCGAGGACATCGTCGAATACTACCTGACCCGGGTCGGTCTGGCCGATGCGATGTTTAAAAAAGCCGGGGACATGTCCAACGGCATGCGCCAGCGCGTCGGTATTGCCCGCGCCTTTGCCTTGTCGCCCAAATTACTGCTACTGGACGAACCGTTCGGTATGCTGGATTCGTTGACCCGCTGGGAATTGCAGGAAGTATTGATGGAAGTCTGGGAACGCACCCACGTCACCGCGATCGTCGTGACGCACGATGTCGACGAAGCCATTCTATTGGCTGACAGAGTGGTGATGATGACCAACGGCCCGCACGCCAAAATCGGCAAAATTCAAGAAATCGACCTGCCTCGGCCGCGTACTCGCAAGGCCCTGCTGGAGCATCCGGATTACTACAAGTACCGGGAGAGCTTGCTGACCTTCCTGTCCGAATGCGATCACACCCATTAATTTATAACCGCTTGTTTTCCTAGGGGGCCTTATGCCGCAAACACTCAAACGTCCAACCGGCACGTTACCGGCGACACTATTATCACTCACCTTCTTCAGCCTGCCGGCCGCCGCCGACATTACCAAAGAGGTGGAAGACGCCTTGAATTTCTACCATTACGGCAGCAACGGCGCAGTAAAAATGGATTTGAACTACCGCTGGGAGAATGTCGATAAAGACAACTCTGTTCGTAAACCCGCCAATATGGGCGGCCAGCCGGTGGAAACCGCCAACGCCAATACGGTGCGCCTGCGGCTGGGTTTCCTGACGCCGGTTTTTCACGATTTCCAAGGTTACGCGGAATACGAAGGCCTCTACGCGGCGCAAGCCGACTACGACCGCGGCGGTACTACCTCGAACCGTGACCGCAACTATGCCGTCATTGCCGATCCGGCCCGCAACGAGCTGAATCAATTCTGGATCAGCTACAAAGGCATCGCCGACACCCTGATCAAAGTCGGCCGGCAACGCATCAAATTGGACGACGACCGCTTCATCGGTAACGTCGGCTGGCGGCAGATGGAAATGACCTATGATTCGATTCTGATCACCCACAATAATCAGACCTTGTTCGGGCTGACAGCAAACGTCGGCTATATCGACCACATCCAAAACATATTCGGCGAAACGCATTCGATAAACGCGCCGTTTTTAAACCTGAATTACAAGATTAATGACTGGGGCAACCTGATCGGTTATGGATACTGGCTGGATTACCGCGAACGCGCTAACTACGCTAACTCCTCGCAAACCTACGGCTTGCGCTTCGACGGCAAATCGCCGCAGTTTTTTGACACTGTCAATGCCATCTACACGGCCGAATGGAGCAAACAATCGGACTACGGCGACAACCCCAACCACTACCAGGCCGACCGCTTCAATCTGATGGCGGGGGCCAGTGCTTACAACCTGACCGTATCAGGTGCCGTGGAGCAGCTAAACGGCTACGGAGCCGGCAAATCTTTCCAAACCCCGCTGGGCACCAATCACGCTTTCCAGGGGTGGGCGGATTTATTTTTGACTACACCGGCTAATGGTATCCGCGACGTCTTCGCCACCGCCAGCTACAAAGCGATGAACGACAGCTTGATCATTACCGGCGTCTATCACGACTTTAAAGACGATACCGGCAAAATTGAATACGGTAAGGAATGGGATTTTCAGGCCCTGAAAAAGTTTGGCAAACATTACTCGCTGTTAGCCAAGTACGCGAACTTTAACAGTGATAACCCGGCGTTCCCGGACACCCAAGTGATTTGGATGCAAGGCAACGTCAGCTTCTAGGCAACAGCGGCGCAAACTGTTTTGCACAGTTTGCGTCCGATTTCCCAACGATCTTCGCAAATAGTACCGACAACATCATGAAACTCAAATTGGTAGTGATAGGCAATGGCATGGCCGGCATGCGCACCGTTGACGAATTGATTCAAACCGTACCGGATCGCTACGACATTACCGTGTTCGGCGCCGAGCCGCACGGCAACTACAATCGCATCATGCTGACACCGGTGTTGTTCGGCGCCAAAAGCGTTGCCGACATCATGATTCACGATTTCGATTGGTATCTAAAAAACCGCGTGACCTTGTATTGCGGACCGGACAAAGCGGTTGTCGATGTGGATCGCGAACGCCGCTGTGTCATCGCCCACGACGGCACCTGTGCGTTTTACGACAAACTGTTGATCGCCACCGGTTCCTTGCCGCTGATGCTGGACATACCGGGCCGCGACGTCGAAGGCGTATTGGGCTTTAGAGACATCGCCGACGTGGAAACCATGATCGAAAAATCCGCCAGCAAACGCCATGCGGTCATTCTGGGCGGCGGTTTACTGGGTCTGGAAGCCGCCAACGGCTTATTGCAACGCGGTATGCAAGTCAGCGTCATCAACCGTGCCGACCATTTGTTGAACCGGCAATTGGATGGTAAAGCTGCGGCGTTTTTACAACGGCAATTGGCGGATAAAGGCATTCAATTTCATCTGGGTACCACCATCCAACGCATAGACAGTCAGGACGGGCATATCAGCGCGGTGACTTTAAGTAACGGCAGTGTTTTACCGGCCGACATGCTGATCATGTCCACCGGTATCAAACCCAATATCAGTCTGGCGAAACGCATTGGCCTGGCGTGTCAGCACGGCATCGTAGTCGACGACGGCATGCAGACTAGCGACCCGGCGATATTCTCGGTCGGCGAATGCGTGCAGCATCGGGGCGAACTGTTCGGTTTGGTCGCGCCGGTCTACGAACAAGCCAAAGTCTGCGCCCAACAACTGGCGGGTAAAGTCGACAGCCAATTTAAAACCTTATCGTCCGCCACCATGCTGAAAGTCACAGGCATCGATTTATTCTCGGTAGGCGATTTCGAAGGCGACAGCGAATGCCAGATTTTGCAGTTGATTGACCACGGCCTGGGCATCTATAAAAAAATCGTCCTGCGCGGCGACGTCGTCGTCGGCGTTATTTTGTACGGGGATACCAGCGACAGTGCCTGGTATCTGAATTTGGTTAAAGAAAGCACGCCGATTGCCGCGATCCGCGACCGCTTGATGTTCGGCAGAATCCCGCTCGCGCGCGCGGCTTAAATTCCTTTACCCATGAACACCATCAAAACCACTTGTCCTTATTGCGGCGTCGGCTGCGGCATCGAAGCCACGATAGAAGACCACGCGACACACCGGGTCTGTATCAAAGGCGACAGTAAGCACCCGGCCAATTTCGGCAGACTTTGCTCCAAAGGCGCGACGCTGGGCGATACCGTGTCGCTGGAAAATCGCCTGTTCTACCCCAGCATTCAAGGGAAACAAGTCGATTGGGCGTCAGCTTTAGATCATGTCGCGGAACGCTTCAATAACATTATTGCGCAGCACGGCCCCGAAGCGGTGGCGTTTTATGTCTCAGGCCAATTGCTGACCGAGGATTACTACGTCGCTAACAAATTGATGAAAGGCTTCATCGGCACCGCTAATATCGATACCAATTCCCGTTTGTGCATGTCCTCGGCGGTAGTGGGCTACAAACGCGCATTCGGCGCCGATACCGTGCCTTGCAATTACGAAGACCTGGAACTGGCCGAATTGATTTTACTGGTCGGCTCCAATGCCGCCTGGTGCCACCCGATTGCCTTTCAACGCATTCGCAAGGCTAAGGAAACCAATCCCCATTTAAAAATCGTGGTGATCGATCCGCGCAGCACGGCCAGTTGCGACATCGCCGATTTGCATCTGCCCGTTAAACCGGGCATGGATGCGCTATTGTTCAACGGCATTTTGGCTTATTTAGCGCAAAACGGCCGGATCGATCAGACTTATATAGACACGCATACCGAAGGTTTCGAGGCCGCATTGCAAGAAGCTGTGAAAACCGCCGGCAGTATCGAGCAGGTCGCCGCAGGCTGTGGCTTGCCTAGCGAAGCAGTCGCCACACTGTTCGACTGGTTTGCCGGCACCGAGAAAACCGTCACGGTCTATTCGCAAGGCATCAACCAATCCAGCTCAGGTTCGGATAAATGCAACGCCATCATCAACTGCCACCTCGCCAGCGGCCGCATCGGCAAGCCGGGTATGGGACCGTTCTCGTTTACCGGCCAACCTAACGCGATGGGCGGCCGCGAAGTGGGCGGCTTGGCCAACACCTTGGCTGCGCATATGGACCTGGAAAACCCGGAACACGTCGATAGAGTCGGCCGCTTTTGGGGCAGTGACAAAGTCGCCGACAAACAAGGTTTGAAGGCCGTGGCCATGTTCGACGCCATTGCCGCCGGTCAAATCAAGGCCGTATGGATCATGGCGACCAATCCGGTCGTATCGATGCCCGACGCCGACAAAGTGAAACGTGCTCTGCAGCAATGCGAATTGGTGGTGGTTTCCGATTGCATCGCCAACACCGATACCGCCAAGTTAGCCCATGTGCTGCTGCCGGCCACCGGCTGGAGCGAGAAAGACGGCACCGTCACCAATCTGGAGCGGCGCATCTCTCGACAACGGCCCTTGTTTCCGGCCTCCGGCGAAGCCAAACACGACTGGTGGATCATCAGCCAAGTCGCGCAACGCATGGGTTTTAGCGATGCGTTTAATTACCAATCCAGCGCCGATATTTTTCGTGAACACGCCGCGCTGTCGGCCTTCGAAAACGATGACGAGCATCAGTTACGCGATTTTAATTTATCGGCCTTTGTCCACTTGGATGGGCAAGGTTATGACGCGCTGCAACCGGTGCAATGGCCGGTCACCAACGAGCAAACCGCAGGCATAGCCAGAATGTTTACTGACGGCCAGTACTACACAAGCAATCGTAAAGCCCGCTTCATCCCGATTACCCCGCGTCCGCCGGTTAATGCGCCGGATAGCGATTATCCGTTTACGCTGAATACCGGCCGCCTGCGCGACCAATGGCACACGATGACCCGCACCAGTCTGGCCGCCAAATTAAACGCGCACCGCCCGGAACCTTTCGTCGAGATAAACCCCGCCGACGCTGAACGCCTCGGCTTAAGCGCGCGCAGTCTGGCGCAGATAGAAAGCCGTTGGGGCAGTATGCTGGCCCGCGTCGATCTCAATCCGGGGCAACAAATCGGCAGTCTGTTCGTACCTATGCACTGGACCGAACAACTCAGCAGCCACGGCCGCATGGGCGCCGTGGTCAATCCGGTGGTCGATCCCTATTCCGGGCAACCGGAAAGCAAGCAAACACCGGCCAAAATCTATGCCTGCCCGGCACGTTGGTATGCCACTATTTTGTCGCGCCGTCCCTTGCAAATTGGCGGGGCCGAGTATCAAGTCAGTGTGCGCGGCGACCGCTATTTTCGTTACGAGTTAGCGTCTACCGAACCCGCCAAGGACTGGCGGGCCTGGAGCCGCGCGCTGCTCGCTGACACAAGACATATTGATGATGATAACTGCTGGCTGGAATACAGCGACCAACAAGCCGGCTATTACCGCACCGCTTATTTACCGGATCGCGAATTACAAGCCTGTTTGTTCGTCGGACCGGATTGCGAACTGCCCGAGCCTGGCTGGCTGGGCAGTTTATTCGCTAAAAATGAGTTGAGCCGAGCAGAGCGCCTGAGCTTGCTGAGCGGACTGCCACCAAAAGGTGAAGCCGATATTGGCCGAATCGTCTGTTCGTGTTTCAATGTGGGCGAAAAAACTATCCGACACGCGGTGCAAACCCAGCAACTGCAAAGCGTCGCCGACATCAGCGCCTGTTTGAGCGCCGGTAGCGGTTGCGGTTCCTGCGTCGCGGAGTTGAAGGAGTTTTTACCCAAACCCAGTTAAATTGATAGCCCAAGGGACGATGCAAGCTAAAACACAGTTATTTCCGTATTTCCAACCCATTATTTCGGTGGCCAGCGGCAAAATCGTCGGCTACGAAGCCCTGGCCCGCCAATACGACGACAAAGGCAAAGTGGTTTCCGCCGGTGCCCTGTTCTCTTCCGCCGAGGTCGATGCCAAAACCCGTATCGAGCTGGACAGGCAGGTACGCTGGCAAGCCCTGGAAAAGTTCTCGGAATTGGCCGATACGCAAAGCTATCTGGCGCTGAATATTTCCGCGGCCTGGATAGAAAATCTGCGCCAATTAAACACGCTGCCCACGCTACGGATGTTGGACGAGTTGAATATCGACCGGCGACGCATCATCGTGGAAATTTCCAATGCGCATGTCGATCCGCAAAAGTTAAAACAAATCGTACAGCGCTACCGCAAACACGGCTTGAGTGTGGCTATCGGCGATTTCGGCGCCGGCGCCTCGCAGCTGGAACGGGTGATCGCCATTCAACCCGACATCATCAAAATCGACATGCGGCTGTTCAAACTGGCCACCAAGGGCGGCATCGCCGGCGACATCATTCATATGATCTCGCGGCTGGGTAAACGCACCGGCTGCCGGATTATTTGCGAAGGCGTGGAATCTGACGAAGCGTTTTTATTTAGTTTGAACTGCGGCGCGCAATTCATGCAGGGGTTTTTGTTTGCCAAAGCCGAAGCCGATTTTCAACCGGCCGAGCTTTACGAACAACACATCGCCTCATTGCGCACTAAGTTTTTGAAAAACACGCTGGTTAAGGTGCAAAAGAAAGTCAGCGCCATCAACACCACCAAAACCTTGATTTACAAGCTGGCCGAAACCTTGCAGGACGACTTTAACTTGAATGAACTGGTCAGCTGGAACTTTACCGATAGCGGCGTGATTCGTTTTTATTTGTGCAACAACCAGGGCGACCAGATTTCGCCGGATTTTAATTTCAAGGAAAACCAATGGTTCACCGATCCGCGCAAAATCGGTTTTAACTGGTCCTGGCGCCCTTATTTCTTTCAATTGCTGGCATTGGAAAACTGCGGCGACCGCAATCGGGTCGTCACTTCCGAGCGCTACATGGATTTTGAAACCAGCTTGCTGTGTAAAACCCTGTCTTTACGCCTAGATAGCGAGCGGATTTTGTTGGTGGATACCGTGGCGGGCGATTGAGCTACTTTAGATACACCATCACCAGAAACAACAAAGCCAGACCGGCATAGCGCCAGCTGCTATCGACGGTGTGCGTGCCAGGCTTGGCAAACTCGGCTTGTTGCAGCGCTTGATCCAGACTGTCGGTATCGCTCAGACGTCGATACCGTAAACCACTCTCAGCAGCCAGCTGACGGAGATAGCTTTCGTGCAGCCGGCTCATATGCTCGTCGCCGGTTGCCGCCTCGCTGCCGAAAGGTGCGTTGCGGGCGTTGTAGCCCTGGATATTCTCGGGATTTAGATCCGATTCACCAAAGGACGAACGATGCGGCACGTCTTCGGGTTTGTAAAAGCCCTGGCGTTGGCCCTTGGCATCGAACTTGGGGATGGGCGACAGTTGCTCGCCGCCGACGCCGACGATCACACCTTTTACCTTATCTTTAACTGGCGACAGATCGGGTTTGTAACGCGGATTGGGCGGGGGTGCCTCCTGGCCGTCGCTGAGAAACACCAGGGTCTGATCTTTGTCTTTTAACTGCTCCAGCGTACTCAGCAAGCCACTGGCGATGCGGCTGTCGGCAGCCCAGGCCATGCGCCAATCCAGCGCCGCAATCGCTGCGTCTATCTCGGCAAATCCCGAACACACGTCTATCGGTTCGAACAGCAGCGTCGAGCGCCGTTCGGTGAACACCCCCAAACCGACTTGCGAACCGCAAGGCAGTTTCAACAATTCCTGGCGCAACACCTGTTTGACAAACTGCAAGCGGCTGACCGGCTGTTTATCCAGCTGATAGTCTTCGGTGTTCATGCTGCGGGTAATGTCGACAACAAACACCAGCCGGTACAGTGGCACTTGAGCGCTGGTTTGCGGATGGAAAAACACTACCGACAAGGACAGCAAGGCCGCTGTTAGCAGCCAGAAACGGTAATCCCTAAGATTGGGGGCGATAGTCATATAGCGAAATTATCGGTCGGGAAGATAAGCGCCAAGTTAGGGCAAGCCACGCGGAAAGCCCGGCAAGGTGGTCCACAGTTGTGTCTGTTGATTAAGATCGTCCTGCTCGTCGCCGCTGCTGATTCTGTCCATCTCCGGCAGCAGCCGCATCGCCACTTCCAGATTGTATTTGGCATCCCAAAACTGACTGTCCAGCGTTAATGCTTCCCGATAGGCTTGCTTGGCCAACCCCAGTAGCGGCATCGCTTCGTTGACATTGCCCGCTTCGGCTTTCTGCATCGCTTGCCTTAGATACAGATTACCCAGGTTATAACGGGTTTGCGCTTGCGCTTCGGCACCGGCTTGCTGCAATAACAGGTTCAGCGTCGCCAAGGCTTCGTCGTAGCGTTGGTGCCGGCTGAGATAAACCGCTCTGGCCATGCGTACTTCCGGCGCCGAGGTGGCCAATTCGTCTGCGCCGACATCCTGATCGGCCAGTAATTGGCCGATCAGCCGATTTTGGCCGGCTAGGCCATACAGTTGCAGCAATTGCGTCAGAGTTACTAATAAAGCTGCTGCCAATATGGCCCACAGCGCCCAGTGTTTTAACTTACGGATCACAGTCTGGCCTCGCAGAGTTTCACGCCTAGCAAACCCAGCAACATTGCTGCCGCCCAGGCATAACAGCGCGTGGATAAATCCTGCTTCGGAATCCGCTCGAAATAATGCAGGGGCCGATTCTCCAAGCGGTTGATGTCGTCAATGGCCTGCTGCAATGCACCGGGCGTTTCGGCTTCATAGGCTTGATACGGAATATGCAGACTGTTAAAGAACAGATGCAGATACCGTTCCGGCATGGCCTGAGCATTATCGTCGCGCGGGTCGTCGGGCACTTCAAACAAGCCAGGGCTGTTGGCGGTGCGCAGAAACACCCAATACAAACTGACTTGGCGTTGTTTGAACAACTCGCGCAGGGCTGCTTCACTATCCGGATCGATTACCGCCGCGCCGTCCGACACCAGCAACACGATGCGCGAACCGGTCACCGGCCGGCTATCGAAGAACTCCAAGGCCATGCTCAAGCCCTTGCTGACGTTGGTATAAGCCAAGGCCGGCAAGGCGGTGGCGTCTATCGCGGCATGAATGGCCGCTTTGTTTTCAGTGAGCGGCAGCACGAATAGCGGCGAAGTGCTGTATTCGGCGATGCCTATCAAATCGTGCGTGCGCTGATCGACAAACTGATTCAACAAGCGGCGGGCGGCGTTGGCTTTGGATTCCTCGCCTTGGGTTTCCGGCGTCTTGCCGGCGAAGGTGTTGTCCATGCTGTTACTGCGATCCAACAGCATGACGATGTGTGCGCCGTGGCCGATGCGCTCCACTTGCTGTTCCTGCAGATAGGCACCGGCCAAGCCCAGGTTCAACCCGCCTATCGCCAGTACGCCCAGCAAGCGGATCAAGGCGCTGATAGCCAGCGATAGTGGGTCGATAGGCAATATCGCCAGCCAGGGATAGGGGTTGGCGACCACTCCCATTCTCAACATCGGCAACAGGCATAAGCCCAAACCGAGCAAGACCCAAGGATACTCAAAGCCCAAATTCATCGGCTGCCTCGCTCGATTTCCCGGCAATGCAGGCACAGGGTTTTGAGTTTTTGCAGATCGTGTTCTTGCGGCATTATCGAAGCGTCACCGAAAAAGTAACGATTGGAATAATCGAAAAACCAAGTCAATTCGTCAGCGATGCTGCGATATTCCGGGTGGTCCTGATAAAACTCGGCCAGTTTGTGCAAAAACACCGGCTTACCGTGAAGACCGTTAAATGCCGCATGTACAGCGCCCAGCCCTTGCGGCAACTGTGACAAGCCAAGGGTTTGCAGTTGCCGCTGCGCGCGCTTGAATACGCTGCGTTTCGGTAGTCCCGGTAAATAACCGTAAAGCCAAGCCAAACGCAAAGCAATGCCCAGCGCCACCACCAGCGACACGCATAAGCGCCGGACAATTGCCGCGTCATCCAACAAGCTCGGCGCTTGGTCCGGGCGCATATATTCGCCGTGTTGATCCTGCCTGACCACTAATTCCCGCAATGGTGCGGTCGTAAAGGTCCAGGCCGCGACCGGCTGTTCCAGAGTTTGCCCGTGCTGCTGAAAGCGCAAGGTGAAACCGGGTATGCTCAAGGCTTTCACTTCCAGCGGTGCGTAAAATTGCTGATATTGCAGATCGATTTGATAGCGCTTGCCGTCATTGCCGGCCGTTTCCTGCACGGTTACCGCGTTCAGTTGTAACCAGCGATTCAAACGGCCCGGCGCCGGCAGACTGTTGCGCTCCAAGAGCATGCCGGCGCGCGTTTCCAGCACAATCCGCTGCGGGATGGTATCGCCGATCACATAGCCGAACGGCCGAGGTGTTTGCAGTTGATAATCGTGCAGCGCCTGCTTGGACGCACCGGAACAAGCTACCAATAGCATCGTCGCTATCACCAACGCCAAACTGAAGCGTATCCGCTGCAACGCCTGTATCACCCTGCTCTCCGTAAAAAATATTGTGTTAGCTCCGCCGCACGATAGCCGTTTTCGATAAACAACGGCTCGCAACCAAACGCCCGAAAATGGTGTTGCAATTGGCTTTGGCGCTGCGCAAAAGCCTGTTCTATCTTGCGCTTCAACCCGGGACGCAGCCACAGCGTGCGGCGCTTGCCGGATTCCAGATCCTGAATTTGAAACAGGCCCCAATCCGGTAACCGGCTGTATTCGGCTGGGTCCCACAGCACCAGCGGTATCACGTCGTGGCGACGCAAGTTTTGCAAAATGGCTTGCAACTGCGGTAACGGAAAATGAAAATCCGACGCCAGAAACACCAGGGCCCTATGCTTGGGTAGATAGCGTTGCGCTTGCAGCAAGCCTGCCGAGCCGGGTTGCAGGTCGAGTGTTTCCAGGCGTTTTGCTGTCGATTGAATCCGGCCTAGGTGTTTACCAGCCGGCAAATAACAGTCGGTGAGCACCTGCTGGTTAGCCACAATAAACCCGATGTTGTCGCCGTATTCCAGGGCCGATGCGGCAATCGATAACAGCATATCGGCCATTACACGGCGCTTGTCATAGCCGCCGCCGAAACGCATGGAAGCGGATAAATCGGCCAGCAAATACACGTCGATAGCACTGTGTTGCTGCTGCACCCGCACTTGATAATTTCCGAACGGGTCGAGCAGGCTGGCCCGCAGATCGATGCGCCTGGGGTCCGGACGGGCGATCAAGGTGTCATGGCGCTTGAACAATTGGCCGTTGCCGACCATTTGTCCGGGGTGCGCGCCGGGAAATACACCGACTGCCGGGCGTGGCAGGCGGTATTGGAAAGGCTTTATCGTGGCCGACATCGTTTTAGCGAGTACCTTATTGGCTGACAACCAAATTCGCCAGCACGGCCGTCACAACCAAGTAGCCGGGAATGGAAAATTTGAGCGGCACCCTCATCAATAAGGCCACCACGCCGGAATAAGTTTGCGGATTGCGGCTGTGAATGGCTTCGCCGAACAGCCATAGCAAGGAGTTAAGCAGGCACAAAGCCAGGATCGTGAAAAAACCGACATCGCTGAACAAAAACGATTTGTTAGCCAACAGCGAGATGCGCTCGCTGGTATCGATAAAATTGGCGGTCAAAATGCCTATCATCAAACCGCCCTCATCGAAGGCCACCAAAAAAAACGTGTAGGTAAACCGCCGCAAGCGCCGGCTGAAATCGCTCAGTGCCGGAAAATGCAGCGATAGATATAACACCGGCAGGCTCAGACAAAACAGCAAGGTGCCGACCACCGCCAATAAAATCCAGAATTTAAAACCCACCGCGTCGTTCAGGGCGCTGGTGTAATACGCGGCATAGGGCACGTCGGCATGTTTATCCAGACTACTGGCGATAAACGAGCAAATAAACCCGACGCCGGACCAGGTTAAATAGGTTTCCAATAAGTGGCCAAGGCCGGCATGCGGCAGCATGGCGCGCAGAGCAGTTTTAATATTCATGGGTGTTACGGTGCGGCGATTTGGTTGAGTATGCTGTCTATCAAGGTGGGAACAATATCGTCTTGGCGATAGCTATACATCGGGTTCAGGAATATCCGGTGCGACATGGTGACGGCGAAAACCGCCTGTAAATCCTCCGGCAACAGGCTGTCGCGATTTTCCAGCCAGGCCCGAACTTTGGCGGCACGTATCATATAGCTGACGCCGCGCGGACTGGCGCCGGCCTGCAACAGGTTGTTCATCTCCACATCGGCTAAAGCGATGCCGAATGCGCAGGGATCGGCGGTGGCTTTCCATAAATCCAAGGCGTATTGGCGCAACGCGGCGCTGGGCTGGATGCTGTCTTGAATCGCCGCCGCCCAGTCGTTGAGCTGGTAATAAGGTATTTGGCTGGCGGCCATTTCCCCGATCAAGGCATCGACATCGTGGTAACGCGGATTGAACAGCAAATCGTCCAGCACCTTGTCGTCACTGGGTGTGTTGATGTTGATTTCCATGAAAAACCGGTCGCGAGCGGCCGCCGGCAATTCAAAGGTTTCTTCTTTTTCCACCCGATTGCGATCAGCAAATACCTGAATGTGCGGCATCCGGTATTCGCGATTGAACGCGCCGATATTGCGCTCGGCCATCACCCGCAACAGCAGCGAATGCACTTGCGGCCGGGCCCGGTTGATCTCGTTAAAGAAGAACACCGACAACTGTTCGCCCTGCTTCAGCAAAGGGCCGGGATCGACGCAGGGTCGGCCTTCTTGATTTAAATAGGTGTAATAGATCAAGTCGGCCGGCATCAGGTCGATGGTGCCTTCGATACGCTGGTAGTGTCCGCCCAGACCTTGGGCGATGGCCCGCAATAAGGTGGTTTTGCCGACGCCGACCTGGCCTTCCAGCAATACATGGCCGCGGGCGAATACGGCTATCAGCAGATTGCGTACCGCCGCTTGCTGGCCGACGACGACATGGTTGATTTGTTGTTCCAACTGCAACGCACTGGCGCGCCAGTCGCTGAGGGTTTGCTTGCTTGTCATAGCTAATTGAGCGCTGTTGATTAAAGCCAATACCGCAAAAAGAACTCCGGTGCTGGGTTGCCATGCCGCCGATTGCAGACACACGCGCCGCTGATAACGGGCCTTCGTGATCTAAGCGGCATAGCAACGGCCCGGAGCCGTGAGGTTTCGTTTAGAAGCTGTTTAAGGGCTACTGCACTCGCGAAGTTCTTAAACAGCTTGCATGGGTTGAGCGCGCCGTTGCCTTGGGCATTCCTTGGTCTTCGCTTCGGCAGAATAATCTTCGATTCCCTCCGCATCATTAGTTACCGCCGTCCCTGGCGGCGTCCTAAGGGTTCTATCCTCGTGGTCACTGTCGGCTTGCGCACTGCGCATCCCGACCCACCCGTTGCTTATTGGCCTTCGACCTCGTAAACGAACTTGCCGGTTTTCGCCAGCACTTCAGTACGTTTGGCGTTGCGGGCTTCCATTTCCTTGATCGATTGCGCTTGTTTGTTCAGCTCGTTGGGATCGTGTTTCGGGTCGTATTTGCTGCCCGCCACTTGTGCCGGATACCCCGGTTTCGGTTCCCAGCAGTTGCCGGCTTCTTTGCATTTGGTGCCGTCGTAGGCTTTTGCCGCGCCGGACAGGCCAAAAGCCAGCAGTACCGCGCCTAACATTACTAATTTGTTCATGTTGATCTCCTAAAGTAATTTGTTGGATAACCCTCACTCTGCCCTCTCCCATGGAGAGAGGGTTCAATACCTACTTCCAAGGCAAACTCAAGTCGCCTGGAGTTAGCTGAGTGGCTTGAGCTACCTCTCCCTCCGGGAGAGGGCTAGGGTGAGGGTGTTTATTTCAGCCATTCGGCTTTCTTCGGATCGCCTTTGTAAATGCTGCGTAAGAAAGACATGATGTGCAGCATGTCGTCGGTGCTGAAGTTGACATACTGCGGACCCATCATGCCGTTGGCGCCGCCGAACAGGATTTCGAACAAACCCTGGTCGGTCAGGCCGCGCGGATAAGTCCAGTAGTCGTCGGCCAGACCGGGGCCGAGTTTGCCTTCGGCTTCATGGCCGTGGCAGCCCGAGCAACCGGTCATGTACAAGCTTTCGCCTTTCTTGGCTGCCTCGGCATCGCCGTTGTAAGGGTTTTTGCCGGTTTGCATAAATTGCTTGAATTTGTCGGTGTTACCGCCTTTTTTGGCAAAACTCAAATCCAGCGCTTCCCCGGTCAAGGCATGGCGCAGGGTGATGTCAGCCTGGACAGCAGTTGCCGCCAGCGCTGACATCGACAGCACGGCGCCAGTCAAAAATGTTTTCAATTTCATTCAAGGTTTCCTGTTTAGTTCATGGACACGGCGGTTTCGGGTTGATCCAGCAACGGAATCCCTTCCGCTTCCAGCAACGCTTCGATATTGTCCTGCCCGTCTTTGATGATTTTGTTCAATTGCCCCAGCAAAGCGCTGTCGTCCTTACGCACACCAATGGAAGTGCTGTAATGCAAACCCACTTTTTCGCCGTCGGCGCGCTTGGCGTTGTCCGGAATGAGCGTCATCGTCAGCGGCGTGGCCGATGCCTTCACGTAGCGGGCCGCGGCGGGTCCCCACAAGATGGCGATTTCCGCTTTGCCGGAAGCCACTTCGTTGACCAGTTTGTCGTTGTCGTACTTGACGTACTGGTTACGTTTGGACTTGAAGCCGGCCAACTC
Source organism: Methylomonas defluvii (assembly GCF_033949435.1). Taxonomy (NCBI): domain Bacteria; kingdom Pseudomonadati; phylum Pseudomonadota; class Gammaproteobacteria; order Methylococcales; family Methylococcaceae; genus Methylomonas; species Methylomonas defluvii. The sequence goes on along the minus strand of NZ_JAXARY010000003.1, from coordinate 242,761 downwards.
TTGTTGGTAATTGAACATATCGTTGTAACGGCCGATGGCCCGCAGCATGGTTTCGGCCGGAGAGCCCGGTGCGAAAGCAATCCGCTGGGCTTGCTTCAAAGCCGGGCTATCCCAGTTCTGCAAATCCAGCCCGTCTTTTTCGCGGCTGATAAACACGTAGCCGGACCGGTAGTAAGGTGCCGTGGTCAACAAACGCGGGTCGCCGGCATCGACGCCCATTACCACGTCGCACAAGCCTTTATCCAGGTAATCGCGGATAAAGTAGCGCGGATCTGTCCAGCTGACGGTTTCCAATTTGCGGCCCAGTTGTTCGGCCACATACTGCGCCAATTTGTTTTCAAAGCCTTCGCCGTTTTTATTGGAGTAAGGCATTTCGTTTTCAGCCGTGCAGACTTTTAAAACCGGCTGTTCGGCTTGAACTGTGGAAAAACCAAAGCCCAATGCCAACGCAGCCACAATGCGTGTGCTTGTTTTCATAGTGATTCTAGGAATTAAGTAGACTCGTCGCCTCGTTCCCACGCGCTGCGCGGGAACGCCTTAGTAGCCGCGCTGCGGCAGATCATCGCCACCGCAGCGCGGTTAACCTGAATTCCCACGCAGCGCGTGGGAACCAGGAAAGCTTTCTACAACGCGAACACCATCACCCCGCCGCCCATTTGGGTGTAATGCGCCAGTTCCTTGAAAGCACCCACCGCACCCAAACCGGCAGTCGGATCAGCCAAGTCAAACACCAAACCTACACCCGGCCAGCCGCCGACACCGTAATAAATCGCCACATACTGCTTGTTGTTGTGTTTATAGGTGATCGGATGGCCGATAACACCGGAAGGCAATTTAAACTTCCATAACTCTTCGCCGGTTTTGGAATGACGCGCTTTGATGTAGCCGTCCAGTGTGCCGTAGAACACCAAGTCGCCGGCAGTGGCGGTCGTGCCGCCCCACACTGCAAATTTTTCCTGAACTTCCCATTCCATTTTGCCGGTAACAGCGTTCATCGCTTTGACTTGACCCAAAGTGCCTTTCGGACCCGGATACATGTTCAAAGTCGCGCCCACGAAAAACTGGCCTGCCCGGTAGGGCAACATAAACGGTTCCCAGTCCATGCAAATGTGGTTGGTGCCCATGAAGAACAATTTTTTATTGGGATCGTAAGACTCGATACCCTGGTTGTGATAACCCATCGCCGATGGGCAGATGCCGGTGGCTTGGTGATCCATGTGGGTGGAATACTCCGGATCGCGGATTGGCAAACCGGTTTTCAGATCGACTTTTTTCACCCAGTTGACGGTGTCGTCGATTTTGAAAGCGTTAACCAGGCTGCCATTTTCGCGGTTCAAGGTGTAGACCAAACCGTTGCGGTCAGGATGCGTCAGCAATTTGGTCATTTTGCCGTCGACCATTTGCTCGGACAGACCCATGTAGTTAACGCCAGCGTAGTCCCATTCGTCATGCGGGGTTTTTTGGTAACCGAATTTGGCTTCACCGGTGTTGACGTCCCGGCCCCAGATAGTCATGGTCCATTTGTTGTCGCCGGGACGCATGGTTTCGTTCCACGGTGCCGGGTTACCGGAGCCGTAATACAACATTTCTAAGTCGCTGTCGTAAGCGTACCAGCCCCAGTTGGTGCCACCGCCGATTTTCCAGGCGTCTCCTTCCCAGGTTTTCAGACCCAAACCGAATTGGCCGTAATGTGGGTTAGCGCTGTTGAAGTCTTTGGATAATTTGATGTCTTCATCCGGACCGGTGGCGTAAACGCGCCAGGCTTGCTTGCCATCCTTAATGTTGTAAGCGGTGGCATAACCGCGGACCCCCAACTCTGCGCCGGAGGTGCCGACAATGACTTTGTCCTTAACCACGAACGGCGCGACGGTCAACGTAGAGCCCATCGCAATATCGGAGTTTTCCATTTTCCACAGCAGTTCGCCGGTCTTGGCATTTAACGCCACCACATGACCATCCAACTGGTTCAGGAAAATGGTGGCCGGATAATCCTTACCGGCCGGCGCATAGGCCAAACCGCGGTTAACCACGTCGCAACAAGCCACTGCGCGGGCGGCCGGATTTTGCTTGGGCTTGAACTGCCATAAAATCTTATCCGGCTCGTCCAAACTGATCGCAAACACATTGTTTGGATACGGCGTGTGGACGTACATGATGCCATCAATAACCAACGGACCGCCTTCGTGGCCGTTTAAGACGCCGGTGGAAAACGACCAGGCCACTTTCAGATTTTTGACGTTGTTGGCGTTGATGTCGATCATTTCGCTGAAATGCGTCGAACCGTAATCCTTGGTCTGCATCACCCAGTTGGTGTTTTGCTTGGCTAGTTGTTCCAGTTCTTTATTCGCTTGCGCCGATGACGACACGGCCAAGGCCGCAGCCGTGACTAAGGCCGTGGTCGATACCTGCTTGGCAAACCGTGAAATTTGCATGAATCCTCCTATGTTGTTTATTAGGTTGCATGGCCCGGCAAATCGGTTGGTTAGGGGAGCCTTCCGTTAAAAGCGGATAACGCCATCGGCATTTCCGGGCAAAATCAATCACACGCTGCGCTTAATTTTGGCGTCCATCCGTGACGCGAGATTTTGCTTTGCGGCAGAAATCTCCTTCACTTTTCACATCAGCAATCTCAATCAAGTCGCACACAATATTGACTTAGACCTACCGGGCCATGCTGGCGCAAATGGTAAAGAAGGCGGCCTATCGGGCGTTACGGAATAATCCATAAATAGCCTGGGAATTCCGCGAAAAAAGTCCTGGAAGTTTTCCCGGTCGCACGCAGCCGCACGCCGTGGCAAAACGGGAAAAGCTCCCATGGTTTCCCGGCATAAAAATCGGCATCATGGCGGGGCAAGAAGCGCCAGCTAGGGATAGCACCGGTTCTGCCGGGGGCGTTTCTTGCTCATCCACACCAAAAACCAATCAGGACACGTAGTTAGTGGCGAATAAAATCAGCGTTTTATTAGTAGACGACCATGCGGTGGTCAGAGCCGGTTACAAGACTTATTTATCCTTGTCGGAACGAATAGGCGCCGTCTATGAAGCCGATAGGGGCGAGACCGCTTGCCAGGTATATGACAAGCAGACGCCGGATGTGGTGGTGATGGATTTATCCATGCCCGGTCTGGGCGGTTTGGAATCGGTGCGGCGCTTATTGGTTCGCTATCCCCATTGCAAGATATTGGTATTTTCGATTCATAACGAACTGGTCTATGTCACCCGCGCGATCAAGGCCGGCGCCAAAGGTTACATCACCAAAAATAATGAGCCGGACACGCTGGTGACCGCAGTCTGCACGCTGGCGGAAGGCGGCACGTATATCGAACCGGCTTTGGCGCAGCAATTGGCGGTGAATATGGCTATCGGCCAGGATGAGGCATATAAGGTTAAATCGCTGTCGCCGCGCGAATTCGACATTTTTTGCCTGCTGGCCAATGGTTTGAGTACCCGTCAAGCGGCGGAAAAATTATGTTTGAGCTACAAAACCGTCTGCAACCACAGTACGGCGATCAAAGAAAAATTAAACGTCAAAACCATGTCGGAATTGACACTGCTGGCTGGTCGCCAAGGTATTATCAATACCGGCAGCGAACTGTATGAGCACAGCTAGCGCGGAACAGACCCTTCCCTATTAACCCGGCCCTATTTATCCCTGGCATGCCGTTCGGGCTGAGCGAGTCGAAGCCTAGGCCGGTGTGCGCTTCGATAGACTCAGAGCTAACCGGTTTAACAACGCTGTGAATGGGCGCTTGCGACCGGAACTCCCGGTTGTAAGCCTGCAAATCCCTTTCCCAAGCAACTGGCTCAAGACCCCCGATTCAAGCCTTCCGGGTCTAAAAGCTGCGCCAGTCTTAATCATTACTTCATTATATTTTCATCTTCAATTCATGTTGAATGGTTATTGTGCCGACTGAATAACCTTATTAAAAAAAGTAATTAAGCATCATCGAGAAGCGACGCGGTATCGGATGTTGGCCGTTTGCTTCCATTCATATGGGCAATTCATTAACGATTACCCATCCGATCAAAACGTATTCATGGGAGATATTATGAATGCACGTCTATTTATATTTCAGCTTTTGCTGATTTTTCTGGGTGTATGCGAATTTGGTAGCGTCCAGGCGCTTGAACTCAAACCCAATTCCGTCGAAATCTTCGTGGGTGAACTAGCCAAGATTGCGGTCACAAAATCATCCGGAAGCATCAGTGTAAAATCCAGTAATACCAGTGTGGCGACAGTCACTTACGCCAGCGGTATCGGTAGCATCAAGGGTGTAAAAGCTGGTTCTACGACGGTCACGGTGAGAGATCGTAAGAGCTCGAAGCGCGTGGAAGTCAAAGTCATCAGCGCCCCTTCTCCCGTCTTGACGATTTCGCCGGCCGTATTGGCGGTCAATGTGGGCGGCACTGCCACCGTCACGGTCACCAACGCCTCCGGCACAGTAAACGTTCAATCGTCGGACAACTCAATTGCCAGCGTCGGCTATGCCAATAATCTCGCTACCATAAAAGGTCTTAAAGCCGGCTCGGCCACGGTGACCATCCGCGACAGCAAGACCTCCAAAACGGTCGCAGTGACGGTATTAAATACCACGGCTGTCGGCGAATACACCCTGCTGGCCTGGAATGACTTAGGTATGCATTGCATGGACGGCCTGGATTTTTCCGTGTTCGCAATCTTGCCGCCCTACAACACTTTGCATGCGCAATTGAAAGACAAAAACGGCAAGTTAGTCAGTAGCAACGTGTTGCTGACTTATGAAGCAGTCGCCGACAGTAGCGGCTCTATCAATACCAGCAGCGCCAACAAAACCAATTTCTGGTCTTGGGTCGGCGAGTTGGTAGGCTTGAATCCGGCACCGGATGTCGGGGTTAACCTGGACGGACTCGCCAGCGGAAACCCCATGCCCGGCAACAAAACGCCATCCCTAACACCCGCGCCGATGACCTACAACACAGCGTTCGGCTGGTTCGAGGCCGAGGGTATTCCGGTGACGCCCTTCGACGACAAAGGTAACAAGAACTTCTATCCCACCGTTAAGGTCGTCGCCAAGGATGCGCTGAGCGGTAAAGTACTGGCTAGCGCCACCACCGTATTGCCGGTCAGCGACGAGATGACTTGCAAAGGCTGCCACGCATCCACTGACACCAATAACAATGCCGCACAAACGGCTGCCAAACCGGTGGCGGGCTGGGTGTTCGATGCCGATCCCGACAAAGATTGGAAGCGTAACATTCTGCGTCTGCATGATGAAAAACAGGCGGGGAGTAAATTATTCAACGATGCACTGACCACATTGAATAGCAAAGGCTACAAATCAGCAGGCTTACTGGCGACGGCCGATGCTGGGCAACCGGTTCTTTGCGTGGCGTGCCATGCCAGCAATGCCTATTTCGATAAGGAAAACAAGACCACGGTGATGGGCGGCATGACCGGCATTGCGCCATTCACCCAGTCCTTGCATTTAAAACATGCCGATGTAAAAGACCCTGCCACCCAGTTAACCCTGGATAGCCTGGACAACCGCAGCGCTTGTTACCAATGTCATCCGGGATCGGTAACGCAGTGTCTGCGTGGTGCGATGTCCACCGCCACGGACGCCAGCGGCGACCCTGCTATCAGTTGCCAGAGCTGTCACGGCAATATGAAAGCGGTCGGTAGTGCCACTCGGCAAGGCTGGTTCAACGAGCCGACCTGCGAGTCTTGCCACAATAGCGCCGCGCCCGGCAAACGCGCGATTTCAGGCATCGACACCACCGGCAAAGCGATTGTGCCAACAGATCATACCTTTGCCACCAATGCCAATACGCCGGTTCCCGGATTGAACTTGTACCGCTTCAGTAAAGGCCACGGCGGCTTGCAATGCGAGGCTTGCCACGGTTCGACGCATGCGGAGTATCCCTCCACACATGCCGATGAAAACCTGCAAAGCATCGCCGTGCAAGGACACGCCGGTACGGTAGCCGAATGTAAGGCTTGCCATACCACGGTGCCGAATACGGTAAACGGCGGCCCGCACGGCATGCATACCACCGGTGACGCCTGGGTTAAGCAACACGAAGACGCCAATAAAAACGGCACAGCCACTACGCCAAGCTGTAGCTATTGCCACGGTACAACCAGCGCCGGCACTCCCTTGAGTGCGGTAAAGGTTGCGAAAACCATTGATGCCGATGAGTTTGGTATTAAGAATTGGCCGGCGGGTTATCAAGTGAGTTGTTTTAGCTGCCACAACGGACCCAATCCGTAAAACCTCAGACAACAGATCGCCCCGCAAGGGGCGATTTTTTTGTGGGTTGACTCCGCTCACTACAGGAGGCGATTGAAATTCACATACAAAGGTCCCTGGCTCTGTCACTCCCACGTAAGCAGGAATGACGACATAAAATTTACTTCTCCAGCTTGGCCTTCAAGCCGTTCAAGCCGTTCTTGAAAAAATGCGTCATTGCTTTAACCGCCGCTTCGTCACTCAAATTCTCCGGTGGCGTGTTGCCGGTATCACCGCGGTAGAAGCGGCTTTTGATGGTGACCACGCTGCTGTCGGCGGTCTCGCCTGCCGCGACTTTCACATCAACCGTATGCGAACTGGTCGGAAGCGCTTTGGTGTTTTCGGTTTTCAGCCGGTAGCTGTATTCGTGTTCCGCTTCGTTGTAATAATCCAGTTCTTCAGTGAGAGTTTCGTCGTTTTGAAACGTCAAGGTACGCAGGCCGCCGGACTGATTCTTGCCGTCACCCACACTCTTTTTCAAGTCGCTATGCCAGTTGGCAATGTCGTCGAAATTTTTTAATTCGGTCCAAACCTTGGCGATAGGCGCTTGGATGGTCACAGACTCCTTGGATTTTTGCGGCGTCGGGCCGTGAGCGTGAACTTGCCAGGAAAGGAACAAAAAGCTGAATGAAAGCATGATGTGTCGCATAAGCAATCCCGAAGGGTGGTGAAAAACCCGGTATTATCCGGGCGCACCGTCAGCGTTCATCGGGAATAAACCCCGAATTGATGTGGGGAAACTTCATTTAGCCTGCTCCCGGCAACTGCCGAAAGGAGCGAAAAGGTAAGTGCATCGCGAAGCCGACGCGGTTAAACCGAGCAAAGGTTCGCCCGGTCGATCAGCTTTTATCGCCGCAGATTCAGATTGCTTGGTCTTGTTTTTCGATAGTCACCACAATCGATTTTTGTTGGCCGCTCGCGCTGGTCTGAGTGATTACGACTTGCAGCGGTAACTGCGCCGCACCGGCGCTGTCGGTACTGAAGCTTAACGACTGACTATTAAAACTCAGCCAAGCCGGTAACGGCTCGCCGTTACCCATTTTCGCCGAGACCGTGCTGTCTCCGGCCGTTGCAGGCAGTGCTCCGGCAGGCAGCGCAAAACTGAAGCCACTTGAATAATCATTAACCTCAACGTTGGCAACGATCTGCATCTGCCCTCCCGCCACCAAGGTTTGGGACGCCAATAAATGCACGGTATTGCCTGATTGCGTCGGCCCGGTACCACCCGTCGTCAAGCCGGTGGCGCTACTACCACCGCCATTGATCCCCGAGTCGGCGATATTGAATTGTACGGTCCGGTTGCTATCGGCACCGCGTAGCGCGGAAAGCGCTAAGCCGCCGGTTTTGGCGCCGCTGTTGGAACCGTTGTTGCCCACGCCGCCGTTTCCGCCGCTGTCCGGTACTACGGTACCGGCGTCGACGGTATCGGTTGGCGTATTGCCAGCGGAGCTTTGTAGGATAGTGACGACTGGATTGCCGCCGGCTAGCGTGTAATTGCCGGCCAAGCCGCCATTTCCGCCGTCGCTCAAGGCCAAGGTTCCAAGATCGACCGGTTTATCGATACCGGCGCTGCTATCTAACATTTGGCCAGCCCCGCTCAGCAGCAGAGTTTCATTGCCAACCAAAGTGCCTAAATTGAATACATTAGCGTTCACAAGGTTGCTGCCGTCGAACGCCCTCGAACCGGTTAAATGGATGACGTAAGGCAAAATTGTGCTGGTCGTGTTATCGCTGTAACTGATTGCGTAGTTGTTGCCACCATTGCCGTCGGAAACGCTAATATCGCTAACTCTCACGGTGCTACCGCCGCTGGCATTCTTATCGATGAATGTGTACACACCGCCGGATAAACTGTCCGAGCCGAACAGTTGGCTAGCGCTGCCGGCTTTGACGATTGGCGTTCCCGAGGCGGACGTGGTGCCGTCGTACGTTTTGATGATGTCGCCGGTGGTCAAAACCAAATTAGCTTGGCTGATGTCCGCACTAAGATCTCCTCCTACCAAGGTGTAATTGCTGGCCAAACCGCCGTTGCTGCCGTCGGCCAAGGTCAAAGAGCCCAAGTTCACGCTTTTGCCGATGCCAACGTTTTTATCAGCGATGGAGCCCGCACCTGATAGGGTTAAAGTCTCGCCACCGACCAGACTTCCGATGTGCAAATCCGTAGCGGCGACGGCTGTGGTGCCGTCATAGCTCCTGCCGCCACTCAGGTTCACAACAAACGGGCTGATAGTGCTGGTTGTGTTGTTCAGATAGGACACCGAATAATTATTGCCGGCATTGCCATCGTTCACGGTGACCCCGGCAACCGTGACGGTCTTGGTGCCGATACCGACATTTTTATCGGTGAAGGCAAACGTGCCGCCAATCAGGCTGTCGCTACCATAGAGTGTGCCGCTTGAGACCATGGCGGTGCCGATCGCCGACGTATTGCCATCGTAGGTTTTACTGACGTTTCCAGTGCTGACGGTCAAACTTGCCGTAGTGAGGATCGCGTTATGTGTGCCGCCCGTCAGCGTGTAATTGCTAGCCAAACCGCCGTTGCTGCCGTCGGCCAGCGCTAGGCTGCCGAGCGTCACGGATTTACCGACCCCTACGTGTTTATCCGCCACCGTACCGGTACCGCTTAGGTTCAAGGTTTCGGTTCCAAGCAGCGCACTCATGGCAAAAATATTGGCCGCCACATCGGCACTGCCGTCGTAGCTGCGATTGCCTGTCAAACTGACTGTGTAAGCCGTAATATCGGCACTAAGCGTACCGCCAACCAAGGTGTAATTGCTGGCCAGACCGCCGTTGCCGCCATCATTCAAGGCCAAAGAGCCTAGCGAAAGCGTTTTACCGGTGCCGACATTTTTATCCGCGACCGTTCCGGCACCGCTCAGGCCCAGGGTTTCGCTACCGACCAGGGTAGAGGTCGCCAAACTAGCGGCAGTGATGGCGGTGGTGCCGTCGTAGGTACGACTGCCGGTCAGGTCGACGACGTAGGCCGTAATATCGGCGCTATGCGTGCCGCCCGTCAGCGTGTAGTTGCTGGCCAAACCGCCGTTGCTGCCGTCGGCCAGGGCCAAAGTCCCCAAGATCACCGCTTTGCCGGTGCCGACGTTTTTATCGGCGACCGTGCCGGTGCCGCTCACACTCAGGGTTTCGCTGCCAACCAAGCTGCCGGTCGAGAATATGCCCGCCGCCACGTTGCTCGAACCGTTATAGGCCCGGTTGCCGGTCAGGCTGACCACGAACGGCGTGATGGTGCTGCTGGTGTTATTGGCGTAACTGATCGAATAGTTGGCACCGCTGTTGCCGTCGCTCACCGTCACGCCGCTGACGCTCACCGTTTTATTGCCGCTGCCGACGTTTTTGTCGGTGAAAGCGAATGTGCCGCCACTCAGACTATCGCTGCCGTACAGCGTACCGCCGGTCAGCGTGGCGGTGCCGGCCGCACTGGTGCCGCCGTCGTATGCCTTGCTGACGTCGCTGGTGCTGACGGTCAAGCCGGCGGCTGAAATATCGGCGCTATGCGTGCCGCCGGTCAGCGTGTAGTTACTGGCCAAACCGCCGTTGCTGCCGTCGGCCAGCGCCAGGGTGCCTAAGGTAACTGTCTTGCCGGTGCCGGCGTTTTTGCTGGCGACCGTGCCGGTGCCGCTCACGCTCAGGGTTTCACTGCCAACCAAGCTGCCGGTCGAGAATATACCGGCCGCCACGTTGGTCGAACCATTAAAGGCCCGATTGCCGGTCAGGCTGACCACGAACGGCGTGATGGTGCTGCTGGTGTTATTAGCGTAACTGATCGAATAGTTGGCGCCGCTGTTGCCGTCGCTCACCGTCACGCCGCTGACGCTCACCGTCTTGTTGCCGGCGCCGACGTTTTTGTCGGTGAAAGCGAATGTCCCACCGCTCAGACTATCGCTGCCGTACAGCGTACCGCCGGTCAGCGTGGCGGTACCGGCCGCACTGGTGCCGCCGTCGTATGCCTTGCTGACGTCGCTGGTGCTGACGGTCAAGCCGGCGGCTGAAATATCGGCGGTATGCGTGCCGCCCGTCAGCGTATAGTTGCTGGCCAAACCGCCGTTGCTGCCGTCGGCCAGCGCCAGGGTGCCTAAGGTAACTGTCTTGCCGGTGCCGGTGTTTTTGCTGGCGACCGTACCGGTGCCGCTCAGGCTCAGGGTTTCGCTGCCGACCAAGCTGCCGGTCGAAAAGATGCCGGCCGCCACGTTGCTCGAACCGTTATAGGCCCGGTTGCCGGTCAGGCTGACCACGAACGGCGTGATGGTGCTGCTGGTGTTATTGGCGTAACTGATCGAATAGTTGGCGCCGCTGTTGCCGTCGCTCACCGTCACGCCGCTGACGCTCACCGTCTTGTTGCCGGCGCCGACGTTTTTGTCGGTGAAAGCGAATGTCCCACCGCTCAGACTATCGCTGCCGTACAGCGTACCGCCGGTCAGCGTGGCGGTACCGGCCGCACTGGTGCCGCCGTCGTATGCCTTGCTGACGTCGCTGGTGCTGACGGTCAAGCCGGCGGCTGAAATATCGGCGGTATGCGTGCCGCCCGTCAGCGTATAGTTGCTGGCCAAACCGCCGTTGCTGCCGTCGGCCAGCGCCAGGGTGCCTAAGGTAACTGTCTTGCCGGTGCCGGTGTTTTTGCTGGCGACCGTACCGGTGCCGCTCAGGCTCAGGGTTTCGCTGCCGACCAAGCTGCCGGTCGAAAAGATGCCGGCCGCCACGTTGGTCGAACCGTTAAAGGCCCGATTGCCGGTCAGGCTGACCACATAAGGTGTGATGGTCAAAGTGCCGTTGACATAACTGAAATCGTAGTTGCTCGAAGTGTATCCGCTCCCGGTAATGGTGTAGCTACCCGCGTTGGTGGCGCCTTGCGACGTGCCGCCGTAACTGACGCTGCCGCCCAATACGCTTGATGTTTCGCTGTTAACGAAGCCGGTAATATTGACGCCATGGCCACCGCTGTAGCCCAAGCCGTTGTAGGCGCGGCTGTCGTCACTGGCGGTCACGGTCAGCGTTTTTTTGTTGACCGTTAAGGTTCCGCTGGCGCCTCCGGTGCCTATCGTCGTCGAATAACCGGCCCCGCCGCTGATCGCAGCCGAACCCACCGCGCCGTTGACGGTATAGCTGCCGACCGCGCGGGCAGTGCCGGCCGTGCCGCCGACGATGCTAAAACTCGGCGTGCCGCTTAAACCCGCGACGGTAGCCGAGTCCGTCACGCCGTCGTCGTTGACGTAGCCCGAAAATGCGCTGCTCGCGCTAGGGTCGGCGTCGCCGTAGGTTTTACTGATGTTGCCGACGTCGACGCTCAAGCTCGGCTGGTAGTCATAGATCAGGTGATTGCCCGCGACGATTGTTGCCGGCGCGTTGCCGTCGTAAGTTTTGTTGTATAGCCTGGGGAGCGCCGAACCGGCCACCCCGGTCAGGCCGCCCTCGGTCGAGCCCGATGGGCTGTGCATGTACACCAACCAGCGTCCGTTGCCCGCAGAGAGTACATTGCTACCCACATTGTTGATCAGCTCGCCGCCGCTGGCGGCCGCCAAAACCAGCGCATCCCCGCTGCCGTTGGCGGTCAAGCCTGCACCGCTGTTCAAAACGATATTTTTGCTGCCGCTCGCGCCGCCGGTACCGCGATGGATAATGCTGATCGTATCGGCCAATAATTGTCCCGCCAACGTGATATTGCCGCTGTCGTCTTCGGTGTTGCCGGTGCCGTCGCGTAATTCCATGGTGATGGAACCGGTGCCGGCGTTGATCGTAACACCGTTGGCAACTTCGATGACGGCATTACCGGCCGCACGATCAGCATCGACCACGCCGTTGGCGGCCAAATCGTTGGCATGCAAGACCAAATTGCCGCCGTCGGTGGTGATGTCGGCATTGAGGTAAATGCTGCGTCCCGCCTCCAACTTCAGGGTCGCTGACGAACTAAAAAGCCCGGCGACATTGAGCGCACTGTTAACGGTGATGTCGTTGCTGGCTTGTAGCGTGACGTTGGTACCCCAGCCGAGTAGATTGGTCAAAACGTCCGGGGCTATGGCCATGTCTTTGCCGACCGCCATTCCATAAGTAATGCGACTCGGATCGGTGGCGCCCGAGGTTACCCGGCCGCTATTTTCGTTGGCGAAGCTGACCACGAAGGTATCGCCGTGGTCATAAGCAAAGCCTGGCAGCAGGCTGAAATAGTTGGTGCCGGCATATTGATAGTAATCCACCCAAGGGCCGCCGGTATCGAAGCTGATGCCGCTGTTCGCCGTGGTGCCGACAACGCTGTTCGCGTCCGAAACCTCGCCGAAAATACCGTAGAAGGCATCGCCGTAGGTCACGGCGCCGGCGTTCGCCAATGCGCCGTTGCGCCAATCGGTATCGATGACCAGATAGTCGTAGTAATAGGTATTGTAGTTAACGGTTAATCTAACTTGGTTCAGGCCGACGTCCTGATTGCTGTAACTACCGATCAAGCTGTTGCTGGCCGACACCGCGCCGGCGACGCCGATGCTGGCGCGCGCCCAGGATAACGCCCCGGCATCCGCAGCGGAACCGTTATGCCAGTGCCGGCTACCGACTAAATAAGATACGCCCAAGTCTATGATCCCGTCGCTGCCGACCTGGTCGCCAGCCTGGCTGCCGACCAAGCTGTTACCGATCCCGACCACCGCGCCTTGGCTGCTCTCGCCGTAAGCGAAACCGGTTTTTTCCGCGACCCAGGTCACCGCGCCGGCATCGGCGTTGGCGCCGCTGTGCCAATGCGGACTTAACACCAGATAGTTATAACTCGAGACGCCGTTGATAGGATCGTAACCGTTCGTCAAAACCGTGACGCCGCCGCTGCCGACCTGATCGCCGGAGGTGGCGCCTATCAGGCTGTTGCTGCTGCTCACCGCCCCTAAAGCGCCGGTCAGGCGGCTGCCCCATGTCACCGCACCCAACTGGGTGTTGGTGCCGTTACCCCAGTTCGGGCTGATCACAACATAGCCCACCCGCGTCGCGTTGTTATATTCAGCCGGCAGTGCGACCACGCCGCCACTGCCGACGCGGTCGTTGGCGTGAGTACCGACCAAACTGTTGGCCGCGCTGGCATTGCCGGTCAACGGCGACGCCGCGCCGGCCGTCGTGGTGACGCTGCCCCAGGTCACCGCGCCGGCATCGGCCGTCGCGCCGTTGTCCCAATAAGGACTCGCAATCGAGTAATAATCCAGATGGTACTGTTTCTGACCTACTCCGCTACCCGTGGTCCAGTCGTACGGCAACAGCGTGACGCCGCCGCTGCCGATTTGATCGCCTGCGGTACCGCCGATCAAGCTGTTTGCCGAGCTAATACTTCCGGTTATGCCTGTGGCCGCCGCGGTTTTGGTAACGGCCCCAACGTTCGCGTTGCCGCCGTCGCTCCAATTGGGGCTAATAACCAAATAATAAGCAGTGCGGGTGCCTGACCAAGTGCTTCCGTTGTAAGTCAATTCGGTATATTGCCCGGCTTTGACACCGCCGCTGCCAACCTGATCAGCTGCGGTGTCGCCGACGAGGCTGTTACCAGAGCCAACGGTTCCTTGGATACCGCTGGCTTCGGCGCCGAATGTGACAGCCCCGCGATCACTGTCCCAATGCGGGCTGATCACGCCGTAAAAATAGGTGTAAGTCCAGTTGTTTGCGGTCTCCACACCGTTAAAAGCCGTTACGACGCCGCCGCTACCTACTCGGTCGTTGGTATGACTTCCAATCAAGCTGTTGCTGCTACTGATAGCGCCACTGACGCCGCTGCCGACACTACCCCAACTCGCGGCGCCCGCATCGGCATTACCGCCGTTATCCCAGGTGGGGGTTAGGACCACGTAATCGGCCACGCCCACATCGACGATATTGTTGACGTCGCTGCCGACACCGTCGTTGGCTGTACTGCCGACCAAGCTGTTTCCCGCGCCGACCGCGCCGCTGACGCCGCTCGTTTTGCTACCCCAGGTGACCGCCCCGGCATCAGTGGCTCCGCCGTTGTCCCAGTCAGGACTCAACACCAAATAGTAACCGTCCTTCATCAAAATTCCGCCCCCTCCGACATGATCGTTGGCGGTCGTACCGACCAGACTGTTGGCCGAGCCCAAGGTGCCGGTCTTGGTGGCTGTGGCGTTCCAGAAGGTCACCGCACCGGCGCTGCCATTCCATAACGGGCTGAGTACCATGTAACCCGGATCTTGCCCTAGGTAACTGGCGCCGCCGCTGCCGACCTGATCGCCGGCATGGCTGCCGACCAAGCTGTTGCCGCTGCCGATGACACCGGATACGCCGCCGTTGTTGGTGCTGGTTTCGGTCGGGATATTCGTTAGCGTGTTTCCGAATAAGTCCGTCGTCGTGACAGTGCCGTAGGTGATGGTGCGGCCGTCGCCCCAGGTGATCGCACCGGCGTCGGCGGTTGAGCCGCCATTGTTGAAATGGGGACTGAGTATCAAGTAATACGGATGGGTTGAAGTATAGCCGGTATCCGGGCTGCGGCTGGTGTAGTGGCTGAGTAACTGGATGCCGCCACTGCCGACCAAATCGCCGGCGGTGGCGCCGACCAGACTGTTGGCCGACGATACCGCGAAACCGGGCGTCGCCCCACCGGACGCATAACCGGTTGCGGCATTGAGCCAGGTGACCGCACCTTTATCGCCGTCCCAATGCGGGCTGGCGACTACATACGCGGCGTCGGTACGGTAAGTGTTGACGTGGCCGTGCGGCGGGGTATCGCTGGGTTGACTGGTGTAGTTGGTACTGTTGCTGTAATAAAGCACTTTGATGTCGCCGCTACCGATCTGGTCGTTGGCATTGCTGCCGACCAAACTATTCGCCGAAGAAACGGTGCCGGTCAATGCGGCCAAACCGCTGGCCCACGTGACCGCACCGGCGTCCGCGCTGGCGCCGTTCTGCCAGTGCGGGCTGGCTATCGCGAAATAATTGCGGTAATACTCGGTGGCAGTAATCAACGCGCCGCTACTGTTGTAGTCATGAAACTCGGTGACGAATTGCGTAATGCCGCTGCTGCCGATTCGGTCTCCAGACGCCGCACCGACCAGGCTGTTGGTGGATGAAATGACACCGGATATTCCGCTCAACGCACTACCCATCGTGACCGCACCGGTATTGCCATTCCATTGCGGGTTCAAGACTAAATATTTCAGGTAGCCGTTGTCGTTGCTCCAAGTGTGACCGGTCGCGCCGTAATAATTATCGACCAACACGATACTGCCGCTGCCCACGGCATCGCTTGCCGAGCTGCCGACCAAACTGTTGGCTGACGATACGGTGCCGCTTAATCCCGTGGTACCGCTTGACCAGGTCACCGCCCCCTTGCCGCCGTCCCAATGCGGACTGGAAATTAAAAAGTTGCCCAGCGAACTGAACGAGACGTTGACGTTGGTATTGGTGTTTTGGCTAACCAGCTGGGTGATCCCACCACTGCCGAGGCGATCATCGGCGTGGCTACCGGTGACGGTCGCGATCAGCGCCCCGGACCAGCCGTTGTACAAATAAACCGCGCCGGCATCCTGGCCGCCGAAGTCGTCATAGGGATTCGTGACCGCCACGTTGGTGCTCCACAGTACCGACGTGCCGGTGCCGAAGCCGGATGTGACGCCCAGTGTGTTGGTCGGATTGGGGTCTTCGAAATCGAATTGCGGGTACTGGCCGCTGCTGTCGATGGTGATGTTGCGCGGGTCGAGTAATAGACTGCCGTTGCGACCCTGACTGGCCAAGGTGGTAACAGTTCCGCCAAACAGCAGGGCCTCGTGAGACGAGACTTCCACGGTACCGCCGTCGCCGCCCGCCGAACCACCCTTGGCGGAGATCGTGCCGTAAAAATCGGTTTGCTGATCCGACCAAACCACGACCTCGCCGCCGTTGCCTATATCAATGGCGTCGGCTTGCAGTTGGGTGAAGGGATTGATTCGGGTTATCGCGGCATTGCGAACCGCCGTGTCATTGCCGTGAAAACCGCCGCCGATACTGATTTTGCCGCCACCCTTGGCACCGTTGGCGGTGATCGTCGCAGCAGCCAACGTGACGTCTTTGCCGCCGGTGATGGTGATATTGCCGCCGCGTCCGGCAACGCCGCCGGCATCCAGGGTGGCGGAACTGAATACGCCACCTTGGCTCCCGGCGGTCACGGCGATGTCGCCGCCGTTTTGACTTCCCTTAGTAGACAGTTTGGCGGATACAGTCTGGATGACTCGACTATCGGCGGCAATCGTAATTCGGCCGCCGTCGGAGACGGTACCTTCGGCACTGAGCGTTCCGGTTTGCAGCACGCGGTCGCCGGTCAGGCGAATATCCCCGCCGCTATCACCGTCGGCGCGGACGGTGCCGGTGTCGACGACCAGCCGGCCGTGCTCGACGACATTGCCGCCTTGAGTATTCTCGGCGGCGGACACGTCCAGTGTGCCGCTGTTACGCACTTCGTCGCCGATCAGTTCTATCGAACCGCCGCGATTAACCAGGGATTTGGCTTCAATCACGCCGCTGTTGTTAATCGCGGCGCCGCGCAATTGGTCGGCGGCGCTGGCAGTCATGATGACCCGGCCGCCATCGGCGCGGATCAACTGTTTGTTCTCGATCAGCGAATTGACGGTGGCTGGATCGACTTGAACGTTGACCAGTTTACCTTCGTCTAATTCCAGTTTTACGCCATCGCCGCCGGCCAGCGCCACCGTGCCCAAACGGGCCTGGACCACACCTTCGTTGCTGACGTTGGGGGCCAGCAAGGCCACGTATCCGCCGTCCTTGGCACGGATGTCGCCCTGATTGACGACGCCGGCGTCGCTGCCCTCGCGCTTGAAATGGTAGTTGCCGGCACGGAAATCCGCATCGCTGATGTTCATCGTCGACGCCGCCATCGCGCCAACATCGACTTGAGCGCCCTTGGCAAACAGCACGCCGTTGGGATTCACCAGAAACACCTGACCGTTGGCGGTCAATCGGCCGGCAATGACCGATGCTTCGCCGGCTGCTACGCGGTTCAGCGCGATCGCGCTGGCGTTGGGCTGTTGATAATCCACGTGGGCATTGGCACCGATGTTGTAGCTCTGCCAGTTGATGATGGCTTTCTCACTGCCTTGGACGACATCCATCCGTGCGCCGTCTTGGTGGATTTGGGCCTGTCCCGACGCCACCTGGCCGCCGCTAGGCAGCGCATTGCCGGCCAATTCGGCCAAGGCCGGCTGCCAAGCACCAGCCAAGGCGATCTGTATCGCCAGCACCAGCGGATGACGGTTGAAGTGCGGCGTGCGACTTTGGTTAGCATATCGGTTCATAAGACTGTCCTCTCGAATCAGTGCGGTTATTCGGTGCTTACGGCGGCTTTACGCTCCAATAGGCGGGCAAAATTGCTCAACGACGCCAAGTGCAGATAGATCAATCCTAACCAGCCGGCTTGGAACAGGCTGTCCAACGCATCGCGGCCGATTTTTTGGAAGCGCGCCTCGTCCACGATCCAAAGGCCGGATAAAGAGTAACGCTCGCCGCTCGGTGATACCGCATCGGCCCGGCGTTCGGTTAAGAGGTCCAATTCGTGTAAGGTGGCGGCGAATTGCGCGGTCAGCTGCGATTCGGCGTGGAACTCCCGCAAAAAGGCGATGATTTGTTGCAGGTAAGCTGACGGTGCGCCGTCGACCAGCAATGGCTCGCCGGCCGTTTCGTTAAAACGCGGGCAAGTGTCGTCAAAACAGACGACCAATTGCTTGTCTTCGGCCTGCTCGGCCGGTACGAATGGGTATCGGCGGACGAAGGCTGGTATGTAATGTCCGGTCCAACGGCCAACAGCGTTGACGAACAGGTTTTCGCCGTCGTTCAAGCCCAGCACTACCACCGGAACGAAGTGGCCGTCGCCGGCTTTGGCGAAGGCGATCGGGTATTCCTTGCCGGCTTCGCTGAATTCGGGACCAATCAGCGGAACCGAGTTACTGACGCGCGCGTAACTGACGTCTTCGGACGGCGCGATATGCAACCGGCCGTGAGCGGCGGGGTTCAAACTGACGATGCGTTTATAAAACAGCAATTGGTTATCCACAGTGGTATCGCCGGTTGAGTGGGTGGAAAAATGGCGTCAAAAGACTTTTAAAACGCTTTGCTCAGGCTGACCCAAAAATGAGGCGTTTTGTAAGTGCCGTCCGAATCGTTGCCGTCTGCCGAACGGGCTGGGTTGGCGCCTATGCGTTGGGCAACGCTGCCGCGGATGACGAAATTACCGGGTACCACCCAGTTGATTCCGAAGCCGCCGCCGCTGAGCGTGTAATGGTTAGGCCCGCCTTCGGTGGCATTCGGCCAGAGGTCGTTGTGCAGCGTGATGCCGCCGTGGTCGATGAAGCCGACCAACTCGACATGCTCATAAACTTCGTAGCGTAGTTCAAAATTCATCAGATAGCCTTCGTCGCCCAGGGCTTCGTTGACTGGATAAGCTCTGATGCCGAAAGGCCCGCCCAGACTGAATTTTTCGGAAGAATCCAGATTTTTGGTGGCCAGTTGTCCACTGACGCCGGCATAGAAGCGCAATTTGTCGGTCAGGCTTTGTAGACGGGAGGCGTTAAGTGAGAACTTTTGATAGGCCCCGCCGGCGCGGGCCGTGGCCCGGTTTTGAGTCTGGTCGGCCAAGCTTCCCGACAAATCCAGGTTGCCCGCCACCATTGTTGCGCCGAATAGCGTGACCGCGCCGCCTAGCAAGTCGTCCTGATGATCGCCGCTCAGACCAATGTAGCCGCTTTGTACCTCTTTATCGCTGACCACGCTCCCGAGGCTGGTGTTGTAATAGTGGCGATCATCGAAACCGCTGGCCACGTAAAGATTCGTGCTCACCCCGCGAAGCAAG
Organism: Methylomonas defluvii; assembly: GCF_033949435.1. NCBI lineage: Bacteria > Pseudomonadati > Pseudomonadota > Gammaproteobacteria > Methylococcales > Methylococcaceae > Methylomonas > Methylomonas defluvii. Next base: position 223,672 of record NZ_JAXARY010000003.1, on the reverse strand, counting down.
GGATAGGTGGCGAAGGTACCGCCGGTCCAGGCCGAACCTTGAGCGTCCAACGACTGAAAGGGTTCACCCAGGGTGTAGTCCAGCGCGGACGAGGCCAGACCAATCCGCAGCCCGGAGTAGCCTACCGGCAGCGAATAGGCAATTCTGCCGTAAACGTTACCGCTGCCGCCTTGAACCCGTAACGAGGCCAGATCGCCGAGGCGCAACGGATTATTCAGATTTAGCGATCCGCCGAATTGGTTCATGCCGACTGAGCGCACGCCGGTATTGCTGTAATCCACGGAGCCGCTGATTAAGTTGCTGGGATCGATTTTCAGCAGCAGGTCGGATTCGCCGGCTCTAGCGCCGGCCTTCAGAGTGGAAGAAACCGTGCCGCCGGTCAGATCGTTCAACAGCAGGATGCCGCGTTGCATATCGGCCAATCGCAAAGCCTCCCCTGCGGGCTGAGCCGCCAACATGGTTTGTCGGGGAATATCGTTTCGGTAGACGGCGGCCGGATCGTCGACCTCGACTTTGCCTAATTTCGCTTCGCGGATCAGGATTTCGACGATGCCGTCGCGAATTTGCTGAGCGGGCAATACCGCGCGGGCAAAAAAGCCACGTTGCTGGTAATACTCAGCTATATCGCGAGTGATCTTGCGCAGTTCAGCCAAGCTTAAGTCCTTGCCGATGTGGTCTTTCAGAAACGCCTGTAGTTCGGCTTCGCCGATCAACTCGGCGCCGCTGATTTTCCATCCCTTAACTTGAATACGGACGTCGCCTTCACCGGCAGGCGCCGGTTGCTCCGTGATTTCGAACGGGACGTTCGAATCACCCGGCAAAATCGGTTCGGGTTTGATATTTCGTAGAATCGACCCCGCCTCGGGAACCACTTCAGCCGCTTGACCGGGAGCCGGACAACTGATTAGGAAAGCTAAGGCAGCGGCGCTAAGCCGAATCCGGATGAGTTTGCGATTTCGAAGGGTCGGTTGCATACGATTCCAATTGCTGACATGAATGGAAATGGTCGCCTGTCCGCTTTTTGTCTTAAGGCCGCTAGGTCAGTTATGACTAACGCGGCCCGTCTGGTGATTACTCGATGCGGATTAGCGTGCTCAGACAAAATAGCGGCCCGATCATAACCGTTCAGCTCAGTTGCCGCAAAGGATAGTTTCCGACAGACCACAAGAACGGTATGGAAATAATATAGTCGATTTAAAATGAGTCGAACGCAAAAATTTGCCTAACTTTAATTCAAGCGCGTTAATTAGGTTTCTAGTTTGAGCAAACCGCGGCTTTTCGCGCTGTGACCGACTATATATTGTGAACTTCTCTAATATGCGGCGCTTGTCATTAGCCATGGGCTTACCTGCCGCCCTGTGGCTAGGAAATGAAAATAGCAGCCCAACGACCTATCTCGGTGTCCGAAAAAAGTTGCCCACTACAACCGGACCTTGATGATCGTCACCGCCGCGAAATCCGGAACCCCGTTACCGGAATGGATTAACTGCGAGGTCTGACGGATGCCGCCGGCCCGGCACATGAAATGCCTTAACGGGTTACCAGACACCCTTGCAAAAACAAGCTGACAGACTGACGCACCCAAACGTCTATCTCCGCTTCGTCGGGCGTCGGCTCCAAACCCAGTTGTAAGCGCTGTAAGCGTTCGCCACGCACCGCACTGATGAATTGGTCGGCAAGGAAATACGGGTCCAAATCTATCATTAAGCCGGCCTGTTGCTGGCGGATAAAAAACTGCGCTAACAATCCCAGCGTCCGGCGCGGTCCTTGCTCGTAAAATTGTGTCGCCAGATCAGGGAAACGAGGTGATTCGCCGATCAATATCGCCCGCATCCGCAATACATCCGGACGGGTAATCCGATACAAAAACTGCCGGGCAAAATTGGTCAACGCCTCTTCCAATGCGCAATCGTCGGACAGGCTACCGATAAATTGATCACTGCAACGCCGGATCAACGCGCCGAACAAGCCGGCTTTGCCGCCGAATTGGCTATAGATCGTCCGCAGCGATACCCGCGCATCGCGGGCGATGGTTTCCATACTCAGGTTTCCGTAACCGTTTTCAAGAAAAAGCTGTAAGGCTGCATCGAGTAATCGATCCCGACTTTGCTGTTCATCGCCCTTACAGGGACGTCCACATTTAACCATGCTGTGTGATTCGCGAAATGAATTGACTTGGATAAAGATGATAACCTAGACTAAACGGTAATAGATATTACCATTTTTAGTTAAACGACGACTAAGGCAGTACACGGCAATGGCAAAAAACCCGCGCATGACGCTTGCAGACCAACAGACCCCTTCATCGCCGCTAGCGACTGATTTTGCAGGGCAAACCCATCGCCAAGCACAGCGACATGTGGTAAAGCTCGGCGTGGTCGGCATCGCCCTGCAACTGACTTTGGCTGGCTGTGGCGATGCCGGAGCCCCTGCCGGCGCAACAGCCGCGCCACCGCCGCCCAATGTAAAAATCGCGCAGCCCTTAAACCGCGAAACGACGGAATGGGACGAATACACCGGCCGGATCGAAGCGATCAACTCGGTGGACATCCGCGCCCGGGTCGGCGGTTATTTGGATACCGTTAATTTCACTGCCGGCGCCAAGGTCAAAAAAGGCGACTTGCTGTTTCAAATCGACCCTAAACCGCTAAAAGCCCAGCTTAATTACGCGCAAGCCGAACTGGAGCGCGCCAAAACCAAACGCGAGCTAGCGAAAAACGATTTGACCCGCGCCGAAAACCTGTTCAAAGCCAAAGCCATTTCCGCCGAAGAATACGACATGCGCACCAAAGGCTTGCGCGAAGCGGCGGCGGCGGTCGAATCGGCGGAAGCCAACGTCTACACCGCAAAGTTAAACCTGGAATACACCGAAATCCGCGCGCCCATCAGCGGTCGGGTCGGCCGCGAGATGATCACCGCCGGCAACCTGGTCAAAGCCGACGACACCGTGCTGACCAACATTGTGTCCACCGATCCGGTATACGTTTACGTCGATGCCGACGAACAATCGGTGTTGCGTTACCGCCGACATGCCCAGCAACACGGCCAAAGCGCCGCCGATCTAAAAGGTACGCCGGTACAACTGGCGGTGGCCGACGAAACCGATTTTCCGCATCAAGGCAAGCTGGACTACATTGCCCCGCGCGAGGATGCCGCCACCGGCACCCTGAGCTTGCGCGGCGTGTTCGCCAATCCGGACGAATTGCTCAGCCCAGGCTTTTTTGCGCGCTTACGGGTGCAGGCCTCGGCATCCTACCCTGCCCTGTTACTGCCCGACCGCGCCGTCGCGACCGATCAGGCGCAGCAGTTTGTCTGGGTCATCAATCAAGACAACCAAGCCGAATACCGGCAAATTACCCCCGGCTCGCGCATCGGCGAGTTGCGGGTGATCCGCAGCGGCTTGCAAGCCGGTGATTGGGTGGTAGTAGAAGGCGTGCAAAAGCTAAAACCCGGCGCCAAAGTCAATCCGGAACGCATCGATTTGGCCGCGCCGGGAGCGCAATAAGCTATGGATAAATTCAGTCATTTTTTTATCGACCGGCCGATCTTTGCGGCGGTGTTGTCGATTGTCATCCTGTTGATCGGCGGTTTGGCGCTGATCGGTCTGCCGATTGCCCAATATCCGGAAATTGCTCCGCCCACGGTCGTGGTTAGCACCAACTATCCCGGCGCCAATGCCAAAGTCGTCGCGGAAACGGTGGCAACGCCAATCGAGCAGGAAGTGAACGGCGTGGAAGACATGTTGTATATGTCTTCGCAGTCCACCAATAGCGGCGCGATGTCTTTAACCGTCACTTTCAAACCCGGCGCCAATCTGGATAAAGCCCAGGTTTTGGTGCAAAACCGGGTGGCGCTGGCCGAACCAAAGTTGCCGGAAGAAGTGCGCCGCCAAGGTTTGAGCGTGAAAAAGCGCAGCCCGGATTTAAGTCTGGTGGTTAACCTGGTTTCGCCGGATAAACGCTACGACAGCGTTTATATGAGTAACTACGCGCTGCTGCAAATCCGCGACACCTTGGCGCGCTTGCCCGGCGTGGGCGACATTCTGTTGTTCGGCGCCCGCGATTACAGCATGCGCCTGTGGCTGAATCCGCAAACCATCGCCGCCCGCAACCTGACCGCCGCCGAGGTAGTGAATGCGGTACGCGAACAAAACGTGCAAGTGGCGGCCGGCGTAGTCGGTCAGCAACCCTCGCCGAACAGCGCGGAATACCAATACACCGTCAGCACCCTGGGCCGCCTCAGCACCCCCGAGCAATTTGGCGAGATTGTCATCAAGCAAGGCGACAACGGCCAAGTCACTCGTTTGAAAGACGTGGCGCGCATCGAACTGGGCGCCAAGGATTACAATTCCGGCTTGTATCTGGACGGCGACGAAACGGTCGGTCTGGCGATTTTCCAACTGCCCGGCTCTAACGCCATCGATACCAAAAACGCGGTAATGGCGGCGATGGAAAAGCTGAAGACCCGTTTCCCGGAAGGCCTGGATTACAAACTGGTTTACGATACCGTGGTGTTCGTCGAGCAATCGATAGACGCGGTAGTCGAGACCCTTTTCGAAGCCTTGCTGTTGGTGGTCTTGGTGGTGATCGTGTTCCTGCAAAACTGGCGAGCAGCGGTGATTCCGTTGCTGGCGGTGCCGGTGTCCTTGATCGGCACCTTTGCGGTGATGTCAGCTTTGGGGATTTCCTTAAACACCCTGTCGCTATTCGGCTTGGTGCTGGCTATCGGCATCGTCGTAGACGACGCCATCGTGGTGGTGGAAAACGTTGAACGGCATATCGCCGAAGGCCTGCATGCTCGGGAAGCCACGCGCCTGGCCATGTCCGAGGTAGTGGGACCGGTGGTCGCCACGGCATTGGTGTTGGTGGCGGTATTCGTGCCCACCGCCTTTATTACCGGCGTATCGGGCGCGTTTTACAAGCAGTTTGCCTTGACTATTGCGGTGTCTACCGTGATTTCGGCGTTTAACTCGCTGACACTGAGCCCGGCCTTGTGCGCTTTGCTGCTGGACCGCGCGCACGACAATAAAGACGCTTTCACCAAAGTATTCGACAAGCTATTCGGCTGGTTTTTCGGCGCGTTTAACCGGTTTTTCGAGCGTTTCAGCCTGGGCTATTCGCGCCTGGTTGGCCGGTTGATCCGCGTGACCGCTGTCGTTCTGGTGCTGTATGTCGGCTTGAACGGCTTGAACTTTCTGGCATTTGAAAAAGTACCGACCGGTTTTATTCCGCAGCAAGACCAAGGCTATCTGGTGTTGTACGCGCAATTGCCCGACGCTGCGTCCCTGGCCCGCACCCAGGACGTGGTGCAGCAGGCCAGCAAGATCATTCTGGATACCCAAGGCGTACAACACGTCAACGCCTACGCCGGCTGGTCGGTGCTAAGCGGGGCGAATCAGTCCAATGTAGCCACCATGTTTGCCCGCTTAGGCGAATTTACCGACCGGGCCGGTCACCCCGAATTGCATGCCGACGAGATCGTCAAAAGCCTTACCCAGCGCCTGAGCGTGATTCCCAACGCCCGCATCGCCGTGTTCGCGCCGCCGCCGATTCGCGGCATGAGTTCGGTCGGCGGTTTTAAGCTGCAAATTGAGGACAGAAACAACGCCGGCGTGGACGAATTGCAGCGCGTCACCAATGAAATGTTGGGCAAGGGCAATCAACAGCCCGGTTTGGTGGGATTGTTCAGCACGTTTAGGTCCGGCGTGCCGCAATTGTTTGTGGACGTGGATAGAACCCGGGTGAAGGCGATGGACGTACCTTTGAAAGACGTGTTCGACACCTTGCAAATTTATCTGGGCTCCTTATACGTCAACGACTTCAATGCCTTCGGCCGCACTTATCAAGTCACCGCACAATCCGACGCCCCATTCAGGATGTTGCCGGGTGATATTGACCAATTAAAAACCAAAAACCGCCAAGGCGGCATGGTGCCCTTGGGTGCGGTCAGCGAGGTCAAAGAAATCGCCGGCCCGGACAAAATCACCCGTTACAACATGTATCCGGCGGCGGAAATCAACGGCGGCACCCTGCCCGGCATCAGCTCCGGCCAGGCCATCGACACCATGAGCAAACTGCTGTCCGCCGAGTTGCCGCCCGGCTTTGATTTCGAATGGACCGAACTGAGCTTGCAGCAAGTCTTGGCTGGTAATGTGGCGATGCTGGTGTTTCCGCTCAGCGTGATCTTCGTCTTCCTGGCCCTGGCCGCACAATACGAAAGCTGGTCGCTGCCGTTTGCGGTGATTTTGATTGTACCCATGTGTATTTTGTCGTCGATGACCGGGGTGTGGTTGAGCCATATGGATAACAACATCTTCACGCAAATCGGCTTCATCGTACTGGTGGGGCTGGCGAGTAAGAATGCGATTTTGATCGTCGAGTTTGCCAAACAGCGCCAGGAAAGCGGCCTTAACCGCTTCGAAGCGGCGGTGGAAGCCTCGCGCATCCGCTTACGGCCCATTCTGATGACCTCTTTTGCCTTCATCATGGGCGTATTTCCTTTGGTAATTGCCCAAGGTGCCGGCGCCGAATCCCGGCGTCTGCTGGGCACCGCGGTGTTCAGCGGCATGATCGGCGTCACGGTGTTCGGCTTGTTACTCACTCCGGTGTTTTATGTCGTAGTACAAGCCATCGCCCAACGCCTGCGGCCCACAGCCACCGACTTAACCACTCATCAACCTGCAATCGAGGCCCACAAATGAGTCTGCGCCCCTCCAAACGCCGGCATCAGGCCCTGAGTGCTGCCGGCCTGCTCGGCTTGCTGCTCGGCGGCTGCGCGGTCGGACCGGATTATGAATTGCCGGCCACTGCGGATTTACCCGCCAGTTTTGCTAACGCCCAAGAGTTTTCTGATCGCGGCATCGAAGAGCAGTGGTGGCAGCTGTTCAACGATCCCCAATTGAGCGCCTTGATCGATAACACTATCAGCCACAACTATGAACTAAAAGCCGCTCGCGCCAATCTGGCGGAAGCGCGCGCTTTATATCTGGAAACCGGCCTGAACCTGTTACCGACCGTGACCTCGCATGCCAATTACACCGAGCAAAAACGCAGTACCGGTTCATTCAATAACCGCACCGGCGTTTTTCCACGCGAATTGAAGCTGTACAACACCGGTTTTGACGCCTCTTGGGAAATTGATTTCTTCGGCCGGGTGCGGCGCAATGTCGAGGCCAGTAACGACGAAGTCGAAGCCCAAGAAGCCAGTCTGCGCGACATCGGCGTCAGTCTGATCGCCGAAGCGGCCCGGAATTATTTTGAATTGCGCGGTCTGCAAAACCAATTAGCGGTCGCCCGCAAAAATGCCGACAACCAGGCGCAAACCCTGGAGCTAACCCAAGTCAAACTGGAAAACGGCCGCGGCACCGAGCTGGACACGTCCAGAGCGCTGGCGCAATTGGAAAGCACCAAAGCCGGCATACCGCGCCTGGAAAGTGCCATCGCCCAAGCCATCCATAGACTCAGCGTATTGACCGGGCAAATGCCCGACACGCTGACCAGTAGTTTGGTGCAGTCCGCACCGTTACCCAAAGCACCGGACAGTATCCAAATCGGCAACCCGGAGCAACTCCTGCGCCGCCGGCCGGATATTCGGGTTGCCGAACGCACCTTGGCCGCCGCCACTGCCCGCATCGGCGTGGCCACGGCCGACTTATTCCCGCGCGTGACGTTTGTTGGGAGTCTGTCGTTGGAAGCCAGCACCCTGTCCGGCTTGGTCGCTCCGGGCTCGGAAACCTATTCAGTTGGCCCGAAAATCAGCTGGGCAGCATTTGATTTAGGCCGGGTTTACGCCCGCATCAAAGCTGCCGACGCCCGCGCCGAAGCCAGCCTGGCTCAGTATGAACAAACCGTACTAAATGCCTTGGAAGAAACCGAAAACGCCCTGGTCAGCTACAGGCAAGAACGCGCCCGCCGCAGCTCCTTACTGGCTGCGGCGCAGGCCAGCGAAAAAGCCGCGGCACTGGCGCATCTGCGCTATCAGGAAGGTATAGCGGATTTTCTGACCGTGTTGGATAGCGAACTTCGCTTGTTGCAGGATCAAAGCCAGCTGGCGCAAAGCGAAACCGTCATGGCTACCGCCTTGACCGCTGTTTACAAGGCTTTGGGCGGCGGTTGGGCGGAGTCATCCGCCCCAGCGGGTAAGCTGGAGACAAGTCTTATCCAATAGGTTTCTAAGATTACAATAGTTAACCCTCTAGCGATTGTCGCGCCGCCTCTACCAAGTTTGTTGGCAGGGGCGTTTTTTTATCCCGCCCCCACCCGCCGAGCCAATCCAAATACGAGAGACTAAGCAATTAGCCGGCTCCTTTGTGTAACGCTGTCCAAACCTACGCATGCCAATTAGCGCTGATCCGTATCAAAAACCGTTCGCCCTGAGTTTATCGTTGGAGTGAGGCACCAACCGCAACACGACAACCATAAAACCACCCGCAAACCATCAGCAACGCAACAATAAAGTGATTGATCACTTTTAGACCATCAATATTGGGATAGGCCATCATGTTGGGGTTCTTGCCTCACCCCTACGGCCCTGCGACAAGTTTAGTTAGGCTTTCGAATACGCACTTGTTTTGCAGCCCTTCGCTTTTGTAGCCAGCGAATCAAACCGGTGACGAACAGCGCCGCGCAAACCAGCCCGCTGGCCAATACCAGCACACGGCCCGGTAGGCGCAGGAACTGGCCGGAATGCAACGGCCACTGCCACTGTAAAAACACGTTGCCGGCCCCGCCGGACAAGGGCGTGGCAACATGCAGAATTTTCCCGTCGGATTGGTCTAAGACTATTTGCCAACGGCCGCGAAACACACCGCCGAAATCAACGTGTTTGGTAAAAATGAACGTCCCATCGGCGGCATCGGGCAGTTTCAGCCAATACCACTGGCCGGCCGGCGTGGCTTGGTCGGCCAGCATCAAGGCTCGATCTGCCGAGAGGGGCTTAGGGCCAGGGCGAGCGACGGAATGGAACTGTTCCAGCGGCTTGGTTGGCGAGAAGCAATCGACCAGCCAGCGAAATGGCTCGCCGAAATTAAAATACACCCCGGACAGCATCACCCCGAACAGAATCAAGCCGCTGTAAAAACCCAGGGTTTTGTGCAGATCGTGGTTGAAGCGCTCGACACTGGCCCGCGGTTTGATTGTCAACGCGCTGCGCCAGCGTCCGGTCAGCGGCCACCACAAAATCAAACCGGTCAGTACTGAAATGGCACTCAAAATGGCGACGGTACCGACGATCCAGCTGCCGTCGTCCCAATCCAGCAGTAAGGCATAATGCAGCTTGAATACAAAACCGATCAGGCTGCCGGCTAATAAATCGTCCGCATGCTCCCACAAGCGGATGCCCGTGACTCGGGCCGTGTAAGGGTCGACGAAGGCGTTCCAGGTATGCTGACGCGCCTCGCCGCCGGCCGGCAGCTCGTAAAACAGCCAGAAGGCTTGTTCGGCGTGGCGCGGGTAATAAATATAACCACGCTTGGCGTCGGTCGGCATGGCACTATCAGCGGCGGCTATGATTTCGTCCAGCGGCCGGTAAGACGCTACGCCCTCTGCCGCCGCCGAAACCTGATGCAAGGCCGGGTTCAACACCGCATCCAGCTCCTGCCAGAAGGTAATGATGCTACCGGTCAGGCCGGCGATCAATAAAACCGACCCGGCCAGCAAGCCCAGCCACAAATGAATTTGCAGCCAGAGCTTGCGGCGGCGTTTTAGCTCAGTTAAGCGCCGGGCGGAGTGGGAAAGTACCGGTTCAGCGTTGCCCATCCCCTGCCCCGTCTCAATATTCCAAACGAATCGAACCAAAAGCCATCAACGGTTCCGCCGGGTTATTCGACCAAGTTGCGCGTTGGATGTAATACTGGGTCGAAGACACGTTGTTGATGTTAACCTGGGCAGTCAGGCGGGTCTTGCCGATATTCATACGATAAGCCGCCATTAAATCCAGGCGGGCATATGCGTCGTCATAAAAGCTGTTGTCCCGGTCGCCATAGCGCAAACCGGCGGCATAAATGCCGGCGCCGACGCTGAAGCCCTTTAGGAAGTCCTGTTGAAAATCGTACTTCATCCACAAACTGCCGGAATGCAATGGCGCGTAGGGTAATCGGTTGCCTTGGACGCCGGAGTTGTCCTTGGTTATTTCGGTATCGGTATAGGCATAGGTCCCGATCATGCTCAGTGCATTCGTCAACTGGCCGCTGACATCCCATTCCAAGCCCTGGCTGCGCGCTTCGCCGATGGCAACGCTGAGGTTTGGCGTCACCGGGTCGGGCGTCAGCACGTTTTGCTTGGTCAAATGGTAGTAAGCCAGAGTGCTGGTTAACTTGCCGTCGAAGAACGAGGTCTTGATACCGCCCTCGAATTCCGCGGAAGTCTGCGGCGCAAACGGCTTGCCGGACGCCTGCCGGCCGTTGTTAGCACCGAAGGACTCGACATAATGGCCGTACAACGACAACCAGTCGCTCGCCTCGTAGAGAATACCGACGCGCGGGCTTAAATTGTTTTCCTCAATATCGTCGTATGCCGCACTGGCCAGCGCCAAATTCTGATCGGAATAGCCGTAGCCGTAAGTCGAGATGTCGTAACGCAAACCGCCCATGACATGGAGTTTATCCCACAACGTGATCTCGTCCTGACCATAAACCCCAAACCACTCATTGTCTTCGATAGCGCTATAACCAAATGGTGGCTGCATGGCGGCTTGTACATCAAACAAGGGCATGCTCTGGAAAATGTTGACCGTATCCAGAGCACGCGCCGTCGCTTGGTCGCGCGTGCGCTGATGGTAATAATCGCCACCGATCAGCATGTTGTGGTCTATGCCAAAGGTATTGAATTTGCCGGTCAAATCCAGATACACGGTTTGAGTATCGTACCCCAAACCGCCAAACCAGGCGCCGCGCGGCGTATCGCCGTTTACCGCCGCCTTACCGTCGGCATAGGTTTCTTGCAAATTGGCGTCACCTTCGACAATGACCATACCGTTTCTGATCTTCCAGTTATCGTTGAAGCTGTGCGACCAATTGAAATCGACCAACCAGTAGGAGTCCTTGTCCGCCAGCCCTTGCTGGGCGAAGGTTCGAGAAATCAGCGCCGGCGCGACCCGGTTGCCGGTCACCGGCAGTCCCGAGTCGTACGTTTTTTCGTCGTCCAGGTATTCCACCGAAAGATTCAGCTCGGTGCGATCCGTAGGCTTCCAGCTCAGACTGGGGGCGAAAAATATCCGGTCATTAAAGACGTTGTCCCGAAACGAATTGCTATCGAGATACGACATGTCCAAGCGGTAGGCCAGCGATTTGTCGTCAGTGACCGGGCCGGTCGCGGTAGCTTCGGTGCGGTAATAATCGTAGGAACCAAAGCGTTGTTCGATCGAATAGTAAGGGTCGGCCAAGGGCTTTTTGGTCACCAAGTTGATCAAACCGCCGGCTTCGATACGACCGTACAAGCCGGAAGCCGGACCTTTGACGACTTCAACCCGGTCAAGGTTGGCAAAGTCGGCGCTGCTTTTTTGCATGCGGATGCCGTTGCGATAGTAGTTGCTTCTAAAGCCCAATTCAAAGCCGCGCACCACGTACGCATCGGCACCACCGGTGGTGCCGCCATTCGAAGACTTTTGCTGCACGCCGCTAACGTTTTTCAAGGCATCCTGCAAACGAAAGGCTTGTTGATCGCGAATAACTGCTTGCGGAATCACCTGTACGGACATCGGAGTTTCCATCAGTGCCGTGTCGATTTTAGTTGCAGTTGAAGCGTTTCTCCGATTGTAATCCGGGTTATAAGGATCAGCCTCATTATAAACCGCCTTCCCCTCCACCCTCACGGCCGGCAATGTCGATACGTCAGCAGACGATTCCGCCACTTTAATCGCCACCGCATCACCCGCCGTAAACGTGTAGGTCAAACCAGTTCCCACCAACAACTTCTGTAAACCTTGCTCTACGGTAAATTCGCCCTCCAGCCCCTGGCTGGTTTTGCCGTCGGTCAATCGGGCATCCGCCGAAAGCATAATCCCGGCGTTGCCGGCGAACTGGCTTAGCGCATGGCTCAAGGTACCACTGCTGATGTGATAGCTGCGCTCGGCACCGGCGGGTTCGGCGGCAAGCGCGGGCATGGCCACCAGCGAGGTTGCCAGCACCAAACCGGTTATGGTCTGTTGCACGCTGCTGCTGGTTTTGTCGATGTGGTGCTTGGGTTTTCGCTTGGACATGGGGTCACTCCCTTGGTTTGTTTAGGTTTCAATTCACTTGCCAATCGAAACGGAAAAAAGGGAACCGCAAAAGTGAATTTTTTTCGATTATTTGCAATTATTTTTTTATGTTGTTAATAATCAAACTGTTAGGAACCTATGCTTTTTATAGGCTTCTCCGTGCATCATTGTTCAACTGCGCGGTTTGCCTGGTAAATATTATGGGCGGAGACAAATCGCTAGTTGTGATGTATGATTTTCAAAAATCATACACACGGAGATTCCGATGCGGACCAATATCATGATTGATGAAGCGCTAATGGCCGATGTTTTAAGCGTGACAGGCATTAAAACCAAGCGCGAAGCGGTCGAACAGGGCTTAAAAACTTTATTGATGCTAAAGCAGCAGGAAGCCATCAAAAAAATGAAAGGTCAATTAAAGTGGGAAGGCGATTTAGATCAAATGCGGGCTGAGCGGTGATTTTGGTCGATTCCAGTGTTTGGATCGATTATTTCAACGGCACGGAAACCATCGCTACCCAAAAACTGGACGGTTTGCTAGGTGCAAAGCCTGTCTGCACGGGTGATTTGATTTTGATGGAAGTGTTGCAGGGTTTTCGCAACGATCAGGATTACCAAACCGCAAAAGCGATGTTATGTGCTTTGCCCATACACACAATGCTCGGTAGGGAGATTAGTTTAAAGAGTGCGGAAAATTTTAGAAGTCTACGCAAGCAAGGTATCACCATTCGCAAAACCATCGACACCCTGATTGCTACTTTCTGTATTGAAAAGCAGATGCCATTGTTGCATTCGGATAAGGATTTTCTGCCATTCCAACAGCTTTTGGGCTTGCAGGTTATTTGAGCCTGCCATGGGCCGCCAGCGCAAAACTCAACGCCGCTCAATCCTCACCCACAACGGCGACACTTGCGAGACTTTGACCGGCAAGGTTTTTTCCAGCTCGGCTAGAATCCGGTCGGTGTCGTGAATGGGGTAGGCACCAACGATGCGCAGTTCGGCAATCTCCGGCGCACAGGTGATGTAGCCATGGCGATAGCGATTGAGTTGCACCACAAATTCGCCGAGTGGCTGATTGTCCGCCAACAAAAAGCCTTGGGTCCAGGCCGGTTGATCGAGTTCGGTGGGTTGAATGGGGGCGATGGCTTGGGCGTTAAACTGGGCTTGCTGTCCGGCGCTTAAGGTCTGGCGACTGGCGCCGGGGCCGCTTGGGGTGATCTCCACGGCACCGGCGTAGACACTGGTTTGGCTTTCTTCATGTTGTTGGTGAACACTGAAGCGGGTACCAATTGCCCTAACCCGACCTTCCGCACTATCTACGACGAACGGGCGATGCTGGCCGTTGCTGTCCGGTGCGGTTTCAATATAAATTTCGCCGCTTAGCAGGCGGATTCTGCGCAAGTCAGTTGAAAAGTCAACGTCGATAGCACTGGCCGCATCCATCTCGATGCGGCTGCCATCCGCCAAGCTAAGGCTGCGCGTGGCGCCTATGCCGGTTCGGTAATCAGCTCGCCACCCTCTCAGATAATCGGACCGCCACAACTCAAAGCCGGACAAGCCTACCGCAGCCAAAATCACCAAGTTTTTAAGAGCCTGACGGCGCTGCATATCCGGCGAGCCTAAGGCCGCCGCTGCGGTTTGCGTGGGCAGGCCATCGAATTTATGGGTAAAAAATTCCACCCGAGACCAAGCCGCCCGATGCGCAGGATGCGACGCCAGCCAAGCCTGCCATTGTTGCTGTTCAGTTTGACTGGTAGCGCCTGATTCCAATACCGCAAACCATTCCGCTGCCTCTGCCAGGATGCGGGGGTGAATGTCTGGATGATGTCGTTTGGCCATGATTGTTTATAGTGTGGCGGTCAGGCAATGCAACATCGCTCGGGCCATGTATTTTTTCACCATCCTATCGGAAACCCCCAAGCGTTGCCCTATCTGTACATAAGTTAAGCCATCCAGTTGCGACAGCAAGAATGCGCTACGGACTTTGGCGGGTAGTTCGTCCAGCAAGGCATCGATTTCCTGTAGGGTGGCGAGGATGATGGCATGCTCTTCGGGCGATGGCGCCAAGGGCTCCGGATACGCCGCCACGGAATCCCAGTAGGCTTGTTCGATAGCAGAACGGCGCCACTGATTGATCAACAAGCCTTTGGCAATCGTCGTCAGATAGGCGCGCGGCTCGCGAATGGCTTGCATGTCTTGTGCGGTGAGGACGCGCATGAAGGTGTCGTGCGCGTGGTCTTCGGCCTGCAAGCGGCATTGAACGCGGCGGTTTAGCCAACCGAGCAGCCAGGAATGATGCTCTTGGTAGAACTCAGCCAACCCTTTGTCGGGCATTATTGTGGCTGTCATGATTTATGTCCTTCAGCGTGCAAAATGAGTGTAAATCCAATGAAGAATAAACAGGGGCGGACAGTGTGTTGTGTGCTCATGGAGGTTGCCACAATCGGGGTAAGGGCCAATTCAGACGCGCTATTTCTTAGAAAAACCTATAAATAAAGCAAATTTAGGGCCGAATATTAGGATTTTGCACCGCCCCTGTGCGTCGTCTATTGGCTTATTATTTTATTTCAACGGCTTACAGGGGGACTTTCCGCGGTGTTAACTGTGGCTCAACGATTTTCCTTGATACATGAGCGAAGAAAAGACAGCTTTGGCGGGATTTGACCGAATTGGTTTATGGCATATGACGCAGTTTAATTGTTTAAGCGCTCTGCCGGTTGTTAAAGCATGCAGTCTGCACACATTGGCCTTCTTTTTCAAAGCGAACTGTCGCGGCGTAGGAACCATGCTGGCACTTAGCAAAACGCTTGCTAGAGTTGTAGTACTTTCAATCCCGAAAACAACGGTATCCCCATGAATCAGCCCCGCTATTTCTTCGCCGGTGACCAATGCTTTGTCATCGAACGGTATAACGACTGCGCCCCCTTCGCCAGCTTTCTGCCGGGGATTGCCGGCATGCATGGACGTCCGGCCTGGGCGTTTTATGTGAATCGCGGCCAGGCGATTGCCAGTTTTGGGGTGCGGAATAAGGACGGGGCATTTTTAGAGTTTTTCCCGGCGGACAAGGCCTACCAACTGACGCCGTCGCGCGGGTTTCGCACGTTTTTGAAAATTGACGACGGCCAGCATACTCGCCCATACGAGCCGTTTCAACGTGGTGCTGGGCTGGAGGTGAAGCAACGTCTTTACGTGACTCCGCATGAAGTAGGCGTGGAGGAAGTCAATCCCCCACTGGGTTTACGCTTGCGCGCCGACGTGTTCACGCTAGCCGAAGCGCCGGTTGCCGGGTTGCTGCGGCGGGTAGAGATTGCCAACACCATGGATAAAGCCCTACACCTCGAGATCGTCGATGGCTTGCCGCAAGTGCTGCCTTATGCGATGAATCAATGGATCCTCAAATTCATGAGCCGCACGTCCGAGGCCTTTATGCGGGTGGAGGGCGCGGCGGAAAATCGGCCGTTTTATCGCTTGAAAGTCTGGCCCACCGACAGCCCGCAGGTGGAGCCGGTGATTGCCGGCAATTTCTTCGTCGGCTTTTTGGATGGTCAGCACAATCAAGCTATTGTCGATCCGGAGCGGATTTTTGGTTTGGCCGGCGATTTTTCGCAAGCGGAGCGATTTTTTTCAGACCAGCCCTTGGACTTTGCCGAGCAAGTCTGCGGCAATCAAACGCCGGCGGCGTTTCAACATCTTAAGCTGTCTTTGCAGCCCGGTGAAAGCCGGGTGTTTTACGGCGTGTACGGTCACGCCGGCTCCCGTGGAATTTTCGATCAATTTCTGCTTGAAGCTCTGCAACCAGGCTATTTCGAGGCAAAGCGCGAGATCAATCGTAGCTTGGTTAATAACATCAGGCAACGCGCGTTCACCGCCACCGCCCAGCCGCTATTCGATGCTCACGCCCGCCAATGTTATCTGGACAACGGTTTGCGCGGCGGCTTTTCCATGCCGGTGCCGGGCGGCGCGCATTTGTATTTGTTTGGTCGCAAGCACGGCGATCTGGAACGCGATTACAACGATTTTTTATTGCAGGACACGCCCTATTCCGAAGGTAACGGCGATTTTCGCGATGTGTTGCAAAATCGGCGCATGGATTTGTTCTTCGACCCGGCCTTGGATGCCAAGAACATTCGCTATTTTTTCAATCTGATTCAGCCGGATGGCTATAACCCTTGTGCTTTGCGCAACTCGCGGTTTGTCGTGGATGCACCGGCAAATTTTGCGCACTTCTACGGGCGTTTTCCAGAACTGGAGCCCTTGCTACACAAAGAATTTAAGTATGCGGAACTGGTGGAAATCGTGGGAGCCGCGGACGATGCGGAAAACATCCTGACTACTGTTTTGTCCCACGCCCAAGAATTGGAAGATGCTGAATTCGACCGCGGTTATTGGTCGGATCACTGGACCTATCTGGTGGACTTATTGCTTAGTTACGCGGCGATTTTTCCGGATCGTTTGGCCGGTTTATTTCAGGACAAAACCTACAGCTTTTTCGACCCTACTCATAAGGTCGCGGCGCGCACACAAAAATATGTGGTCACGGCAAACGGCGTGCGCCAATACAATGCCGTGCGCTATTGCCCGGAGAAAAAGGCATTGATCGATGCGCGACAGCAGCGCCGTTACCAAGTACGTTCGCAAGCCGGCCACGGCGAGATTGTCTACACCAGTTTATTGGGGAAGATTCTGACCCTGGTCGCCAATAAGCTGGCGACGCTCGACCCCGCCGGCGTGGGCATTGAAATGGAGGCGGACCGGCCTGGCTGGTGTGATGCCTTAAACGGCCTGCCCGGCATTTTAGGCTCGTCGGTCAACGAAACCATCGAGTTGAAGCGCCTGGTGGATTTTACCTTCAGCGCGCTGATCCAATTGAAGGAAGCGTGCGCCGTACCCGTCGAATTGGCGGACTTTGTGACGGCGTTGCATAAGTTGTTAACTCGCGATGATTTGACGCCGGAACTGTTCTGGCAGGAAAGCGGCGCGTTGAAAGAAGTCTATCGGCAACAGGTATTCATGGGCTTTTCCGGTGCCGAACAGGCTCTGGCACTGTCTGACATTCAAGCCTTCCTGCGCTTGGTAGCCCACTACCTGGACGCCGCAATCGACAAAGCCCGCACGCCCCAAGGCATAGTTACCTATTTTGCGTACGAGGCAGAGCAATATCATGAGTTGGAAACCGGGGGCATCGCCGTCACCCGCTTTCAGCAAAAACCGCTGCCGTTATTCCTGGAAGGTTTTGTGCACGCCTTACGGATCGCCGACCCGATGCAGGCGCAGACCCTGTATCAAGCTGTGCGCAATTCGGATTTATACGATGCCAAACTGGGCATGTACCGGGTCAACGAACCCTTGGGTGACCGGGCGCTGGACTTGGGACGTATCGGGGTTTTTAACTACGGCTGGCTGGAGAACGGCTCGATCTTTTTACACATGCATTACAAGTTTGTACTGGAGATGGTGCGTGCCGGCTTGGTCGATGAGTTTTACGCCCACATCGAATCACTATTGGTGCCTTTTCACGACCCGGGCGAATACAAACGCAATCCCATCGAAAACTCCAGCTTTTTGGTCAGTAGCGGTTTTACAATCGATGCCCGCCAGCACGGCCGCGGCTGCGTGGCCCGATTATCCGGCGCGACCGTGGAGTTTTTGCATTTGTGGACGCACCTGTTCCTGGGGCCGGCACCGTTTACATGGGAAGCCGGCATCTTGGCATTTAAACCGACACCGCTGTTGGCTGCCGCGTTTTTTTCCGCTGAAGCACAAATTGCCACGCCGTTTGTCGAGCCTGAAACCTTGCCGGCCGCTAGTGCGACCTGCACGCTCTTCGGTTCGACGCTACTGGTTTACAGCAATCCGCAACGCCGCGATACGTTTGGCCCGGAGGCAGTCAAACCGATTGAGTACCGGTTGTATGGTCGAGACGGCACGACACAAACCCTAACCGCAGCCAGTGTCTCAGGCCCGGTAGCAGAAGCGTTACGTTTAGGGCAATTTCGCCGGGTCGATGTACTACTGGGCTAAATGCCGCTAGGCTGCCCACACATAGGTAGCCACTGCTCTGCCCGGTATCTCAACAAGCGCGTTTTTGCCTTGATAGTGGATAGCAAAGGCTTGAGGCTCGACTGCGTCGTTTAACACGATCAATACGATAAAACCCGCCGGCGTGCGGAAGGCCACGTTAGGCAAATAGTCGTTTTGCACGCCGGAAGCAATCCGCACGGAACCGGGCCGGACAAACTTGGCCGCGTGGGCAATCACGTAATACGCGACATTGCGAGTGACCTGATCGCCGTCTATTGTCAACGCGCCCACGCAGCGGGCTTCGCCGCCCGGCGTGTGCGGCCCGCAAAACGGATCGGAGGCCAAATTCCATTCCAACACCGCCCTGCTCCAGTGCCGCAACGAACCGATCAACACGTGGCGGGCGTGCCACATTAAATCGCCACCAAACTCGCCGTCCGAACCCACCCATTGTTCGGTGAAATACAGTTTCATGTCGGGGTAAGCTTGATGCACTTCCGATAATACCGAAATATCACCGCCATACAGATGCCAAGCGGAGCCGCTGAGATACTGGCGAGCGTCGGCGTCGGCGAAGACCGTCAACGGGTACTCTTTGACATCGCAATTGTGATCCCAGCAAAACACTTCCACATCAGCTAATCCCGCCTCGCGCAAGGCCGGTCCCAAATGATGTTTGATAAATGCAGCCTGCTCCGGCGCTTCCATCGCCATGCTGGGCTCGTTTTTTTGATTGAGCGGCTCGTTCTGCGGCGTGATACCATGAATCACGATGCCGCGTTCGCGCATCGCTTGCAGATATTTCACCAAATACGCCGCGTAGACGGCATAGCATTCGGGCTTAAGTTTGCCGCCGATAAACGCTTGGTTAGTCTTCATCCAACGCGGTGCCGACCACGCGGTGGCGATAATTCGAATAGTTGGATTGAGCGCCAGAATATCTTGGAGTAGCGGAATAACCTCGATATCGCCGGCATTCAAATCAAAATGCGCCAGTTCCATGTCAGTCTGACCATCGGGCATGTCGTCATAGCTAAAGCAACGCTCGCTTAAATCGGAAGCGCCGATACTAAGCCGCAAACAGCTGACGCCGATCCCGTCACCATCTGGCAAAAATAGTTCCTGCAACAAAGCTTGCCGTTCGACGTTGGGCAGTGCCGCAATCAGCATGGCGCTGCCGCCGGTCAAGGAGAAGCCAAAAGCTTCCACGGTTTGATAAACATCGCCGGTATCGACCGCTATTACCGGCACATCGCCGAGAGGGTTGTTAAAACCAAAACCACTGGTCTGTGGTTGTAACAAGGCTTGCTGGTCGGCAGTCGTCAGCCAAATCTCTATAGGCTCGCGCCCCGCGCTTTCGGAAAATAGTGATTGAAAAGCGTTGGTATGCTCAGACATGACAGCCCTCATGGTTAATGCGGAAGCGGTTCCGCCGGATTCAATACAAACAGCATGGCGCTATATTATCGACTTTGCTCAGGCTAGCCAGTTAATTTTCCCGCCTGTTTAATGCCATCGTGAAAACTGCACATTCCACACATTGTGCTCAGGGTCTCAGGCTTTTTGCTGGGCAATGTCATAAAACCGTCAAAATCACTTATACTGCGATTTCCGTTTTAACGTATGGAGATCGGATATGAAAAAATTGGTTTCAATTCGCGCGCTAACCACTCGGCTAAATCGTAAGCTGGCCAAGGAGTCGAAGAAGTTGTTGAAGTACAAGCCGAGGTTGCAGAACAACGATACGATTGTCGAATACGCCGTTGTGGATCTAAAGACGAACTCCATCATTAATTTTCATATGGCGAGCGAATTGCAAGAATTTGCCAGAGGCCTAGGCTGCTTAGCCAGCCTGGAAGAAGTTTCTTTCGAATAGCAGCCGTGTAGCGTTGCAGTTCCATAAAGCCGGGTACGCCCGGCTTTTTTGTGCGCCTAAATCGCGGCTTATCTATATTCAGCGCGTCGGCTTTTTAGGTTTTTCCGTTTAACTGGTTACTCAAAGCGCGTTCCGAAATATCGTTGTACAAATTGGCTAATTCAGCGATCAACTTTTGATATTCAGGGTGGTGCTTCAATAGCGGCATCATAGTGCTGGCCTCTGAAAGCATTTGTTCAAAATGCATGATTTCAATCTCGTTCAGCGTATCGCCCTCTTCCACTCTTTTTTTAACGGCCAACGCGCGCGGAATGGACTGTTCTTCCAATTGCTCCACAAAGGCAGTGATAATGCCGATTTCATCATC
Organism: Methylomonas defluvii; assembly: GCF_033949435.1. Classification (NCBI taxonomy): domain Bacteria; kingdom Pseudomonadati; phylum Pseudomonadota; class Gammaproteobacteria; order Methylococcales; family Methylococcaceae; genus Methylomonas; species Methylomonas defluvii. Next base: position 203,213 of record NZ_JAXARY010000003.1, on the reverse strand, counting down.
TGACGAATACATTTGTATTTCCTGTTTGTTGCGACGAAAAGCCATCGCTGCTGAATTATCGCCTTGTCTCCCGGAAGTCTCTAACCTTCTGCCTGTCTCGGAGCATAGCGTTTCCTTTGGTTTTTAGAAGCTCCCTTCCCTGAGTTTTTGGTATTTTGCGGAAAAAATCAGATGTAAATTTTGACTTTGAACATGGTAAAGCCGAATATTGAAACTACTCTTTAGCATTTTTGGATAAAAAGATGACGTTTCTTAAAAAAATATCTGCCATAGCTCTTTTAGCTCTAACAACGAATACCGCCTGGTCCGAACCTGTTCACTTTTGCAAAGTGCAAAGAGTTTACGAAGACGATGTCAGCGTACAGCCAAAGATTGTCCATGAGGACTGCTCTGGCGTCGCCTTTCTTTGGTATGCCAAATTTTACGTCGAAGCATCCTGCTGGCCCGGCGCTATCGAATTATTGAAGGGTAAATGCGAACAAACTGAAGTCGATTCCAAAGACTATGCTCCCGAGCCAACGGTAACCGAAACCCAAGAAGAAAATCAGGAAAAAGGCCTTTAGGCAACAAGCCCTATCAAGCAGAAACGCTTGACCTGCGGTTCAGGTTTTCCTTCCCTGCGTCGATTGCCTTCAGACTTGCCGGTAAGGTCCACGACAACCATCCGCCGGACATGCTGTTGGTCGTCCGGCCGTGAAATGACCAAGCCTGCCGAAATTCATCCGTAGGCGAACTCGCGCCATTCAAATTCCGGAATCAGGCCTTGCCGGTGCTGTGAACCGCCCGCAGCACCAATATTTTCCCGAACGTTCGCAAGCTCACCACCTCTTGAAGTACCAATCCACTGGCATCGAACAGTCGCCGCCATTCGGCCAGCGTTCGCTCCCGGCCGCTGGTGTTGACGAACATTTGCATGTCGAATGAGGCTGCAGCGATGTCGGTCGGACTATCCGGCATCAACATCTCCATCACGGCGATGGCAGCGCCGCTATCTGCACTAGCTTCCGCGACATTGCGCAGCACGGTGACGCAGGTGTCGTCGTCGAAGCCATGCAGCACCGCGCTCAGCAGGTAAATATCCTTGTCGCTATGCGCCTTGGGAACGGCTTGCAGTAGGTCCCAGGCTTCGAAGCGCATGCGTTGCAGTGCCGCGCCCTCGCCTTTTTCCGTCCAGAACTGCGCGGCGCCTTGGATGACCTGTTCGCGGTCGGCCACTAGAGCCCTGAGCTGCGGATGGCGTTTGAGGATGGCGAGCGATTTTGCACCCTTGGAGCCGCCGATGTCGACGATGCGCTCGAAGCGCGACCAATCGAAATCGGTAACAAAGCTGTCGCCGGCCAAGGCTTCTAAGCTATCCATCGCCCGCGCGAACAACGCATCGAATTCGGGATGGTCGTCCATATAGGCGTAAAACGCCTGCCCGTGCGCCGATTCGAACGGCACGCCGCCGTTGCGCACGCCCTGTTCCAGTTGTTCGAACCACGGCCGGCTCATTTCCGGCGAGTTGTGCATCAGCACCATCGCCCGCACGCTGTTGGGATAATCCTGACGCAAACAAGACGAAAGCTTGTTGTTGCGGAAGCGACGCAGCGAGACTTCCTCGAACACGCCGATAGCCGCCAGCATGCGCAGCAAGCGGTAGAGCGCATCGGCGTCGGCGGCGACGCGCTCGGCCAGGGTTTCGATGCTCGCTTCATCATCAGCCAGCGCGCCGGCGATGTCCAGCCGCGCCGCGACATACAACGCCCGCGATTGCCAAAAGGCCGAACCGATCTGGATCAGGCGGAACGGCGGCGGCACGAGTTTGTTGGGCAGATTTTGCAGCCGGGCGCCGAACCTAGCGAGTTTGGCAAAACGGCGCACCGCGCCGGCATTTTTTTGCAATGTCATGTCACACTCCCGCTTGCACCGCAGCCATGCCGGCCGCCAATAGTTTGCCGTTGAGCGCGGCGAGTTCATCGAGAAAGGCTTCGTCCATCTGCCCGCCCATCTGTTCCTCGAAAATGTCTTTCAACAGCATCGGCATCATCGCAAGACTGACGAAAGCCATGCGCGCCACGTCGGGATTGATCGTTATATCGACCTGCCCGCTTGCCTTCAGCTGTTCCAGGCGCCGCGCACCGCCGCTGCGGCCGCGTTCCAGCAACTGCAGGATGAAACGCCGTCCCGGCCCGTGGTTGAGGGCAAGCACCTTGAGAATAAGCTTGGGAAACTCGGGATGCTTGCACATGGTGTCGTAATAGAAGTGCAGATATTCGGTGAAGCCGCCGACGTCGGACAGCGTATCGCTGTCGAGCATGTCCAGGATGGGCTTGAGCGTCTCACGGATCATTTCTTCGTAGAGGCCTTCCTTGTTGCCGAAGTAGTAGCGGATCATCGAGACATTAACGCCCGCCTGGTCGGCGATGGCGCGGGTGGTGACCTTGTGGTATTCGTCGGCAAGGAAACACTCCAGCGCCGCCTTGAGCAGACGCGCGTAAACCGGGTCGTTAATATCGTTCATCACAAAAACTCCTGCAAGCCAAGATGGCGGCAGGTTAGCACCGGCAGCACAACCGCCCTAGCGTTTCCGTCAATCAAGATGCGGGGTTTGATTGAACGGAAAGCCGTTCGCAGTCAGCGCAGCAAGCGCACCCCGAGCAGCATACAGCCCACGGCAAAGGTAAAAATCCCGGCGATAGACACGTACAGCGAAATCATCGGCCCCAGCGCATACACCACGGCGCCGACGAAGATCGATGCCGCCGCCGGCTTGGGATAGATCGCCGAACGGTAGATAGCCAGGCAAAACAGCACGATACCGATCAAAATCGCCGCGGAAGCCGAAATTCTAAACGCCAACACCGCCGGATCGTTTTTGATGACGGCGTCGCGCAACAGAAAGGCGGTTTCCGGATAGCGGACGATGACGGGGTAAAGAAACAGCTCCCAAGTCACGTTGCAGGCCTGCAACAAATAAGCCGCCTCGACGAATAAAAAACCCACGGCGCCCTGCACGCCGGCCGTGTCACGCATCTTGGCATAAACGGCATAAAACGCCACCAGCAAGGCTAACACGCCAGCGAAGGCGACCAGCGCCAAAGGCACTCAAGCTGAATTGCGCACCACCTCGGCATAGTCGAAGTTTCCCGTCCCTAACGGTAACAAGATCGGGAACAAGACCGCATAGGCGCTGAGCAATAGCGATCCCAAGATGATGGCGAGGCCGCCGAGTTTTTCGAAAATGTGCATGTTCGATCCTCCCTGTTTCGATTGATTGTCGGCCACTGCTTCCGGTCAGATCACGACAATGAAGATTCGGACAGCCGTAGGCTGGGAAGAGCGAAAGCAAAACCCAGCACAACTGCCATCAATGCTGGGTTTCATTGCATTCAACCCAGCCTACGGTCCTGGCGCGCTCCGGATCGGTCGCTTGCAAGGCATCGGCCAAGATCGCATCGGTGTAGTCATTGGCGCAGCGGTTTTGCTTGGCCTTTTCCAGAACGTCTAAAGCACCTTGCACATCGCCTGCGTCTAAACGCGCCTTGGCTTCACTGGTATAAAACGCCGCATTCTTGCTGCCGGCTTCGATATGTTTCATCCGGATTTGGCTGGCGCGCGCCGGATCGGTCGCTTGCAAGGCATCGGCCATGATCGAATCGGTGTAGTCATCCGCGCAGCGGTTTTGCTTGGCCTTTTCCAGAACGTCTAAAGCACCTTGCACATCGCCTGCGTCTAAACGCGCCTTGGCTTCACTGTTATAAAACGCCGCATTCTTACTGCCGGCTTCGATATGTTTCATCCGGATTTGGCTGGCGCGCGCCGGATCGGTCGCTTGCAAGGCATCGGCCAAGATCGCATCGGTGTAGTCATTGGCGCAGCGGTTTTGCTTGGCCTTTTCCAGAAAGTCTAAAGCACCTTGCACATCGCCTGCGTCTAAACGCGCCTTGGCTTCACTGGTATAAAACGCCGCATTCTTGCTGCCGGCTTCGATACATTCCAAACGCAATTCGCTGGCTTTACCGGCTTCCCCTACTATATCGAGACAATCCGCCTTAACAGCAAGCACGAAATCATTGATGGCTTGAGGATAGTTGTTTTCAACTTCGGCGAGACGTTCCAAAAAGTCTTTCGCCCCCCGATAGCCCTGATGCGACATGACTTTGCCCAAATTGGCCCAATAAGGCGCAAAACCGGGATTAAGCCGGCAAGCTTCTTGGAAGCATTCCAAAGCCTTCTGACTCGTCGGCCCCTCTTCCTTCAGCCAGCATTCACCCAGAAACCGGTGATATTTATGAAAATCCGGCTTTAAACGTAATGCATATTCCAGCGCCGTACACTGTTGCTTAACAGGGGCATTAATTTTGTACAGGTAATCGTTTAATTGCTGGATGCGCTGCCATGCCCAATCCAAGTTGCCAGTTATTAGCTCAACGGCGATAGTCTGTATTTGATCGGTCAAGTCTGCGGCAGTCAGATGATGAAAGGCCTCCACCGCCCGGGAAATATTGAGATTGCTTATCCGTGTTCGCCTGCCCAATTGTTCCAACCAACAATTTGCGATGGCGGCGTGCAGTTGACGCACCAAGGCCTTATGAACTTCGTCGATATTCTGAAGATCGCCATCGCAATTATCTTCGTCTTGATCGACGTAACCCAGTTGACGATTACGCACCCAGGAAGCAATGAAGCTGTGCAAAAAATATACGGAATGCTCGGCATTGCTCGAAACCAGAAGCCGGCGGTCCAAACCGTCCCACGCATAAGCAATGTTTAACTCTTGCTCCAACATTTCGACGTGGTCGTGGGGAATCCCACTTCGATACAAGGCAAATGTTTGCATTAATTTTCGTTCGGCGTCGCTTAAGACCTTGTGGTAAAGATCGTCCAACAGCAGGTTGTCGATGCCGTCTTCGAAACGATCGCGGTGCCGCTGCAAGACTTGAAGCGGCGTTTCGGCAAGTTCGCAAGCGACTTGGATCAGAAGTTGCGTCGCCAAGGTATGAGCGTTGCCGCCGTGTCCGCCGCCCAACCATTGATAAATCCGTTTTAATTCGTCGCCGCTGTAAGACCATGAATCCGCAACCTCCGGTGGCGCAGCATCCTTGAACCATTCCTGTATACTGGTTTTATCCAAACCGGTAATTTCGCAATCATTGGCAATGTTTGCAAAAAAATGCTTAGGCGGACGCTCCCGCAATTCCAATAGCCAATGCCATTGAACGCCAAGTGCGGCTTGCAGTCCGCTCAACAATTGGCCGATTGCATGGTCTCGAAACCCTTCTCGGTCGATTAAATGATGGGCATTTTCGATCCATATCCAAGCGGAGCGAGGATTGGCGTAGCGACGACTTATTTCTGCGGCAATAGTGGCTGAATCGCCTTTTGGCGCCTCCGGAAACTCCGCCGTTTCGCCCAATAGCGTGGCAATTTGCCGAAAGACTTCGTCGGCCGTCGTAAAACGCGAAACCGAAAACCGGTGCAATTCTTTCGATGCTAACGGTTGTTTTTGCCCCAATGCTTCTATGAATTTCGATTTGCCGTTGCCTCGCAGACCGTAAACCAACAAAAAAGGCAATCGCTTGAGTTTATTAACGGCTTCTTGAAGCAGTTTGTCCCGACCATAGAGTTTGAAAATCTGCTTGGCGTTTTCGGTTTGAATCGGTCTCCCCGTATTCGCGCTCGGTGTCGTTGGGGGAGGTAATGGTTCTGCTAGCCGTTTTATTTTGTCTGGCAAATCGAAAGGCCATTTGCCGGAAGGTGCATGCTCTTCAATCGTTGCAACTTTCCAACTTTTTCCGCCTCTCCTGTGCTCGTGTAAATACGTTACGCCTTTGCCAGTCGATAAGTCGATTTGAACCAAATTGATGCCGAACTCTTCGCTAACTTCGGCTCCAACAGCCCCAGCTGCGAAAGTAATGTGGTTTTGTCCCGGATCGAGCCATTGATTGTGTACATGGCCGTGCAACCAAAAGTGAAAATCAGTGGAAATACGACGAGTCGCAATATCGCGATCTGCTGTATTGAGCCAATCGACGGGATGATGGATTAAACCTATGCGAATATCGGCATTCTTGATCGGCAAATCGGCTTGATTGAACTGATATTCCGCCGCCAACCAAATAGCGCGGTCGTCTTCAGGCCCGGAACAGGACCAAGCGGAATTAAATCCGGCGAGACCGACTTTCAAATCGTCAATATCGACAATTTGGCTATAAGAATGTCTTCCGTCGTTATCGGTTTGGTGAGGTAAATATTCTTTAACGAATAGAGCATATTCATCGAGCCGTTTAACGGCGTCTTTGAATTCAGGCGAGCAATCATTGAAACGTTGGTTGATCTTATTTATATGAGCCGATGCATCCTCCGCCCAACGATTAAGTGTTTCCTGAGCATCATTGTTGATGTTGTTGCGGTTAACGTCGTGATTACCCGGCACGACAAACAAACGCCGATCTGGCAATGGTTTGCCTTCTTGCCCACATACTGTGAGTAGTTTGCTAAAAAATTCCTTAGCCTGATTATATTGATCTGCCAATTGGGACGAACGGGTTTCTCCGAAAGCAATATCGCCCGTACAAAAAATCAAGTCCGGGCGCAACGAAGGATCGTCAACAAACATTGTTTGGAGATAAGTTATTAAATTATCCCGTGTAGAGTTGTCACGCCACTCTGTATTTGGATGAAAATGGATGTCCGAAATATGTAGCCAAGTCAGTTTGGTTTTCATGAGTCCCTTGGGTTAAATATTGTCCGCGAATTTAAAGAGGCGCATTGCAGTGGGGCGCCAATAGGCGTAGCCGTATTGCGCCGCATGTTGGTCATTAATGTTTTTGTCGCGGACCGGTTTGTCCAACTTGTTGATGGCTTTGGCGGCGCCAGTCTTCAGCCTAATGCTCCAAGGCATTGAGTTGCTGCTCCCATTCCGCCAAGCTGATCGTATCGTCCTTGCCGCTGGTCAATTCTGCTAACGCCGCATCGGCGGCGGCCACATCGGCCAAGTCTTCGAGGTAATCACTGAGTAGATTTTTGATTAGTTGTGCGGGGCTTACGTGTTCCTGCTCAGATACCTGACGGAGCAAGTTCGCCGTGTCGTCGTCGATATTGAGTGTCATCATGTTGCTGCCTCTATTGTGATTTTAGACGCTTAGTCTCGTTGTGTAACGGCCGAGGGCCATAGGATGCGCTGAACAGCGTACACCGCACTTGTGCCCTTTAGGGTATCGTTCGCGATTTGTGCGGTTCGTAAACTCACCACACCACGCCTGCTTTTGCTGGACATTTGCCATAGGCACTTTCGTTTCGTCTGACGTATTTTGGCCGAATTTGAGCCTAAAACTACGTCCTTATCCACCTTGATCACACAGATTCCAACTCTATTTTTACCTTTTTACCGAGCGCGGCGGCGGCACTTACCAAGGTGGTCAGGGTTAAACTGGTATCTTCTTCGTCCAGCAAGCGATTAAGAGAAGCCCTGCTAGTGTGCATTTTTTTGGCCATTGCCGTTTTACTGAGTTTTAGCGCCGACATGCCTTCCGATATTTGCCAAGCGATGACCCTCTTGGCCGCTACCGCTGTCACTTCGTCAAGGATAGCTTCCTCACTTAGGAAGTCGTCGAAGCTGCTACCGATATGAGGGTTTTCTTCTTGGTTAGTGTTCATTGCTTACCTCGTATTGTTTTCAATCTTTGTTTTGCCAAATCGATTTCCGCTTTCGGTGCTTTTTGACTTTTCTTGATAAAACCATGCAGCAAAATCATCGTCTGTTTATCGATGACAAACAGAACGCGGGCTATTCGGTTGTCCAGCTTAATTCTGACTTCCCAAATGTCGCCTTCGAGATGATCGATTAACTGCATACCGAGAGGCCAGCCGAATTGCACGGTTTTAATATCTTCGCCTATCGTTTTTCTGTCTTGAGCGGATAATCCTTTCAACCATTCTCTAACGGGCTCGCTGCGGGCAGCCGTTGCAAAATCTAACGGAAAGGATTGGAATCATTGATGCAGCGTATCAAAATCGGTACTTAACAACAAGATTGACTCTCCGAAACATTCGATAGCCGTTATGGCGGTTGACCGTATGCCGGCGACTGTTCGGCATTTAAAAACTCCATGACGATAGAACTTTATCACCCTACCGATCCGCCGGATGATTGATACCGTCACCGGTTCGCACTTCGCCCAAGGCCGTAAGGCGCAATCGTAGGGCGTTAATAGGTGTAGCCGTATTGCGCCGCATGTTGGTCATTAACGTTTCGGCGCACTACTCTAAAGCTAATGCGCCCTGCGCGGCTGAGTTTTACCATGGATCAACTATTCGACCGCTTTCGTTTACACCAAAGGCAGATATACATCCGTAATCTGTTCGTGTTCGGGCGTTTCAGGCACCCGTTTGATGTAATGAAAAAACAGTGGAAATTCCCGCAATTCCTCTCCGCTATCCGGCAACCACTCCCGGTAAAGGTAATAAACACTGTCGCTGATACGGTCGGTTGAACCGATATGGCGCACCACGGCGCAACGTCCTCCCGGAATCAATTTGTTGATCACCCCTTGCGAGTTTTCCGGCACGGGTTGCTTGACCTCACCGCATACATCGAATCGGAATGACTCTGCGGGCGTGACAGCCGGGTCGTCATACGCGATACCAAACGTCCGACTGCTGGCGATCGGCGACAAGCCGCTCTGTTTGCGCCAGTCTATGAAGCCTCTGACCGACTCCATTATCAGGCTGGGCGGGCCACGGTGCTCCAAGACGGCTATTGTGGTTTCTGAAAATTCGACGATGTTGACGTTCATTTGGGGACTCCTTATGCGTTTGGGTAATAGCATGCGCTCATTCCAAGGCTGCCATGCTGGGTGCTTTCGAAATTGAGTAGGCGTTTGTCCGAAGCACTTTTTGAATGCGCGGGAGAACGATTCCGCATTTAAGAAACCGGCGTCCAAGCTAATATCGGTAATGCTGCGCTGCTCCTGAAACACTAGTTGGTAAGACGCTTTGCGTAAACGCAATAACTGAATGTAGCGCGTCGTGCTCAGCCCGGTGTAAGCGGAGAATTGCCGTTGAAAGTGAAACCGGGAAAAATTGGCCTGTTTGCTCAGTTCATTGACCGACACCGGCTCGAACAGATGCTTGTCAATGTAATCGAAAATCCTATCGAAGCGCATGGCATAGGCCGCGCTGGCCGTTTTATCATCCACTTTCATACCTCCTCAATCGAGCGCTACTGTAACAAGCGCAGAATCATCTCGCCTGACTCAACGTGCTCAATCGACCAGAGGCATATCTAAAACAAATTCGCGCACTGCGGTGACGAATGCATCGGCCTGATCGTGCATGATGAAATGGCCGCTGTTGCCGACCACGATATGCCGCGAACGGCGGGACAGACGGGCCAGATCATCCTGTTCGGCCTGTTGAATTTCGGCAAGCGCCTTTTCCGCTTCGACATCTTTACCCGCTCCCTCCGCTTTGCGCGCGACTATAGCCAAATCCACCAGATTGCCGGCGGTTAGCACCAATAACGGAAGATTACCTAAGCTGCGTGGCGGCGGTGTCGTCGGATCAAGTCCTTGGCGCATCACGGCGATTTCATTGACTACCGCATGAGCGGTATCGGTGCGGTTTTGTATCGCGGTTTTCGCAGCCAGGATTTCAGCCGGTAGCGGAGATGGCCGGCGGTCGGCATCGGCGATGCCCAGCAGCCTGACCACACCGAGCCGCGATAACGGTTCGGCAATTGCGATTTGCAAGGCTTGTTTCCGATAATCCCGGGCAGCGTAGGGATACTGGTGCATGGGGCCTTGTTCATGCGTCGAATCGACCAGAACGATACCCTGTGTCTGTTCGGGAAACCGGTGATAGAAAGCACGCACGTAAATTCCGCCCCGCGAATGGCCGACCAGCACAAACGGCGGGGCAATGCCGGCGTTGTGCAATAAGGCCTGCAGGTTTTCAGCCACTTCTTCCGGCTGGATAGCAGCGGCTATGGGATCGCTCCAGCCCAAGCCTGGGCGGTCGTAGGCGCAAACGCGCATGGTCTGGGCAAGCTTGGCGTGAACCGGATACCAGCTCAACACGTTTTCGCCTAGGCCCGCTTCGAGAACCAACGTTGGCGAACCGGAGCCCATGCAGTAAAGATGGAGATTCACGCCTTTCGCTGAAATCATGCGTCCTGGCGGCGGGAATGCGGCCTGGTCGGCTGCGGTTCTTTTGGCTTGATAAACGACTCCCATCAGCGCGGTGAGGCAGACAATCGCCAAGCCAAAGCTCAAGTAGCGCAAACGCCGCGATAAAACGAATGTCATGTCAGCCAACGAGATAATGGATTGCGAACAATGGAACCACCTACATATCACAGATACGTTTTGCGAATGCATTCACGCTCTCCCAATCGGTAAACTCAATCACGAGATTGGGATTGGTAGGCCCGTTAGTCATCCACATAATGCAACGGATGATATGTCTATCTAAGAAACGACAACTTGCATAGTCAATTTTTCCGGCAAAGGCTGCCAAGCGGATTTTTTCAGAAACTTCCTGATGTAAGGATTGGTTTCCGGTCGATTTTTATCAGGCATTCACGCCGTCAGATTGACCGAAAAAAACGCGCTGGGTTTGTTGATCAGGATGGCTAAATTTCGCCTCACCCATTCGTATTGAGTCTTGTGCCGATGCAACAAATTCGGCCGAATGGCCTGTGCCGGTGATTCGTTGACACTGCCTGCATTGGCATAAAAAGACAGACGCGGCTCGGATTTCACTGCGTATTGAACCGCTCCGCACATGCAGCCGCCTTCAAATTCGCTCATGCAGTCTCTCGATGTTAGGCGTGGGGAAAAGCAAATGGCGCTGATTTGTATTCCATAAATTCGCTTACTATCTGCTTACCAGAAACTTACAGGCAACAAAAAAGGCCTAGGTCGTTAAACCTAAGCCTTTGATTTGTCTGGTAGCGGGGGCAGGATTTGAACCTACGACCTTCGGGTTATGAGCCCGACGAGCTACCAAGCTGCTCCACCCCGCGATTGATTTGGCTTATTATACAGACCTTAAATTATTTAGCAAGCAATAAACATGCTATTTGTTAAATAATGTCACCAGATAAGTTCCTTATCTGCTTGCCGTTGCTTTTAAAGCGGATGATTAAGGTTGGCCGGCAGGCAAATCCGCTGTATTCAGATCGGTATTCAAACAGGTGGGATGACCGAAACCTCCTGCGCTAATTCCGGTACCACCGTTCGGATTGGCGGCAATGTCGAAAATGATATTATCAGGACGCTGTGGATCGCCACTCACTCCCCCGACGCCGACAATGTGGTCAAGCCCCAGATTATGTCTGACTCTCCAAGCGATATTATGATCGGCACAAGAGGTGTCGCCGCTTAAACCAACGCCACCGACCAGCGTTTTTCCGACTGAGTACAAGCCCAGGCCACCACCGAATACATTAACACCACCAATTTTCGACCCTACCATAGGATCTTGAGGAGTACCGTTTAAGCCTGGGTTTCCGCCGTAAGCAGCGCCCGTTTCAACGGGATTGCTCTCTTGAAGTCCGAACAAACTACCACCAGGTTGCACGGCTGAATATAAATTCGCTGTCGATAACGCCAAACCATTGGGTTTGCCGGAACCCGCGGAATCTGAGGAAAAATCAAGACTCAGCGAATTGGCGGTATTGGCTTTTTGCGCCGAGATAACTCGACTGGCCGGCCACTGTGCACCCCGATTGGTTCCGGAAAACGCTACGGCACAAACCACGCCGTCACGGTTGACTAAAGTGGCCCACATATGCAAATTAAGCCCGCTTTCCTCCGCACTCACTGCATCGTCAAGTGCTGCTTTCAATGTGGCGTGATTAGGCAAGCCCCTACAGGCTTGCCCCACTCCTTTATTGCTATCTTTATCTGCGATTGCCGCGCCAGCGCTGGTCAGCATCACAAGTGAAGCAGCGAATAGCCATCTTGTATTCATAAAAAGTCCTCCTAAGTGTTTGTATAGTTATTAGGTTTGAAGCTTAATATTTGCGGCATTCGCTGCACGCAACTAATCCCCCAAACCGGCATGGATTTTAGTCGCATGAATTATCATGGGTCAAATGAGAACAATGCCCCAAAACCACTGGCTTGTTGAACGAAAACAACGCTCACTCAGTTCGCCGGAAAATCAAACCAGAAGTGCATAATCAAGCCGGCAAAAACCCCTGCCACCACGTCGTCCAGCATAATGCCGAAACCACCATGCACGTGTTTATCAAGCCATTTGATCGGCCAAGGCTTGACGATGTCGAACAAGCGGAACAGCACAAAACCGGCCAATAGACTCTGCCAGGAATAGGTTACGCCGGTCATCGTAATCAAAAATCCGGCGACTTCATCCCAAACAATACCGCCGAAGTCATGGACTTCCAATTTTTTAGCGGCTTGACCACAAATCCAGATGCCGATGCAAACGCTGATCAGCGTGACCGACAGATAAATCCACTCATTGGTTTGCAGTAAAGCAAGGTATAGCGGTATCGCGGCGAGCGTGCCCATCGTACCGGGCATTTTCTTAGCCAAACCGGAGCCGAAACCAAACGCCAAAAACAAGGTGGGATCTTTGACGATTTGTAACGCAGTCAAACGTGCGTTGCCGTAATGCTCTCTAAGAAAAATGCTCAAAACCCTTCACCTCGAATGCCTCCACGCGCCCAGCCTTACGCATCCGCAAACCCGGCTCGGCTTCGATAATCCCCACGCAAGTAGCCGCCGGTAATGCATGAGAACAATCTGCCGGCACCGTAAAACACAATTCGTAATCGTCTCCGGCAATCAAGGGCATACGCCAATCGCCGCTGTGATTGATGAACTCTGCCACTGAAGCGGATAGCGGCAAGTTGTCCCATTGCAAACACGCACCGACGCCGCTTTGCTGCAAAATGTGTCCCAAATCGGCAGCTAATCCGTCAGAAATATCGATACAGGCATTAGCGATGCTACGCAGCGCCAAACCTTCCGAGACTCGCGGTTTTGGCTGGTTAAAGCAACGCAAAGCCAACTCCGGATCTGCGCAGACATAACCCTGTTTAATTTTTAAACCCAAGCCGGCGTTACCGAGCTGACCGGTAACGTATATCAAATCGCCAACCTGGGACCCGGAACGCAATAGCGCCCTACCCTGCGGCACCGCGCCCATCGCCTGTACCGTCAAAGTCAACGGTCCGGACGTGGTGTCGCCGCCAATCAGATCGACATTGTGCTGACGAGCCAGATTGATAAAACCTCGTGAGAACGCTTCCAGCCAGGTTTCATCGACTTTAGGCAAAGTCAAAGCCAAGGTAACCGCGAATGGCTCGGCACCCATGGCCGCCAAGTCACTAAGATTCACCGCCAGTAATTTATGCCCCAGCAATTCAGGATCGGCATCGGCAAAGAAATGCACATTCTCGACCATCGTATCGGCGGTGACCGCCAATTGATGGCCGGCCGGCAGGTTCAGTAACGCGCAGTCATCGCCTATACCCAATTGATTGAACGGATGCCTAGGAGCATGCACCGCAAAATAGCGGCGGATCAAATCGAATTCGGCGACTGCCATCAGTTTTGAGATTTCGCCTGCTTGGCGGCAATCTCGACGGCACGCTGTTTCTGTGCGACTTTATCTAGAATGCCGTTGACATATTTATGACTGCCGTCGGCGCCGAAATCCTTAGCCAGATTGACGCCTTCGTTGATGATGACTTTATACGGCGTTTCCAAGCGGTTCATCAGTTCGTACGCGCCGATGCGCAGAATCGCCCGCTCCACCGGATCGATTTTTTCCACCGGCCTATCGACAAATTCGGCCAGGGCCGCGTCGATCACAGCCAATTGTTTCGGTACGCCATGAAACAATTCGCTGAAATAGGTTTTTTGCGCGCCTTTCAGATGCTCTTCTTCCAGAAAATACGTTTCGATACGGATCAGGCTCTCGCCGGACATTTGCCATTGATACAGCGCCTGTACCGCGCACTTTCTGGCATTGGTTTTTGCTTGACTCATTAACGACCCAGGTTGTTGAACAGACTGACCATTTCGATCGCCGACAAGGCTGCTTCCGCGCCTTTGTTACCGGCTTTGGTGCCGGCACGTTCGATAGCTTGTTCGATGCTGTCCACGGTCAACACGCCAAAAGCCACCGGTACGTCGTATTGCAAAGCCACCTGAGCAATACCTTTCACGCATTCGCCGGCTACATATTCAAAATGCGGTGTACCACCGCGAATGACTGCACCCAAAGCGATAATCGCATCGTATTTTTTGGTGGCCGCAATACGTTGCACCACCATCGGCAACTCGAAAGCACCCGGCGCCTTCACCAGAGTGATGTCGTTTTTATCCGCGCCATGGCGCACCAAGGCATCGATCGCACCACCTTCCAATTGTTCGACGATAAAGCTGTTGAAGCGTGAAGAAACGAGGCAAAACTTGCCGCCTTGCGCGGAAAAGTTGCCTTCCAGAGTAGTGACTGCTGCCATGTGTTTACCTGTTGTTGAATGATTAAAATGCTGTAAAACGTGTCGAATGAATCGACCCTGCCTTAATGCGTTGAATCGATATGTTCGACGACTTCCAAATCGAAGCCGGACAGACCGATGTATTTTTTCTGAGCCCCCATCACCTTCAGGCGCCGCACACCCAAATCCGACAAGATGCGTGAGCCGGCTCCCGTGGTGCGCCAATCCGAATCGGCACTTAAATCCTGACTGTTTTTGACGCCATGATCCTGCATTTGATAGGTGTGGATTAGTTCCACCAAATCCTTGTTGTTTTCTTTTTGGCGAATGATCACCAAAACCCCGCGCCCGGCTTCGGCGATATTTTTCAAGGCTTCCCGCACCGGCAAACTGCAATCGCTGCGTTTGGAAAACAATAAATCGTCGATCAGGTTGCGAGCATGAACCCGCACCAGCACCGGTTCGTCGCCAGCGACATTGCCCATCACCAAGGCCAGATGCACATTATCGTCGTTGCAATCCTGGTAAGCATATAACCTAAAGTCACCGAATTCGGTCGGATAGACGCATTCGCTGATCCGCTCCAGGGTGTTTTCGTGTTTGATGCGGTAGTGGATCAAATCGGCGATGGTGCCGATTTTCAGATTGTGCTGTTCGGCGAAGACTTCCAAATCCGGCCGCCGTGCCATCGAACCGTCGTCGTTCAGAATTTCCACAATCACTGCCGCCGGCTCAACACCGGCTAACCGGGCCAGATCGCAGCCCGCTTCCGTATGGCCAGCCCGGTTCAACACGCCGCCGGCTTGTGCCATCAACGGGAAAATATGCCCCGGTTGCACCAGATCACTCGGCTGGGCGTTTTTTGCTACCGCCGCCTGCACGGTCAACGCGCGGTCGGCGGCGGAAATACCGGTGGTCACGCCTGTAGCCGCTTCAATCGACACCGTGAAATTGGTGGTGTACGGCGTATTGTTGTCGCTGACCATCAAAGGTAAACGCAACTGTTGACAGCGTTCGCGGGTCAAGGTCAGACAAATCAGGCCGCGGCCGTATTTAGCCATAAAATTAATATCTTCCGGCCGGGCAAAGGCCGCCGCCATCAACAAATCGCCTTCGTTTTCCCGATCTTCGTCGTCCATGATGATGACCATCTTGCCTTGACGAAGGTCGGCTATGATTTCTTCTATGCTATTCATTTAATAAAGCCTGCGTTTTGTAATAAGGCCTCGGTGACGCCGCCTTGACTGTAAGCAGCGACTTCCCCTTGCATCAGACGTTCCAAGTAGCGGGCCAGCAAATCGACTTCCAGATTTACCTCGCTGCCGGCTTCGGTTTGACCCAAGGTGGTTTCTTGTAAGGTATGCGGCACGATATTCACGGAAAAATAAGCGCCATCAACTGTGTTGACAGTCAGGCTGATGCCGTTAATGCAAATCGAGCCTTTTCCGGCGATGTATTTGGCCAGGGAATCCGGCGCCTTGAATTTGAAGCGAATCGAGCGGCCATCGGCCTGTTTCTCGACCACTTTACCAATACCATCGACATGACCACTGACAATATGCCCGCCCAACCGACTGGAAGGTGTCATCGCCAACTCCAGATTCACCGGCGTACCGGTACTTGCGGTCTTTAAAGTGGTACGCGACAAGGTCTCATTGGAAACGTCGGCGCAAAAATAATGTTCGCCCAACTCCACAGCGGTTAGGCAAACACCGTTCACCGCAATGCTGTCGCCCAACGCGCATTCGCGCAGCGATAACTTGCCGGTATCGATAATCAAGCGACAATCGCCACCTTTAGGCTGAATGGCCTTGATTTTGCCGATGGCTAAAATTATCCCGGTAAACATGGTTATCACTCAAAAAAGGTAAAAATGTCCGTTACGATTAGCGCGACGCGGGCTCGGTGGTTTGATTTGGCGTTTGGGGGTCTGGGTCTTTCTTTAGCGATTTGGCCGGCTTACGATAAACATCAAAGGTTTGATAGGTGCCGCTATGATAATCGTAGACTTCGATTTCGTGCTTTTCGCCGATCACTTTGCCGCCTTGAATCTGCAAGGTGCTGGTTTCCGGTTTATCGTCCTCATCCGCCGTCGCCCAAGCAGGCAGCAGGCTAATTAACAATGTCATTACAACAATACTTTTCATCGTTTCAATCAGTTTTTGCTTGATAACGCAATCTCAAATCCGGTCCAATTTGCCGGGCTTCTAGCAGGCGCAGGCATTTTTTATCCTGCATGGTCAATATGCCCGACAGAGTGAACAGGCCGCGCGCTTGATCGCCCAATACACAGGGCGCCATGTAAATCAACCATTCATCGATCAGCCCACTATCTAGCAGCGCACCGTTCAGCGTGGCACCTGCCTCCACCCAAACCGTATTGATTTGTAACTCGGCCAGCAACTTAAAAACCTGCGCTAAGTCTACGCGACCATTCCGCGCATCGACTTGAAAGACTTTGCAGCCCACATCGCGTAATTTTTGCTGTTTAAGCGCATCGTCGCTACAGGTCATAATCCAGACGTCTACCGCATTGTCCAACAGCTTGGCGGACAAAGGCATGCGTAATTGCGAATCCAGCACCACTTTGACCGGCTGCAACGCATCGAAATCCACACGCGCACTCAGTCGGGGATCGTCGTACAGCACCGTATCGATGCCGGTGACAATCGCGCTGCTGGCCGCCCGCCAGATCTGCACATCTTGCCTGGCGTGGACGGACGTAATCCATTGGCTCTCGCCGGATGCCAGCGCCGTGCGGCCGTCCAGGCTCATGGCCAGCTTGCTGCGTATCCACGGCAAACCCTGCCGCATGCGTTTAAAAAAGCCTTGGTTTAGCGTTTCCGCTTCTTGCTGCAAGACGCCGACCAGCACCTCAATGCCGGCTTCGCGGAGTTTCTGCAATCCGCGTCCGGCCACCAAGGGATTAGGATCCTGCATCGCCACGACGACTCGACGGATGCCGGCAGCGATTAATGCCTCGCTGCACGGGCCGGTTTTACCATGATGGCTGCAAGGCTCCAACGTCACATAAGCTGTCGAGCCTCGTGCGTTGTCTGTTTTGGCCAGCGCATCGACTTCGGCATGGGCAAACCCGGCGCGTTGTGTCCAACCCTCGGCAATCACCTTTTCGTCCTTGACCAACACGCAGCCCACATGCGGATTGGGGTCAGTCGTGTATTTACCGTTCTGCGCCAATTTGACGGCTCGCGCCATATAGGCCGCGTCTTGGCTAGGCGTCATGCTTTTGCAGATTTTCGATCATCGCGGTGAATTCGGAGACATCCTGGAAGCTGCGATACACGGAGGCGAAACGCACGAAAGCGACATGATCGAGTGTTTGCAATTCTTGCATCACCAATTCACCCAATTCGCGAGCCGGAATCTCGCGCTCGCCTTTTGCCGTCAGGGCTTTCTTGATCCGGCTCAGTGCGGCCTCGACGGCGTCTACTTGGACCGGGCGTTTTTCCAGGGCTCGCTGCATACCAGCCCGCAGTTTGGCTTCGTCAAAGCTCTGCCGGGCGCCGTTGCGTTTGATGATGCGCGGCAAGGTTAATTCCACCACTTCAAAGGTGGTAAACCGCTCTTTGCAGGCCACGCATTCCCGGCGGCGTTTGACTTGATCGCCATCGTCGGCCAAGCGGGTATCGATTACCCGAGTATCTTGTGCTGAGCAAAACGGACAACGCATAGTTAAAGAGCCAAAGCCAGGTTCAAAGGGCGGCCATTTTATTACAGAATGGCTTTATATTGAAATCGGCTAATAAACCGCGCCTCATTCGTTCAATACCCCTTTTGCGACCGAGCGGATGTGCACATCGCGCTGCGGAAAAGGTATCTCGATATGGTGGGCCAGCAAGGCTTCGTAAATTTTCGTGTGCAGGCGATGGGTAACCACCGTCCTATCGCTGAGTTCGCGGACGAATACGTTAATTTTGAACTGCAGGGCGCTATCACCAAAACCAATAAAGATTACCACCGGTTCCGGATCGCTCAGCACTTGCTCTACGCTTTTTACCGCATCCGCCAGAATTTCCTCCACCATCGCCACGCTGGTGCCGTAGGCTACGCTGACCGGCACCACCACTCGGGTGACGGTATCCGACAATGTCCAGTTGATCAATTGATCGGTAATAAAGGTTTTATTCGGCACTACCAACTCTTTTCTATCCCAATCGACAATATGCGTCGCCCGCATTTGTATTTTGCTAACCCGACCCGTGACATCGCCGACGGTCACGGTGTCTCCGACCCGAATCGGCCGTTCGAACAGCAAAATAATACCCGATACCATGTTCGCGAAAATCTCCTGCAAACCAAAACCTAAACCTACTGACAGCGCAGCTACCAGCCACTGCACTTGCGACCAGCTACCGCCAAGCTCGTTGGCAATCGCCAGAAAGGCCACGGTAATCAGTGAATAGCGCACCAATTGAATCAGCGCGTAACGGCTACCGGCGGTCATCGCGAACTTGCCGGCGGTTATCAAATCGACCAGAGCCGGAAAGTTACTGGCAAATATAAAAGCCAGTCCGCTATACACTAAACAAATCAATAGATTGATCAAGGTAATAGGCGCTAATATTTCCTTGCCGTCCACCATTTCAATATGTTGCCACAGCACCACCTGATCGAATACCGTCAAAGCCGGTAAAATATCGCTCCAGATCATCCAGAAACCGACCAACATGATCACCATGACCACCGTGGTCAACAACTTATGGCTTTGCTGATTAATTTTGGAAATATCCAGCAACTGCTCCTCGACAGGATACCCCCCTTCCAGATTGGCGCTGCTAACGGCGGCTTGCTCGACCTGCTTGCGTTTTTTTTCCGCATTCTTCAACGCCAGCTTGCGTTCGGTATTGCGCAACCAACGCAATAACAAGCCTTGGAACAATACGGTGAGAAAGATCAAACGCAAGCTCATTATCAACTTGCCTTGCAGTTCCAGCGCACTTTGGTAATAGCCCGTCACCCCAAAACCGATGATTACCAAGGGTACCAAAATCGCAATTGCGTACCACACATAGCGCAAGCGGCTAATCCAGCCTTCCGATTGCAAATACCAGTTCTTTGCCAATCCCGACTGCGGGTGCATCAGACGGTGAAACAAATAGGCCATCGTTGCCATCATCAAGATCAACGCAGTTCGGCCCAATGCATAACTGTGTTCGGAGAACAGATCACTACCGGTCATTGAGATAAGAAACACGCAGGGCACCAGTATGAATCGGGCCCACTTCATTTGCGTGTACAACAACAAAATAGCGTGATCCGACCAATGGAACAGGGTATCCGCGACACCTCGCGGCCTAAACAATCGATAGAAGAATTGCACCAGGCACAATGACAAGGCCGAAGCGATTAAACCGGCGGCGAACGAGTGACTGAAAAAATCGGCTCTTGCGTTCAATATCAGCACGCCACCGATCCAGGCCATCAACAAGGCCCCGTAAAGAGACATCAATAACAGATAAAGCAGACTGGAAACAATGTCGCCAAAATTGTGATTGATGGCTTTTTTTGCTAACAGCACGGCGAGTTGCTGCTTGATTCGAACCCGGAAACGCCAATGGAGTATTACGATACCCAAACCCACTAATACCAGGAGCGGGAAATGGTTGATGCCATCCCAAAAAGCCGTCGCCACACCTAGCCAATTGCTCGGACTCATGAACCATAGCAATGAGGAAAAAATTTCCTGAAAATAATGTTTGTCGATAACCGGCGCACTAGGCACCCACAATAAACGCTGATCCAGATAGCCGCTAAATTTATCGGCGATACTCAACATTTGCTGCAAACTGAAATCAACGTCACCCAAGAGCCGGCCGTAGTCGTTATATCCGCCCGCCAGTCTCGCCACCAGGTCTTTCTGGTCGTTCAACAACATGCGTAACTCGGTACGCACCCGTAGCCTTTCCGACTCGTCCGTCTCCGCCGGCAATTGGGCAATGCGCGTCAGCAACACTTGGTTAATATCGGCCAGACTTTTTTTGGCCTCGTCCAACTTGAACATTTCCAGACTGGTCAAGGCAATCTGGTTTTGAACCTCTTCACTCAAGGTGCCGTATTGTTTACGTTGCGGCAAGTTACGGCGCTGTTCGCGCAGTAAATTGCCCAAAGCAGGACTTAAGCCCGCCAGGCTGATTTTTTGCTCGGCGCTCTGAAAATCTTTCTCCAGCTGCTTATATCGAACGTCTATTTCATTTTTTTGGAGCGAGTACTGCTCCATGTTTTTATTGATTTCCTGCAAACTGCGGTTGAACTGCATGTTCTCTTTCGTGGCTGCCCGAATCAACGGATGTTTGCCCTCCGCGTCCTTTTCGGCCTGCAATAATGCTGCCTGCTCTTTATCAGTTTCCTGTTGGCGCCGCTCCAGCAAGAAATTATCGAGGTCAGCAATTAGTAAACTCTGCTGCTCCCGTTGCAGGGTCAACAGATGTACACGATCCTTGTTAGCTTGCAGTTGCAAGGGATTACTAAGATTTTCCAATTCCAGCGTTTTCAGCGTGCTGTTTAACAGACGAATCCGGCTATCCAGTTGTATCTGCCTGGCCTCTTTTTGATAAAGATTGTCGTCAGCCCTGGATGCCAAACTCTGCTGTTCCTGCTGACTGGAAGTCTGTTTGCTCTTGATTTCGGAGACTTTTTCGCGAATCCATTGCGGCCGACTGTTCAATTCGCCCAAAGTCGCTTCGATACGGCTGATTTCGGCGTCTAAATCGCTAAGCTTGGTTTTTTCGATAAGCAGGCGTTGCTCCAACTCATCCGTCGGAAAAATCACCAGCTTCTCAGACTTCCTATTTTTTAAATTGCTCTCGGCCTCAGCTATTTGCCTTGCCAATTGCTTCATTTCTATCGGTAGGCTGTTTAAAGCCTGCTTGAAGGATTCGGCTTGCGCGTCCTGCGCCTCCAATTCGTTGAGGTTATCTTCACTTTCGTGATACGCCGCCAAAATCCGGTTTTTCTGTTCTTCAGGCAGATTCTGCTTATCTTTGATGACTTGAATACGTTGCTGTATATCGGTATGCGACAGCGTTTTGTTGGCCGGGTTTTGATTTGCGGCGTGGGCAAGGTTTAAACTGATCAACAAAAACAGCAAACAAAAGGTAAAGCCGGGTCTTAAAAAATTTGGTTTCATGCGTTGGTTGGATAAAAATAAATCTTAAAACACATTATAAGAATGGAAAACGGATTGAGCGAACTGGAAGGTGTTATTAAATATCGCCTTGATCATCAGCATGGCGAGTTCTCGGCAGACATTGATATCAGCGAACTCAACGCCTGGCGCAGCCTGTTTTATCGCTTGCGGCTGATTGGGCAAATCGCCGAAAAATACGCTGGGCTGGGATTTGGCAATATCAGTCGACGCTTGGCTCCCGGTGGTCAGGCGTTTTTGATCTCCGGCACACAAACCGGACACTTGCCGGTTCTTAACAAGCAACACTATGCGCTAATCGAAAGCGCATCGCCGGAGCGTAATACCATCAAGTCGCGCGGCTTATCTCAACCGTCCTCGGAAGCACTCACCCACGCCAGCGTTTATCGTCAACACCCGGCGATTGGTGCCGTGATACATGTGCACTGCCCGGAGTTGTGGTTGCAGACCGACCGGCTGAATCTGGCTTTTACTGCGGCAGACGTGCCCTACGGCACCCCGGAAATGGCCAACTCCGTTGCCGAGTTATTTGCCTCAGGTAGACTGCAACAAACTGGATTATTCAGCATGCTTGGTCACGCTGACGGGATTGTGGCGTTTGGCGCGACCTTACCCGCAGCGTCCTGCTTATTAATCGAGGAACTCGCCAAGGCCATGACTATTGAGCAAAAGCAGCCGTCGCTTTAGAATACCTTCATTCATTAGCATTTATTAATTTTTTTCTCATGCCGGAAATTATCATTTACACCGCGAAGCTCTGCCCGTATTGCACCATGGCAAAAAAACTTTTTGATCGCAAAGGCGTCGGCTATACGGAAATCAATGTGGATGCCGAACCAGGACTACGCCAGCAAATGATGGAAAAAACCAAACGTCGCACGGTACCGCAAATCTATATCGGTGAGCGGCATATTGGGGGGTTTGATGATTTGCATGCGCTGGATATGAGCCACGAACTGGATCCGCTATTAAACGCTTAAGCAGGTCAGCACGGGTTTTGACATGAATTTTTGGACTCGTTTCTAACTAAATGAGTCCAACTGCGATATACATATTCGTATTGTGCACGTTAACGTCTGGCCCAAAACTCCCCAGAGCGAATGAACCGGCGCAAGAGGGTTAACCTGACTTTATTTAACGATGACCAATTGCAGACCAAGGCGAGTGGTCAGCTCGTTGCTCTCTACCCAAACCACTTTGCCCAAAGCGCTCAATCCCAGTTCAGCAGCCAACAACTTAACCGGAGCGTTGACCTTAATACAGGAATGATGACCGGTTAATTTCAGGCACATACCCTGTACCGAACGATTCACACCTTCCACGTTGAAGCGCTCCTTGTCGATAAACAATTCGGCTTTAAACGCTTCGAGTTTGCGGTAACCGCACCGCTTGCGCCAAAGTTTGTGGGCGTTATGTACGACATCCCGAAACTCCAGGCCCATCATGATGCGGTTGCGTTCCCTTTTAACCCAAACAATATCCACCTCGCCGGCCAACATTAATTCGGCGACAAATATTTCAGCTTGCCGGTCTTCGTTCAGCAACGCTTCGAAATCCTGGATAGTGGTGAGCAAATCGCCAGGACTGACTTCGACCATCGCGCCTTTCAGCGACACATCGTAGCAATTCAGTTGCAAGGTTTCGCCACCCACAAACAGTTGGCCTTCCGCGTTAAAGTTTTTTCGGTACTCTTTTCTATCCTGAAACATGATCGCAATCTCTCTATAACGTCGGTCAAAGATAGCTTAATTTTGGATTTGCGTGGCGCGACAGCAGGCTTTACCGACCCGCACCATCATTAACTTGTCAGTCCGTTAAGCAAATCGGCCTTGATGTCATCGATGTTTTCCAAACCCACCGAAATTCTCACCAAGCTGTCTTTGATTCCAGCCTCGGCGCGCGCTTCCGGGGTCAAGCGGCCATGCGTAGTGGTCGCCGGATGGGTGATGGTAGTTTTTACATCACCGAGATTCGCGGTAATCGACAACATGCGTGTGGAATCGATCAGCCGCCAGGCGTGATCCTTGCCACCTCGCAATTCGAAACTGACCACCCCGCCGAAATGACTTTGCTGACGTTTGGCCAAATCATGCTGAGCATGCGAGGCCAAGCCCGGATAATGCACTTTGGCAACCGCCGGTTGCTGCTCCAGCCATTTGGCCAGTTCAAAAGCATTGTCGCAGTGTGCTTTCATGCGCAAAGCCAGCGTTTCCAGTCCGCCCAAAAACACCCAGGCATTGAACGGGCTCATCGTCGCGCCGCCGGTGCGCAGATAGGGATATACGTATTTTTCGATCAACTCTTCGTTAGCCACAACGGCGCCGCCGACGCAACGCCCTTGGCCATCGATGTATTTAGTCGTGGAGTGCACCACCAAATCCGCGCCCAAGGTCAACGGTTGCTGTAAGATCGGCGTGCAAAACACGTTATCAACCACCAACAACACTCCATGCCGATGGGCAATGTCCGCCAACGCGCGAATATCGGCAATTTCGATTAAGGGATTGGAGGGCGTTTCCAGAAACAAAAACCGGGTATTAGGCTTAATCGCCGCTTCCCAAGCAGTTGGATCGGTCAGACTGACGAAATCGGTCTCGACGCCAAACTTGCCGAAATAATTCTGAAAGGTCAGCACTGTGTTGCCGAACACACTGCGCGAACAGACCACATGGTCACCGGCTTTCAGCAACGCCATGCCCACGGCCATAATCGCCGCCATGCCTGACGAAAACGCCAGACATCGCTCGCCCTTTTCCAAATAAGCTAAACGCTCCTGAAACGCTCTGACGGTCGGATTGGTAAACCGCGAGTAGATATTGCCGGGTTGCTTTCCGGTAAAGCGCAGCGCAGCTTCCTCAGCCGATTTGAATACATAGCTGGAGGTAGCGAAAATCGGAATACTATGTTCGTCTTCGTGAGTGCGTTTGTGCCCGGTGCGGATGGCCAAGGTTTCCGGGGCATAATCTTGCCAATCAAATTCGCTCATCTCGGGTCCTGTTACTTAGCAACCTGCATCTCTATGATAAAACTGCTGCTGTTGCGCAATTCCTGCGCATTGTCGTTGCGCAAGGCTTCGATGCGCGCCAGATAAGCATCGTCGATATCGCCTGTGATGTAATCGTGGCTGAAGCATGAAGTATCGAAATGCTTGATCTCAGGATTACCTCTACCGACTGCTTCAATCAAATCGTCCAAATCTTGATAAATTAATTTATCCGCGCCCAAAGCTTGGCAAATCTCATCCTCGGTGCGATCGTGCGCAATTAGCTCATGCGCAGCCGGCATATCGATACCATAGACGTTTGGATAACGTACCGGCGGCGCCGCAGAGGCAAAATACACTTTATTGGCGCCGGCATCGCGGGCCATCTGGATAATCTGTTCCGAGGTAGTACCGCGAACGATGGAATCGTCCACCAGCAACACATTCTTGCCGTCAAATTCCAGCGAGATAGCATTGAGCTTTTGCTTGACCGATTTTTTGCGCATTTTTTGGCCAGGCATGATGAAAGTCCGGCCGATATAACGGTTTTTCATAAAGCCTTCGCGAAACTTCACACCCAGGTCGTGGGCAATCTGCGAGGCGGCGGTGCGGCTGGTATCCGGAATCGGAATGACCACGTCGATATCGTGATCCGGCCACTCCCGTTGAATTTTTTCGGCCAGTTTTCTACCCATCCGCATTCTGGCTTTGTACACCGAAATATTGTCGATAATCGAATCCGGCCGGGCAAAATAGACATATTCAAAGATGCACGGGCAGTGATCGACTAGTTCGGTGCATTGCTGGGTGTGTAACTGACCGTCTGCTTCGATAAACACGGCCTCGCCCGGCTCGATGTCGCGAACTAACTCAAAATCCAGCACATCCAGCGCCACGCTTTCCGAAGCGATCATGTAGTCGGTGCCATCCTCTGTTTTGCGTTGTCCGAACACGATGGGCCGAATACCGTGTGGGTCACGGAAGCCCAATACGCCAAAGCCGGCGATCATCACCACCACCGCATACGCGCCACGAATACGTTTGTGAACCGCACGGACTGCTTGAAACACATCGTCGACGGTCAATTTCAGCTTGCCGAATTGCGCTAATTCATGAGCAAATACATTCAACAATACTTCCGAGTCCGAATCAGTGTTGATGTGGCGTTGATCGTCCATGAACACCTGGTATTTCAGTTCTTCGGTATTGGTCAGATTGCCATTGTGCGCCAAGGTCAAACCAAACGGCGAGTTCACGTAAAATGGCTGAGCTTCCGCCGAACTGGTGCAACCGGCGGTCGGATAGCGCACATGGGCAATGCCCATATTACCTTTCAGCTTCATCATTTGTTTACTGGAAAATACATCCCGCGCCAAACCGTTATCCTTGCGCAAATGCAAACGGCTACCGTCGCACGTGACAATACCGGCGGCATCCTGACCCCGGTGCTGAAGTACCGTCAGGGCGTCGTATAAATCCTGATTAACACTTTGATTGGAAACAATAGCGGCAATACCACACATAGCAGACCCAAGTTATCGATAATGGATGTAATCCGCCAAACCGGTCGGCATGTGGGTTTTCAACCACATCGCCAAGGCTTGGAACGGAGGAATGAGAAGGGATTGTTTCCACCAGGGATCTTCCGGCAACGGCGTTAGCCCGGCCAGCATCACCAACAAGGAAACCAGTACCGCCCCCCGGGCAATACCGAATAACATACCCAGCAGACGATCACTACCGGTCAAGCCGGTCTTCTCGATAAGCTGACTCAGCAAAAAACTGATTAAACTACCCAAAATTAAGGTGGCGAAAAAAAGCAACGCGAACGCGGCGGCGATTCTGGCCGAAGGATAGCTGATGGTCGATTGCAACAATACCGAAACATCGCGGCAGTACTGCGTTGCCACCCATACCGCCACTATCCAAAGCACCAATGCAAACGCTTCTTTAACAAATCCGCGCAGTAGGCCCATTATCGCCGAAATCAAGATAATGGAGATGACGACGTAATCCACCCACAGCAACTTGGCCCAGGGTACAAAATCCAACATGGTCTAGCCGGCTAAATCAAACAAAACGACGTTGGCAAAGGGCTATTCGTCCGCCGAAACAAAACTGTTGACGTTAATTTGCGCCAATTTGGCCTTCACCGCCTGGGCCTTGGCTTTATCAACGATAGGCCCTATGCGTACTTTAAACACAGTACCTTTATCGCTGACGACTTCTCTAACCGATGCGGCGAAACCTTGTTGCTTGAGATTATCCTGCAAACTGACTGCGTTGGGTTTTTGACTGAACGTACCCACCTGCAAATACCAGCGATTGCTGTCCTCGGCAGCGGCAGCCGGTGCTTTGCCGGCCGCGGTAGCCACTGGTGCCTGAGCCGGAATTGCCGCCACCTCTGTTTTAGGTTCAGGTAATTTGTTAACCGGTTTAAGCACTTTCGGCGTTGGGCTCACCGCTTGTAAAGGCTGGACAGCAGGCACCGGCGATTTGCTCGGTTTAGTGAGGACTGCCGGCGGCACGTCTTCCGCTTCAGCGGGTTCCTCATCGACTTGCGCGACGGCTGCCGCCTGTGTAGCGGGTTTGGCGGCCGGCAGACTCCGTGGCGCCGGCGCAGTCTCTTTGGCGGTCAATTTAACTTGCGGCTTGGGCGCTTCCAACTCGGCTTCGGATTCGCCTTCTTCCAGCACTTTGATCGTTTGTTTGGGCGCAGTCTCGGCCGGCAAAGTTTCCGCTACCTCTTCAACTTTTTCCGGCAAAGGCATGATTTCCACGTCCTGAGCCTTGGCAGGCAGCTCGGGAATTTTCAATTCATTGATGCTTTTGCCGGTTTCGTCAATCGGGTCGTCAAATAACATCGGCACGAAAATCGCCGCCAACGCGGTAATGACCGCCGCACCAATCAATCGCTGCTTTAACTCTTGATCCATTCTGATCACCTCTAAGAAAATTTCGATAAATATTCGGATACTAGAAAAAAAGAACCAAAAATCAAAAGCAAGTCGTCCTGTCCGGTATTTTGCCGGGCGGTTTGAAATGCCTCGGTAAAATCGGTAAAACCGCTACGGACATTATCCAGGCCTTGTTGCTGAAAGATGGTTTCTAACATATCCGGAGTTGCAGCGCGAGGATTAGCAAGTGGCGCTAAATACCACGTGGTCACTCTGTCGCGCATCATGTTCAATACGCCGGCAATATCTTTATCCCGCATCATCGCAAAAACTGCATGTATTCTGATCTCGGGGAAGTATTCAGACAAATAGTTGATTAATGTTTGCACAGCCTGCGGGTTGTGCCCGACGTCAAGCAAAATGCGCGGCGCGCCGGCAATCAACTGAAAACGTCCTGCTAGCCGGGCACTTTCCAAGCCTTGCCGAATTGCATCGTCACTGACCGCTAATAAAGGCTGTAGGGTGTTTATAGCCATAATCGCCGCGGAAGCATTTCGATATTGGTGTTCGCCCTTAAACGCCGGCGCCGGCAAGCGATCTATTTGCTTATCCGCAGAGCGCCATTCCCAGCTATCGCGCTGTTTTTGATAACTGAATTCGCTGTCCATTTGCAGCGCAATGGCTCCGACTTGCTCGGCTACTTCGACTACTGAGCGTGGCGCTTGCGCATCGCCGATTATAGCCGCCACACCGGCTCTAAAAATGCCGGCTTTTTCCCGACCGATGGCTTCTTCGGTATGCCCCAGCCAATCCACATGATCAAGTGCTATCGTCGTCACAATCGCTGCATCGGGGTCAATAATATTCACCGCATCAAGTCTGCCGCCTAAACCGACTTCCAGTAACTGAATATCCAGATCTGCCTCGGCGAAAATACCCAAGGCTGCCAACGTGCCAAACTCGAAATAGCTCAAACTGGTCTCGCCGCGCGCCCCATCAATGCGGGTAAAAGCATCGCAAATCAAAGCATCCTCGACCGGCACACCATCAATACGAATACGTTCGTTATAGCGCAAAATATGCGGCGATGTGTAAGCGCCAACCCGGTAGCCCGCGGCCCGATAGATCGCTTCCAGAAACGCCACGCAGGAACCCTTGCCGTTGGTACCGGCAACGGTGATGGTTAGCGGTTTTTTTTGTTCGGGATTAAGCTGCCGATATACGCCAGCAACTCTTCCCAACCCTAAATCGATAGGCCGAGGATGTAGTTTTTCCTGCCAATCCAACCAGGCTTGCAGCGAATCAAAACGTGTCATTTCGACCGTATTTATTCCTGAGACTGCAGATTATCGCTCTCACCCTGATTGCTTAATGGCTCGCTGGTGGCAATCACTCCGACCACGTCGGCACTGCTGCTACCGGCGCACATAATAGCCAGGATGCTGGCTATTTTATCGCGCATCTCGCGGCGATCAACGATCATGTCTATGGCCCCGTGTTCCTGCAGAAATTCGCTACGTTGGAAACCTTCCGGCAGCTTCTCGCGCACGGTTTGCTCGATGACTCGCGGGCCGGCAAAGCCGATCAAGGCATCTGGTTCCGCGACGTTAATATCGCCCAACATCGCCAGACTAGCAGAAACACCGCCCATGGTGGGGTCGGTCATGAAAGAAATATACGGAATCCCGGCTTCGGCCAGTTTGGTTAGGGCCGCGCTGGTTTTGGTCATTTGAAACAGCGAGAACAAAGACTCCTGCATTCTGGCACCGCCGCTGGCAGTAAAGACGATGAACGGCACACCCAGTCGCAAACTTTCGTTGACGCCACGCACAAAACGCTCGCCAACCACCGAACCCATCGAGCCGCCCATGAAACCAAAATCAAACGCCGCAGCAACGATACCGACACCTTTAAGTGTGCCCTTCATCACCACCAACGCATCGTTTTCGTTGCTTTGTTTTTGCGCCTGACTAATCCGGTCTTTATAGCGCTTGCTGTCCTTAAATTTCAAAGGATCGCTGGGCTTTAATCCAGCACCGATTTCTTGACGGCCGTCTTCATCCAAAAACATATTCAGGCGTTTACGCGCCGAAATGCGTAAATGGTGATCGCATTTTGGGCAAACGCTTAAGTTTTTCTCCAGCTCGGCGTTAAACAAAATCGCATCGCAACGCGGACATTTATTCCACAAGCCTTCCGGCACGGTGGTTTTCTTCTGCGAGGATTCGGTTCTGATGGCAGAGGGAACCAGTTTTTCAAACCAACTCATTCGGTGTAGTCTCCGCTTGAAAGCTTAAACATCCATGGCTGCGCGCATGGATTTCAATAAAGTGATGATCTCATGCTTGGCTTGCTGAGGATCATCGAGATTCGCTTCTATTTTACTGATCAGCGCGCTACCCACCACGACGCCGTCGGCAATCGCGGCAATGGTTTTCGCCGTATCGGCATCTTTAACACCAAACCCAACCCCAACCGGCAATTCAGTATTCTGGCGAATGAGTTGCAACTTTTCTTCGACATCGGCGGTATCCAGGTGGCCGGCACCCGTGACGCCTTTCAGAGACACGTAATACAAGTAACCGCTGCCCACCGCATCCATTTTCTGGATCCGTTCAGCATTGGTGTTCGGCGCTAATAAAAAAATTTGATCGATGCCGCGGTCGCGCAGCATACGAACACAAGACTCGGATTCTTCCGGCGGCAAATCCACCGTCAATACACCATCAACCTCAGCGCGCTGCACGGCATTCGCAAAGTCTTCGTAACCCATGATTTCTATCGGATTTAAATAGCCCATCAACACCAATGGGGTGTCCTGATCGGTTTTACGAAACTCCATGGCCATGCTCAATACTTTCCGCAAGCCGACATGATGTGATAAAGCCCGCTCGCTGGCGCGTTGTATCACCGGTCCATCAGCCATCGGATCGGAGAAAGGTACGCCTAGCTCGATCACGTCGGCACCGGCTGCCACCATTTCATGCAGCAGTGGTACGGTAAATTCCGGATAAGGATCGCCGGCGGTAATAAAAGGGATCAAGGCTTTGCGCCCGGAGGCTTTTAAATCAGCAAATTTGTTGGCTAAACGGCTCATAGACTGATGCCCTCGCGTTGCATAATGGTGTGCATGTCTTTGTCGCCGCGTCCGGACAGGTTGACGATAATAATTTGATCCTTGCGCATGGTGGGCGCCAGTTTCATGGTATAAGCCATCGCGTGGCTGGACTCCAACGCCGGGATAATGCCTTCCATTTTGGTCAAGGCATGGAAGCCTTGCAGCGCCTCATCGTCGGTAATATTCGGATATTGAGCGCGGCCGGTATCTTTCAACCAGGCGTGCTCCGGGCCGACACCGGGATAATCCAGACCGGCGGAAATCGAATGGGTTTCAATAATCTCACCGTCGTCGTCGGCCATCAGATAGGTGCGATTGCCGTGCAATACGCCGGGTCTACCGGCCGATAACGGCGCGGAATGACGACCGGTTTCGATACCATCGCCGGCAGCCTCGACACCATACATCTTCACGCCGGCATCGTCGATAAACGGATAGAACAAGCCAATGGCATTGGAACCGCCACCAACGCAAGCGACTAAGGCGTCGGGCAATTTGCCGGCTTGATCCAGGCATTGTTGGCGCGCTTCCCGGCCTATCACGGCCTGGAAGTCACGGACCATGGCTGGATAGGGATGCGGACCAGCTACGGTGCCGATAATGTAAAAAGTATTGTCGATATTGGTGACCCAATCGCGCAAGGCTTCGTTCAGCGCGTCTTTGAGAGTTTTGGAACCCGACTCGACCGGCACCACTGTGGCGCCCAACAACTTCATCCGGTAAACATTCAAGGCTTGGCGCGCGACATCGACAGCGCCCATATACACTACGCATTCCAAACCCAGGCGCGCAGCGACAGTGGCAGTAGCAACGCCGTGCTGGCCAGCGCCGGTTTCGGCGATGATACGAGTCTTGCCCATGCGCTTCGCCAGCAGAGCTTGCCCAACAGTGTTATTTACCTTGTGCGCGCCGGTGTGATTGAGATCTTCACGCTTCAGATAAATCTGCGCACCGCCCAGATGCTGGCTCCAGCGTTCCGCGTGATACAGCGGCGACGGCCGGCCGACATAATCGCGCAGATCCGCATCCAGCTCGGCAATAAACTCCGGATCCAGCATATAGCGCTGGTAGGCTTCGTTCAGTTCGGTTATGGCCGGCATCAGCGTTTCCGCAACAAAAATACCGCCGTAAGGCCCGAAATGGCCCCGGGTATCCGGCATATCGTATCTATCTGTCATAGTTCTCAAGTCGCTTGATTAGTTATTCTTATGAAAGCAGCCATTTTCGCCGCATCCTTGATGCCTTTCCCGGCCTCAACACCGCTGCTGACATCCAGCGCATACGGTTTTACCGCTTTAATCGCTTCCCCGGCATTTTCCGGCATCAATCCACCCGCGAGAATGATCGGCAAACTGCGGGCCTTTGGAATCAAATCCCAGTCAAAACTGCTACCGCTGCCGCCCTGCACGCCCGGATGATAAGCATCCAACAGTAACCCTGCCGCATCGTGGTACTGCTGTTGCAATCCTACGACGTCGGTATCGGATTGCATGCGAATGGCTTTGATATACGATTTATCGTAAATCCGGCAATCCTCAGCAGGCTCGTCGCCATGAAATTGCAGGCAATCCACCCTTACTTTATTCAATACTTCGCGGATCAAAGCCGGCTCAGCATCGACGAACAAGGCTACCACGTTAACAAAAGCTGGCAACGCTCTACTGATGCTTGCGGCTTGTTCAATACTGACGTTTCTTGGACTAGGCGGATAAAACACCACCCCAATCGCGTCGACGCCCAAATTGGCCGCATAAAGCGCATCTTCCACTTGGGTAAAGCCGCAAATTTTAACGCGGGTACGCATCGAAAGCCTCATAAAAAATGGCGGCGTAGGATAACACAGGTATCCGATATGTCATGTCCGCGCCAATAAAAAAAGGCTGACCCTTGTCAGCCTTCGTCCGGTGGCTCATCAGGCATGCGTCAATGCGCATGATCATGGTCGTGATGATGACCGGCAGGGCCATGCGGCGTTTCATCCTGATGGGTATCTTCCGGATTCAAATCTTCAATTTCGGTTTCGTCAGGCGTTGCAGGCAAATTCTGCGGCGCAACGCCCTCGTGTTCATGGGCCAGTGCTGCCGCGCGATTGACCTGATCTGCCGCTTGCACGGACACACCATGCTTATAAACCATAAGCCCACCCAGATCGGCGGTAAAAGCCAGCAAAGCCGATAAAATCGCCGCCAGTAATAAAAACAGTGTGTTTGCCGGTCCGGCTATCAGCCCTTTACTCAGCAAGCGCCAAGCTGACAGCAGCGCGGCCAGACTCAATACCGAGATACCTAGGTGCTCATGATGCTCCATGATCTCGTGAACATCACCGCCATGCGCAACACTCCCTGCCGCCACTAAACCCGCCGCCACGGTAAGCGCGGCAAACACAGTACCCAGATACAAAAACGCCCCGGCTATCTGCCGCCACTCGGTGCGCTTCGCCAAGCTGCCGATCAAATCCAATGTAAAGAACAAGGTCAGCAACGCAATCGGAAAATGCACCAGCAAGGGATGAATATTCTGAAGCGTGGCAATGCCGGGCAACACGCTATTAAAGCTTTCCGCCGGAGATTGCCGCACCAGCATTTCCAGGAAGGACAATAAGTTCTCCACCCCGCCGGCCACTCCGCCGCCGTTGTCGCCGCCACCATGCACGGCGAACGTCAAGTGATCGTTTAGACCCCACATAAAATCTCCCCCGATTTAGTTTTGCGCGGATACTACCACGATAGAACTAAGCCTAGTTAATCGTCACTTGGGTGGACATGGTCAAGGCTCTAGTTTTACTTTCCAGAAACTCGGTGCCTTGCTGCTGAATAAACATCACCTGCAATTTCTCGGCATCGGCAAGCTTCATCCCCTCTTCCTGCCCCAGGCATAACAAAGCGGTAGACCAGGCATCGGCGATAGTCGGACTTTCATTAAATACACTGACCGCCACTAAATCGTGACTAACCGGTGCGCCGCTACGAGCATCAAGGATGTGGCTGTAGCGTTTACCTTTGACGTCGAAATAATGCCGATACGTCCCGGAAGTCATCACCGACATGGGGCTGTCTTTGGGCAAGGTCACGACCTTATGCATTTTTTGTTCGCCCGGCAGCGGTTTTTCTACCGCAATCCGCCAAGCCTTGCCGTCCGGTTTGCTACCCAGCGCTTTCAACTCGCCGCCTATTTCCACCAAGTAGTTTTGGATACCCATCGCCTGCAGCGCATTGCTGATTTTCTCTACGCTGTAACCCTGAGCTATCGACGACACATCGACACGCAACCTCGGCAGTTTTTTTGATATATGGCTATCGTCCACCAGCTGCAATTTGTCCATGCCGACATTCGCCAAAGCGGCCTGTAACGTTGCATCGTCGGGAATAGTCAAATCATCACCCATGAAGCCCCACAGCTCGAACAAAGGTTTGATCGTCAAATCGTAACACCCCTGGCTCAGGGCGCTGACATTCTGCGCGATTTTAACCAAAGCCACGATTTCCTCGCCTACTGGCTGAGCATCGGTCGAAACGTTGGCATTGAACTGCTCGATTAGCGAGTCAGGTCGGTAATTGGATAAGGTTTTATCCAAATCCAGGAAAACCTTTTCAACTTCAGCGGTGATGTGCGCCTCGTCCAGGGCTTGCGGCGCCCAATAGCTGATATGGTAAGTGGTCCCTTGCGCAAAACCGCTAAACGTATGCAACGGCGGCAGCGGCTCCGCACAACCTTGTATCAGCAACAGTCCCAGTAAGACCGCGTTCCATCCCTTCCTTAGCATTAACCCCCCCGTGGCACTAACGCAAAAGCGCCGAAATAGTTTTGAAATGACTATGCCGAGCATCCCGCAACCATTCGAACAACACGGATTCGTGACAACTCAACGTAACACCTTGCTGCTGCATGCGCTGCAAGGCGTAATCTTTGTGCTGGACTTGGCGCGAGCAAACCACATCCGCCAACACATGCACTTGATAGTTTGCACTTAACAACTCAAGCGCGGTTTGCAACACGCACACATGCGCTTCCTGACCGATGATCACCACTTGCTGCCGACCGGTGTCAGCCAGGGCTTGCTTGAAACCGTCCGCGGCGCAACAAGAAAAACCGGTTTTACTGAAAATCCGGGCACTGCCAGGCAAACACTCGCCAATATCCGCTTGAGTAGGCCCTAGCCCTTGCGGATACTGCTCGGTCACTAACACCGACACATCCAACAGCTCGGCGGCTTTCATTAAGCGCTGACCGTGCGAGAGCATTTGTTGCAAGTCGGTAGCCGGCATCGCCGCCGACAAACGCTGTTGAATGTCCACCACCAGCAATACGCTGTTGTCTGCCTCCAGTAAATTAGGATGCGTCGCCATCGAGCTTAGCCGTGCTTCATGATGCGAGCTCGGTCGCGTTGCCAATCTTTGTCTTTGGACGCAGCGCGTTTGTCGTGCAATTTTTTACCTTTCGCCAGACCGATTTTCAGCTTGGCGCGGCCCTTAATCCAATACATGGACAATGGAATCAAGGTGTAACCCTTGCGCTCCACGGAACCGATTAATTTGTTCAATTCACGTCTGTGTAACAACAATTTTTTCTTACGGACCGCGTCGGGATTGACATGGGTAGACGCCGATAACAGCGCCGACACATGCGCACCACTTAGCCAGGCCTCGCCGCGCCTGATCTCGACATAGCTTTCCTTGAGCTGAATCCTACCGTCGCGCAGGCTTTTGACTTCCCAGCCTTCCAATACCAATCCAGCTTCGAAAGTCTCGTCTATGGTGTATTCGTGGGTGGCCTGCCGATTAACTGCAATCGTGTTATCGGTGGCTTTGTTGTCCTTCTTGGATTTTTTGGCGGCCATTGTGTAGCGAAGATTTTTAAACTGACTGAAAACGTGAATTTTGATATTTTACTCACACACCCGTTAAATAACGACATAAAAACACAAGGGCTCTCCAACATGACAGATAAAACCCCATCCATCCACGGTGAATGGTCCTCCCGCTTCGCCTTTATCCTGGCCGCCACCGGATCGGCGGTCGGTTTGGGTAATATCTGGAAGTTTCCTTACATCACCGGCCAAAACGGCGGTGGCGCTTTTGTGATGGTGTATTTAATCTGCGTGGCAGCCATCGGCATACCCATCATGATCGCGGAAATCATGCTGGGCCGCCGCGGCCGGCAAAGCCCGATCAACACCATGCAAACCCTAGCTGCCGAAGCCAGAGTCGATCCGCGCTGGGGCTATTTAGGATTGATGGGCATGATCGCCGGTTTCTTAATTCTGGCCTATTACAGCGTGATTGCCGGCTGGGCTATGGCTTACATTTTTAAAGCCTTTTTCGGCGGCTTTTTCGGTACCGACGGCAACGAAGTTAAGGAGATATTCGACAATTTGATGGCCAGCCCGATCCAGCAGATTTTCTGGCACACGGTGTTCATATTCATCACCATGCAAGTCGTAATACGCGGTGTAAAAGGCGGCCTGGAAAAAGCCGTACGCTTTTTGATGCCTGCCTTGTTCGTGATCCTGATCGTTTTAGTGGCTTATGCAATGGCATCAGGCTATTACGCGCAAGGCATCCACTTTCTATTCAGCCCCGATTTCAGCAAAATCACCGCTGACGCGGTGCTTACCGCCATGGGCCACGCCTTCTTCACGCTGAGCTTGGGCATGGGTGCGATTATGGTTTACGGTTCTTACCTGCCCGGTCATGTGTCGATTGCCAAAACCACATTTTTCATCGCCGGCGCGGATACCGCCGTAGCCTTGCTGGCCGGCATCGCCATTTTTCCCTTGGTGTTTGCCAACCAACTGGAAGTTGCCACCGGACCGGGCTTGATCTTTCAAACGCTGCCGTTAGCCTTTGGTCACATGAGTGGCGGTTGGTTATTCGGCGTCCTGTTTTTTGTACTGCTGTTTTTCGCCGCCCTCACCTCGTCCATTTCCTTGATCGAACCGACCGTAGCCTGGCTGGTGGAAAACAAAAATATCGATAGGCAAAAAGCCTGTGCCTGGTCCGGCACTGCCTGCTGGGGCTTGGGCGTGGCCGTGGTGTTTTCGTTTAATATTTGGTCCGACTTTAAAATCTTCGATAAAAATCTGTTCGAACTGCTGGACTATCTGACCGCCAACTTGATGCTGCCCTTGGGCGGTTTGTGCATCGCGGTGTTTGCCGGCTGGATGATGAAACAAGCCCATGCCGAACAAGAGTTGGAACTGCCTGCGCAAGGCTTTCAAGCCTGGCAGTTTTTGATTAAATACGTGGCGCCGGCTGCCGTATTCATCGTCTTCTTACATGTACTCGGGGTGCTGTAAATGATCACGGTTGTGCAAAAAAGCGCCTTGGTCAAGTTTTCTGCAAAGCAGATGTTTGATCTGGTGGATGACATCGAGTCGTATCCCAAATTCTTACCCTGGTGCTCCGGCAGCAAAATATTGAAGCGTGAAGGCAATATCGTCGAAGGCCAAATCGACATCGCCAAGGCCGGCTTTCATAAATCCTTCACTACACGTAACAAGATCGATCAAGGCGGACGAATCCAGATCAGTTTGCTGGACGGGCCGTTTTCCTCGTTAGAGGGCTTTTGGAGTTTCATGCCGTTACGCGAAGACGCCAGCAAAATCTCGC
The DNA here is from genome assembly GCF_033949435.1 of Methylomonas defluvii. Taxonomy (NCBI): domain Bacteria; kingdom Pseudomonadati; phylum Pseudomonadota; class Gammaproteobacteria; order Methylococcales; family Methylococcaceae; genus Methylomonas; species Methylomonas defluvii. The sequence continues at coordinate 165,981 of NZ_JAXARY010000003.1, read as the reverse complement.
TGGACCTGGAATTTGAAATCTCCGGCATGCTGGCCAATTTGGCCTTTGGTCCGGTGTTCAACCAAATCTGCAACACCATGGTCACCTCGTTCACCCAACGAGCCAAAGCCTTGTATGGCGGATGATTTGATAGCGGTGGAAGTGGCTTATGCCACGCCGGATCGACAACTGCTTATTCCCATCAGCCTGGCGGCGAATTCCACCGCCAAACAAGCCATAGAAGCTTCCGGCATCTTGCGGGAGTTTCCGGAAATCGATTTAGGTCAGCAGAAGGTCGGAATTTTTGGGCAAATTTGTAATTTGGACAAGAATCTCAGCGCCGAAGATCGTGTCGAGATTTATCGACCTTTAAAGCAGAATCCGATGGATGCGAGGCGGGGGCGGTTGCAAAAGTAGTCTGGGTAGTATGGGTAATCTGTTGATGGTTAACCAATTTGATTTAGGCAGTGCTAAATGCAGACACACAGTTGAAATGAAAAGATATTTTTTATTTTTTAAAACTTTTTGACATCGTTTTGACGCAATGTTTTGCGTCATTTAGGATGTCTAATTGTAGTTATACGCAAGGAGGAAATCGTGAAAGTTGACCTAGATTACATGGCAAAACAACTAGAAGTTTTTATAAGCGCTGACACAGCAAGAATCACTATTGAGAATTTAATAAAATCGGATCTACCGGCCATAGAAAATGATGAATTTACTGAGAAATTTATATTTCACATTGAGTTGGCAATCGATAATCAGCTAATTGGAACCGATAGTGGCTGCGCCTTTTGCCTAAAAGACATCGGAATAATTCAATCATTGAGTGGCAGCTACCACTATGGAGCTATACCAATAAGGCTTACTCAGATTGGCCATGATTTTGCTTTGTCGCTCAATAACAAAGACGTACTATCCAAGCTTAAATCCGAATTCAAAGACGCGCCATTTAAGGCTATTTTTGAAACTGGGCAAAAGTTACTGGAGTTTTATGCGCAAAAGAAGCTGGAATCAATAATGAAACGAATGCGTATAACAAGTCGCTCAAGGTCTTTCCTTGCTTCGCTCGTCACTGGACAGTTACAAACAGCGCATGCTTCGCATTTTATGCGCCGTCTGTAACTGCCCATTAGCTCCACGTTTGCATGCTGGGGCGTATTATGAAACTTGAGATTTCATTTCTCCTTCTGGCAAGCGCTATTGTCCCTGCCTCTGCGGAGACAAGCCAGCACATGCTTGTGACTTCTTATGCAACTAGCCCTAGGCTTTGCCAAGAATTTCAACAGATGTATTCATCTTTCAATGTGTGTCCTCTCACCGATAACGACTGCTTCGTGCTCAAGTGGGGAACGGAAGGTAATTCAAAGCTTACGAAAACGCCCTTCACTGAACTTGCTGTTAACCAGTATGGCTACACCACCATATCGATAGCCCATGCACCCGGTAAGCCATATTCGATTGTGTACCTAGACGGCTTTCAAGGAGATAGACACCCGCGACAACTAGAAACGTGGAAGGTCAACACAGAACAACTTATGGCGCTAATAAATAAAGATCCGCGACCACTTCAGTACGAGGAATGGGTAAAGGGCGCACACCAGATTAAGAGGGAAACACTCGCTACCGAGTTTGCTCAAATACTCGCCGTCGGCGAGAAACTTTCTGATGACTGGTCGCCTATTTGGATGCCGATATTTAACACCAAGGGCACTGACTACGCTATTGGCAGAGAGTGCTCTGGCAGTTGGGCCTATGGCGGCTATTACGGCTGCAACAAGGTTATTAAGGTTACCGTCAAGCGTGTCGCCGCCGATAAGACATCCATTCCGGTATGCGAATTCGTAAGGCGGAAAGGGCGTTAGTTGAAAGGCATGCATAATCCTACGTTCAATCGGGACGGCGCAAAAGCGCGCCGCCGGTTAACTTACCGTTAGACGCCATGCCAATCACTATCCGGCCCGTTTCTGCCCAGGACGCGGACGACTTTGTCTCTGCCGCTAACCGCAGCCGTCGACTTCATCATCCCTGGGCTACCGCTCCCTGCGACGAGGCAACCTTCACTCGCTACCTGGCTCGCTTTGACAATCTCAACCACTTTGGGTTTGTTGTCGTCCTCAAAGGCACCGGTGAACTAGTAGGCGCCATCAACCTCACCAACGTCGTCTACGGGGTGTTTCGCAGCGGCTATCTGAGCTACTTCGCGTTCACCGGATATGAGGGTCGTGGCCACATGAAGCGCGGACTCTCACTGGTCGTCCAGTATGCCTTCCGCAAGCTACGGCTGCACCGTTTGGAAGCCAACATTCAACCAGGCAATTTGTCGTCAATTGCGCTGGTTCGCTCGTGCGGCTTCAGCAAAGAGGGCTACTCGCCGGCATACCTCAAGATCGGAGGCCGCTGGCGAGACCATGAACGCTGGGCGCTCGTGAGGGTCCGCACAAATCCCGCCTAACTGATCGTTCAACCGAAGCGCCGATGCTACGCCAACAGCTCCGTAGGCAGGAAAGAACAACCCGAATCCCAGCATAAAAGCCGTAAAGCCGGGCATCGCTACCCATTAGTTTTCCTAAACTTTAAGCAATTGGCAAATATGCCAACCGGCATTAATGCCGATCAATTTCCTTCGCTTGTGCCCCGCTATCAATGGCTTTATCAATCAACATCACGCTACCACGCATCAATGCGGCAAAGAGCAATATGGAAAAGACCAATCCCATCGGTAATATGCCGAGCAAACCGGCAATGACAACGATCAGCATAGCTATGCCGGTATTTCCTATCTTAGCGATCTTCATTTTGCCTCCCGGACCGTTTATCGGTCGAAACGAAATCTCGCATTCACTATATCGGCTTATTTAAATTCAACAATACACGCAAGCGGTAATTTATTGTTTTACTTAATAAAACAGTAACAATACTAAGTGTATTTGTGATTCACCCCTATTCGAGGAAATCAGACACCCGCTTTTCAAACTAGGCGGCTTCGTCAAGCAACTCCAGGCCTCTAAACACCGAACAACGCTTGAACACCTCTAACTCCGGCGCCAGTTGTTTTTGCTGGCAGAACTTGGCGACCAATTTGGTCAGGCCCTTGATGTCGCGACCGGTAGCGCCAGGAAAGATGGCCGCCAGTTCGTCGATCAATTCTTCCCTGACCGGCAAGCTAAATTGCTCGGTCATGACCCGCCAGATTTTGCATCTGTCCGCATGATCCGGGGCGTGGTAGCGCAGCATGGCGATACAACGGGAAATGATGGCTTCATCGATGTCATCGACCCGATTGGTGGTCAGGAACAGCAGGCCGTTGAAATACTCCAGCACCCGCAAGAACACACCCACCACTGCATTAGAGGCTAAGTTGTCGGCACGGCTTTTGATGTAAACGTCGGCTTCGTCAATCAGCATCACAGCCCCCCAGCGCTGGGCACGGATCAAAGTGTCCTTCAAGGTTTTTTCCATCTCCGCGACGTTTAAACCTAACTGCCCGGAATGCACCCGGTATAAAGGCCGCTTGATGATTTCCGAATACACTTCGGCGGTCAGCGTTTTGCCGACCCCCGCCGGACCGGCACACAGCACCGTGGTACCGCCGGATTTGCCGGCGACGATGTCGTCCATCAGCATGTCCATTTCCGCGGTCAGAATGTCGATCAAATCGGTTTGTTCGGGCGGCAGGATCAGCTTTTGTTTCAACTCCGGCTGATACACATAAGGCTGGGTATCGTCGACGTGTACCCAGACATGGTGATGTAACTCCAGATGAAACATCAGGATATAACCATGCACTGGCATTTCCGTGAACATACCCTTGGGTACATCGGCTTTGGCGGCTTCCATGGCGCTTTCGGTTTTGCTGTCGTAGCGCATGCTTTTGCCGGCTTTACGCAGATAGGTGCCCAGAATGTCGCCGGATGCGTCCAGACTCAAAGCCCGTTCGCTGAGGATATTTTCGTCGTTGACCAAGCGGCAGATCCCGCCACCCGAGGACATGACTACCGTATTCTTGCGCGTCCAGTCGCTGCTGCGATGGCTGGCGGTTGGATCCTCGGCATATTCGCCGGTACCCCACCCGGAAAACTGTTCGCCATAGCGCGCCCGCCAGTCAAAATACCGCGCGCTAGCCTCATCGTAACTGGCGATTAATTCCGGGGTTTCTTTTAAATAACCTTTGGTGGCAAAAATCTCCGGGATGGTTTTGTTCGCCAGATCTTTGCAACGAATGATGAGGCTCTCAACCATGATTTTACCCTTGGTGTTGGCTTTTAATTCGATCAAGATCCGCCCGGCTTCTTCCTCCCCTGGTGGCGTGTAATCCAGGCGGGTGATCAGATAAGCCAAGGTTCTGCCGGAAGGCTGCACATGAAATAGCCAACCACGCAGCCCACCCTCCAATAAATAATTGGCAATAGCCGGCAACAACATTTCCAGTTGATCGACGTTGTAGCGATGGCTGTTGTCGGCCAGCGCCGCTTGCAAAGCTATCAATAGCGCCGCTTGCTGTTGTAAGGCTTCACCGTGTTGCAAGTAGATGTCGGCCAGACTGGCTAATTCTGCCTCACTGAGTAAATCGTAAGGCACTTGCGCCTTGGTGCCAAAACGCAATTGCTCATTGATGCTTTGCAAGCGGGGGTGATCGTTAAGCAGTTGTTCGAGATGACGTTTGTCGATGGTTAATTTCATGGCATCAATCCTGTGACGGTAAGGCTAAACAAAGTACTTCGGCTAAATGCAGGGGCTTGGCAAAGCCGCCATTGCCGATCTGCTGCTGACAAGAGAAACCATTGCTGACCAGCAGTGCGTCAGGTTCGGCACGTAGCGCTGGAAATAAGGCCAACTCGGCCATGGCTTGGGCTTGATCGTAATGCTCGGCTTCGACGCCAAAGTTGCCGGCCATGCCGCAGCAGGACGATTCGATCAGTTCGAATTTCAGATCCGGCAGTTGCTTGAGAAGTTTGCGCACCGACTTGATCGCACCAACGGCTTTTTGATGGCAGTGGCCGTGCAACAGCAAACTGTTAACGCCGGGGATGGCTTGAAACTCTATAGGCCAGCGTTTTCCGGCTTGTTCGCGGACGATAAACTCTTCCAGTAACAAGACCTTTTCCGCTAGTTTTTGCGCCGGTTCGCCTAAACCCAGCTTTAAATATTCGTCACGCAAACTGAGAATGCAGGACGGTTCCAAGCCAATGATCGTGCGCCCCGCAGCGACATGCTCGGCGAGAGCCGCCAGCATGCGCTGCGCTTCGATGCGGGCCTTATCGATCAGACCATTGGAAAAGTAGGTGCGGCCACAGCACAAGGGACGATCCGCGTCATCACCAGCCAAGGGCGTCGCGATATGCACATGGTAGCCGGCGCTATTCAGCAACTTTTTAGCCGCTTCTGCAGCAGCCGGGTTGAAGTAATAGTTAAAGGTATCGACCAGTAACACGACTTGTTTGTCGGCTAACTCCGGATGCAAACTTAATTCGGATTGGGCCGGCACCTGAAACGCTTGCGCGGCAGGTTCCGGCAAGCGGACTTTGGCGCTGATGCCCAGCCAGGCTTCGCCTAAACGCGCCAGCAGCGGCATGCGATTGCGCCATTGAATTAAGGGCCGGAGCGCGCGCCAACGCAGTATTTTCGGCAACTCCGCCCACAAGCGCCGCCGCAGCGTCAAGCCATTGCGCTGCACTTGCTGCGCCAGAAACTCGGCCTTGATCAAGGCCATGTCCACTTCGTTTTCGCACTCGCGCTTACAACCCTTGCAACTGATACACAAGGCCATGGTTTCGGCCAGTTCCGGATTGAAAAAAGCCGCGTCGTTTTCGGCGTTCAAAGCTGCTTTCAAGGCTCTCACTCGGCCGCCGGGCGACAGGCCGGGATTTTGCGTCACCCTATAACTGGGGCACATCACCCCTTTCGCATCCCGTTCGCATTGCTTGCTGCCGATACACACCGCCACGGCCTTGGCGAAATCGGCGCCATGCTTGGGAATATCGGCATAGGCGTCGCCCATCCCGGCGTTTTCATAAGATGACCAATCCAGAAACAGTTTCATAGGCACCAGGCTGAATAAAAACCTAGATCAAGCAAAAACAAAGCCAGTCGGACCGGCATAGGACGGATAAGCGCAACGCATCCCGCTTTCCGTTCAGTGTTTGGCGGATGTGTTGCTCTTATTCGTCATGCCTTTGCCGCGATGGTTACATTTCCCCACCGGTTTTCTGCTCGGCACGCTGTAGCAAAACCGACAATCCACGAAAGCCGCGAACGATTTGTCACAGCGTAGCCTAGCCAAAGCACCGGCGACCCCAGGTAATTCGGGTCACCTATTTCGGCACAAATATTGCGGTAATTAGATTTTTTACCTGGGAAAATTGAAGTGGAATTAGAAAACTGCGATACCCGCTATTTCATCAGCTATAGCGGCGTAAAACTACCGTTGAAACTGGTCAACGAACTGGCAGACGAAAGCCATCTGGAAAACCGCAACACCTACTTCCGCGGCTGCTACGCTGCCGATGAACGTCTAATGCTGCTGGAAAAACTGGTCTATGGCGAAGTGGAATTACGCCATGTCTATACCTATCATGCTAACGGGGTTCTAGCCGAGGCGGAAATAACGGATGCGGACGGCGAGATCGACCTGTTACGCTTTGACGAAACGGGAGCTGCACTGAAATTTGATTAGCTGGCTGGTTCATAAACCTTTGCCATAGGCAATTCGCTACCGCCTACAATACAATATGTCTCTCGCGCCTTAAGCTTGGCGACCGACATTTTGTTTTCATTCAACCGCAAACCAGCATGAGCAAAGACATCCGCATCCAGCGCCTCAGCGGCGACGCCTTGATTCAATACATTCCGGAACTGGCGCGCCTGCGCATTGAGGTGTTCCGGGATTTTCCGTATTTGTATGACGGCGATTACGAGTACGAGAAAAAATACCTGCAAACCTACATAAACTGCCCGGAAAGCGTCATCGTGCTGGCGTTCGATGGCGACGCCATCATCGGCGCGTCGACGGCGATACCATTGAAATACGAAACCGACGAAGTTAAAAAACCATTCGTCGAAAACGGCTACAACCCCGATGAAGTGTTTTATTGCGGCGAATCGGTGCTGAACAAGGCTTATCGCGGTTTGGGTATCGGCGTGCGCTTCTTCGAACAGCGCGAAGCCCATGCCGAAGACCTGGGCGGTTTCAAGCACATCACCTTCTGCTGCGTCGAGCGCCCTGTTGACCATCCGCGCCGGCCAGCCGATTACGTGCCGCTAGACGCTTTCTGGAACAAGCGCGGCTACTTCAAACATCCCGAGTTGAAAACCACCTACACCTGGAAGGATCTCGACGACGTCGCCGAAACCGCCAAACCCATGACTTTTTGGTTGAGAGAAGACCGTGCCTAAAATTGCCAGCGCCCAATACGACATCAGCTTCCTGGAAACCTGGGAAAACTTTGAAATCAAGGCCCGCCGTTGGGTCAAAGAAGCCGCCGATAACAAAGCCGACATTCTTTTGTTCCCGGAATATGCCTGCATGGAACTGGCATCGCTGTTTCCCAAGGAAGTGTATTCCTCGTTGAACGGCCAGTTAGATGCTTTGCAAACCTTGCTGCCCGGCTATCTGGACCTATTTGAAGCGCTGGCCGCCGAATACCGAGTCTACATTCAAGCAGGGACTTACCCGGTCAAACACGCCAACGACGAATTTCGCAATCACGCCTATTTCTTCACCCCGCAAGGCGACGTGGATTATCAAGAAAAGCTGACCATGACTCGTTTCGAGAACGAGCAATGGCATATTTCCCGCGGCCGGGATATCAAGTTATTCGATACGGTATTCGGTAAAGTCGCGATCAATATCTGCTACGACAGCGAATTTCCACACTATGCCCGTCAACAAGCCGAACGCGGCGCCAGCTTGATTCTGGTCCCAAGTTGCACCGACACCGAAGCCGGCTATTATCGGGTGCGCATCGGTTGCCAAGCCCGCGCCTTGGAAAACCAATGCTACGTAGTACAAGCCTCATTGGTCGGTAACGCAGATTGGTCGGAAGCGGTGGATGTGAACTGCGGTGCGGCGGCGATTTACACGCCGGTAGATCGTGGATTTCCGAATAACGGCATTCTGGCGATTGGCGAATACAACCATGTTCAATGGGTCTACGCCGATTTGGACCTCTCCGCCGTCGACATCGTCCGTCAGGAAGGTCAGGTGTTTAATTACCGGGATTGGCCTAAGCAATTCGATTGCCGCTAGGCACTCACAACCCTTTTCTAACCAGTACGCTAGGCAGCACGAGGCCTGGCGTACTGGATAATCTCGCATTTCGCTCCAACAAAACGCCGATCAATTAAGACATTTCAGCTCGATCTAATCGTGCATCACCAAGGCCACTTGCTTTAATAAAGCTTATCTCCTTGGTTTTTGCGCCATTTCTCCTAAACTTGCGTAATGCCGAAAAAACAGTGCCCGCAATAGCCAAGCCCGGTTATTATTGAGGTGTTGTCCATTTACACGCTCCGGCGGAGATATGCATGCTTGACTCAATCGCTCTTGATATCCAGGCTCTGGTCAATCTGCTAAGCAGGTTAAGACCGGAATTGCTGGATCAAATTTGCGCGAAACACCCCGGTTACACCGAAACCCTCAGGCCCGGAAAATTACTTGGGCAAGACAGCGCTTCGCAATCGCAGTTGCTGGTCGATTTAGCCATGAGCACCAAGGGCCTAGTCAAGCAGGAGTGTTTGAGTATTTATAATTTGCTGAGCGCGCGTTTGCGAGGCTCGGTGCGCTTACGTCTGATCGGCAGCACCATCGCCACCTTGTCGGCCGGCGCATTGATAGCAGCCTTGACTCAGGGAATACCCAAGTTGGTACTGGCGTTTGCCGTATTGACGGTATTCGCGGCGGCATTCATGCTGGTGGGCGAATGCCTGGAAGGGTATTTCGGCCGACAGCGCGGCTTGCGGGAAATGCAGGATAGGCTACTGAAAAACCTAATGGAAGTAGCCGATATTGAAGCCGAGCTGCGTCTGATGGAGTTCCGCGGCAATTTCGACGGCATCGAACCGCAAATCCGCAAATTAAATACCGTCGCGATCACCAGCCAGCAAATCCAGCATTTGGTCGGCTAAGCGCATTTCCATGCGTAAAACTTAAACTTCAGACCTAGCCTCACCAGATCGACAGATACCTAATTTTAGTAGCGAAGCTTCAAATCGCACGCCCCAACGAATCGACTAGACAGCGAATTGTCTTCACTGGGAAATTGGTTCACATCGACACCGCAACCCAAGTTCACCGGCCGGCTTTTGCGTTGTTCAGTCGGTTTAAGGTTTGCCGTGCCGCGCCCGGTATTACTCAACAAAAGATTCGAGCTATCAGTGGCGTCGGCTGTCAGCGCTTGATCCGATGGGGTCAGAATTAACGCGGAGGGCGTGTCGAAGCTTTCCGGAGGAAGTGCATCCGCGAAAGCGTTTAGCGCACTAATAACTAGCAAGCCGCCGATGATGGCGGAAATTGGTTTGGACTGCTTTAGAAACGAAAAATCATGGGCTTTCATGATTTCCTCCTGTTCCAAAGTTGGCATTATGAGCTCGGGCGAACAAATCCTCCTGTTACAGACGCTTGTCCAACCCGCTCGGTCTAAGCTATCTGCCGGTAGCGGCCAAAATTACCCTGACGATTAACAATCCGCTATGGCAAATGCGTTCCTATCTAAGCATCGATCGCTTAACACATTTTTAATTCCGTACTGCGAACCAGGCCGCAAAAGCATTCCTGGAGACAGGACTAATAATAGTCCGATACCCGTTGCGTGGCGAATTTTAAAACGCTTAGTTGCAAAATTTTTCTTATGATAGTCAATTAGTTGACAAACAAATCTCATAAATTTTCGAGCATATTTGATGCCAAACAACAAAGACACGCACCAAACCAGGCAAAGTCATGGCAAGCCGCGTTTGCTTCGCAGATCAAAACCGGGAAATATTCTCGGCACTTTTTGTAAGGCCCTCTCAGGAACAAACCGATGAACAACAATCAGGCATCCAGCAATCCACCGCCCCCCGTGAGTTTGAAACAGGCTTTTGGGTATTGGCTGAAACTGGGCTTTATCAGCTTCGGCGGTCCCGCCGGACAGATCGCCATCATGCATCAGGATCTGGTAGAAAATAAGCGCTGGATCTCCGAGCGCCGTTACCTGCATGCCTTAAATTACTGCATGCTGCTGCCCGGCCCGGAAGCCCAACAATTAGCAACCTATATCGGCTGGCTGATGCATCGCAGCTGGGGCGGCATCATGGCCGGCGGCTTGTTTGTATTGCCATCCCTGTTGATTCTAATCGGTTTGGGTTGGGTTTATATGGCTTACGGGCATTTACCGGCAGTGGCCGGGGTACTGTATGGCATAAAGCCCGCCGTGACCGCGATTGTGCTGTTTGCCGCGTATCGAATTGGCTCCCGAACCTTGAAAAACGCTTGGTTGTGGGCAATCGCCGCCCTAGCGTTTCTGGCTATTTTTGCGTTACGAATACCGTTTCCGCTAATCGTGTTCGTCGCCGGCTTGCTTGGCGCGCTTGGCGGTAAATGGGCCCCCCTATATTTTAATTTGGGCGGCGGACACGGCAAATCTAACCCACACTTCGGCCCGGCATTGATAGACGACAACACGCCTCCCCCCGAGCACGCCCGTTTCAATACCGGTAAGCTGGTCAGGCTGGCCTTTATCGCTTTGGGATTATGGGGCGGTGCGCTCGGTTGGCTTTGCACTCACTACGGCTGGGACGGCGCATTAACGCAGATGGGTTGGTTTTTTACCAAAGCGGCCCTGCTCACGTTCGGCGGGGCCTATGCGGTGCTGCCTTATGTGTACCAAGGCGCGGTGGAACATTACCACTGGTTGACACCGACACAAATGATTGACGGTCTGGCCTTGGGCGAAACCACGCCCGGTCCGCTGATCATGGTCGTCACCTTCGTCGGCTTCGTCGCCGGCTGGAACCAAACACTATTCGGCGGCGAGCATTTATTTTTAGCGGGCGCGCTAGCCGCTACCGTGGTGACTTACTTCACCTTCCTGCCCAGCTTTCTGTTCATTTTGGCCGGCGGACCGCTCGTGGAATCAACTCACAACAATTTGAAATTCACCGCACCATTGACCGGCGTTACCGCCGCCGTGGTAGGTGTCATTCTGAATCTGGCTGTATTCTTTGCCTATCACGTCTTCTGGCCCCAAGGATTTGAAGGCGTGGCGGACAAGGTCGCTCTAGTAATCGGGCTGGCCGCCATACTGGCTTTGTTTCGCTACAAAGTCGGGGTTATTCCGGTCATTATCGGTAGCGGTACAGCCGGACTGTTATGGAGCTTTCTAAAGCCATGGCTAAGTCAACACGGCATAAACTTGTAGCTGCCGGCAAACTATTAACCCCGCCCTTACATACCGTTAGCCTTTATGCCTTTTGCGGAACGGCAACAATTGCAATCCCAAACCGCCTAACAAAGCTTGCGGCAGGTATTGGAAATGCTGGCGGACAAAAGCTCCGACCAAACCCAAAGGTTTTCTGTAGCTGTCGGCATTGGCGACCCAAGCCGACAGCAGCGCGTCCTCGCCGGCTTACTTAGGCCCGTCCCACACTCAACACATGTTGTCGTTTGCGGCTAAGACATCTCTTCCACTCAACAACTGTTGCCCTGTAAACACCCTTTAAACACAAGACCCGTGAAATTGGTGCTCAGCAAGCAATGCGGGATTGAATACCCGCTGAAACTCCTAGCTATCCGCTCGCGCACCGCCCGGCGTTTTCCCTGAAAAACAATCGATAAATAAACCACTTAGCTCTCTAACTCACCATCCAAGCCAGATATAGCGACGCCATCCGACAATCTGGCACAGCTCGTGCTCTATTAGAAATCAATAGCAGCGATCAAAGCCTATTCACCAATTTAAACAATCGCTTACTTTACGCGGCACAACGGGGAATATGGCCTTTATATTTAAGAAATGGGGAACATTGGCATGAGTAGTCCTTTAGCAACTTTTAATAAACTGGTACCGGCGGGAGCCCCCGCGGATTGGGACGCGGCAGAGGTGGTTTCATTAAAATCGCCTGTCACTCAGTTGCCGGAAGGTTTAACGCATTCACGGGTTGCAGTAGCCTTGGGAGACTTTAAATACGTCACCGAAACCCGCGATCACAAATGGGTCGATTTTCTATTAATCGGCGCACTAACAATCTTTATCCACAACACGGTAGTCGATCACTTCAGCGGCGCGGCGTTTGAACAAGAAATTGTGGAGCCCATCAAGCCCGAGACCAAAGTACAGATCACCCTGACCAGGCCGCAACCCAAACCGGTGCCGCCACCGCCGCCAAAAGTTAAACCGCAACCGCCCAAACCCAAGGTCGTACCGTTAAAGCCGCCAAAAATCCAACCCGTGCCCAAAGTTGTTGAGGAAGCGCCGGCACCGGCGCCTGTTGAAGGGCCGGTGGTAGACAACGCCCCACCGGCTCCGCCCGCACCTCCCGCGCCGGTGGTTGAAGAAAAAATCACCGAGCCGGTAGCCGACGCGGCTTACCTGCACAACCCACTGCCGGAATACCCGGAAGTTGCGCAAGAACGCGGCTGGGAAGGCAAAGTGGTGATGAAAGTACACGTGCTGCCCGACGGCACCGCCGATAGCGTGACCGTCAGCAAATCCAGCGGCCAGAAAGTGCTGGACGATGCTGCCGTCAAAGCCGTTCTCAAGTGGTCTTTCGTGCCGGCCAAACGCGGCGACACGCCGATTGCCCGTTACACCACGGTTCCATTCACTTTTAAATTGTAATTATTTTTGAGGATCAAAAATGTCTGAGATAGCAACCAACGTCATCGTCGATGGCACCCTGAACACCTTAATCGCCGCCTCGGTAGTCACCTGGGGCTTAATCCTAATCAAAGGCGTACAACACATTCGCATTTCCTATCACAACCGGCGCTATAACAAGGAGTTTTGGAGCGCACCTAATATCCAGGCTGCCGCACATTTGGAAAATCAGGATGGTCCGGCCGCCCGAGTCGCCGGCATCGGTTTCTCGACGCTGATCGAAACCGACGGGGGCGCCTCTACTCACGATTTGGAACACACCTGGGATAGGCAGGAATTGCTGGACAGACGCCTGCGTCAACAAATGCAGAAAGAACGCGGCTCGTTAGAAAGCGGTCTGGCGGTGCTGGCCACCATCGGCAGCATCTCCCCATTCGTCGGTCTGTTCGGTACCGTTTGGGGGATCATGGGGGCGTTGACCAATATCAGCAAAACCGGCTCGGCCAGTTTGGAAGTCGTTGCCGGACCTATCGGTGAAGCGTTAATTGCCACCGCAGTCGGTATCGCGGTCGCGGTGCCGGCGGTAGTGGGTTACAACTTTTTCATCCGCCGCAATAAAGTGGTTTGGGCCTTCCTGGACGATTTTGCCATCGATTTTGTACATTTGGCGCTGAAAAGCTCGTTCATCATCGAACGCGCCGGCAGCAAACCGGCAGCGGCGGCAGCTTCCGCACGTTTGACCGATGTCAGCGGCGGCAAAAAATCCAATATCAAAGATACCCATGAAGAATTAATCGCGAAAGAGGCGCACGCATAATGGCATTCAATACGAAAGACGACGGCGGCGATGACGTCATGGGTGAAATCAACGTCACGCCCCTGGTGGACGTGATGTTGGTACTGCTGGTGGTGTTTATCGTCACAGCGCCCTTATTAACCCAGGCGGTACACGTTAACCTGCCGAAAACCGCGGAAACCGCGCCGCCGGATGACAAACAGGCGTCTTACTTGAGTGTCGATGCCCAAGGCAAAATCTACATCGATAAACAGGAGTTTCCATTGGAAATCATCGAAGGCGAACTGAGAAACCGCTTGGCGGCCAATCCGGAGTTTGCGTTAAATCTGAACGCGGACGACGCGGTGCAATACGGCATCGTTGCCAAGGTGATGTCATCCATCGAACGAGCCGGCGTCACCAAGCTATCGGTTCTGACGGTTCCGCAATAAATCATGACCCGGCCGGGTAACAAGTTTGCCCGGCTAGTTAATCGCGGCGGCAAACGCTGCGGCACAAATACAATCCGAACCACGCCAAAACCAAGGATGCAGCCGCTGCGTCAAGGGTTTCCTTGCGTTTAGGCACAAACTTTTAGGAGAACTGTAGGATGGCGCGCAAGACCGCTCAAGACTTTCATCCGGAAGCCTTACAAGCTTTTGATAAATACGTGCATGGCGATATTTCCCGGCGGGATTTTTTATCGTCGGTACCTAAATACGCCTTATTAGGCCTGACCGCCGAAGCGCTGCTGGAAGCGCTGAATCCGCGTTTTGCCGAAGCGAAGCAGGTCGCCGACAATGATCCGCGCATCAAAGCCACGTACGTGGAATACCCCTCCCCGCACGGTAACGGCAAGCTTCGCGGCTATTTGGTGCAACCGGCCAAAGCCGCCGGCAAACTGCCCGTGGTGTTGGTTATCCACGAAAACCGGGGTTTGAATCCGCATATCCAAGACATCGCCCGGCGCCTGGCGCTGGATAATTTCATTGCCTTCGCACCGGACGCACTGTTTACCTTGGGTGGTTATCCGGGCGACGAAGACAAAGCCCGCGAATTGTTCCAAAAACTGGATAAAGAAAAAACCCAGGCCGACTTTTTGGCGGCGGCGCAAGCCATCAAAAAACTGCCGCAAAGTAACGGAAAACTGGGCGCGGTAGGCTTTTGCTACGGCGGCGGCATAGTTAACTTCCTGGCCACTCGTCTGCCGGATCTGGGCGCTGGCGTACCGTTCTACGGCGCCCAACCTGCCGCCGATCAGGTCGCAAAAATCAAAGCTCCTTTACTGATCCATTACGCCGGCGTCGATGACCGCATCAATGCCGGCTGGCCGGCATATGAAGCCGCATTGCAAAAAGCCGGTGTCAATTACGAAGCCCACACCTATCCGGGTGTGCAACACGGCTTTAATAACGACACCACTCCACGCTACGACGCCGCCACCGCCAAGCTGGCCTGGGACAGAACCATCAGTTTCTTCAACGCTTATCTGCGCGACAGTTAAATCATCGGGAGGATTTCAATGAAAGTGGAAGTGCATATTTGGGATTGGCCATTACGCCTGTTTCATTGGTTGTTGGTCATAGCTGTGGTCGGCGCTTACGCCACCGGCAAACTGGGCGGCAATCTGACCGATTGGCATGCCCGCTTCGGTAGTTTGATTCTGGGCTTGCTGGTATTTAGATTGATCTGGGGCTTCATCGGCACCACCCATGCCCGTTTCGCCAGTTTCTTTCCGACCTTTTCCAGACTGGTGGAATACGTTAAAGGCGAATGGCAAGGCGTCGGCCACAATCCCGCCGGTGCGATAGCGATTATTGCTTTGCTGGCAGTCTTAAGCTTTCTGGCCGTCACCGGCCTGTTCGCCAACGACGATATTGCTTTTGAAGGCCCGCTGTTTCATAGCATCGATAAAGAACTCAGCGACAAACTGAGCGGCTGGCACATTTACGCGGTGAATATCCTGCTGGGCTTGGTAGCCGTGCATGTCAGCGCGATTGTCCTGTACCAACGCCTGAAAAAAACCAATCTGGTCGGCGCCATGCTGACCGGCAAAAAGCAATTGCCCAGATCCCTGGCGCCCTCCCCGGTCAAACCGGTCGGGCCGTTCCGTTTCGTCATCACCTTGTTGATCGCGGTGACGGTAGTCTGGGGCGTTTGGAGCGGCGGCTTTGTGAATTATCTGGCGCCGTTGGCCAGCTTCCAAACGGCTACGGCCCATCCAAAAACTTAAACGTTACATTTTCTACAACCACAAGGAGTTAACCCATGAAATTGAAACTGATAGTCGCACTGGCGCTGGGCGCTGCCACGACGGCGGCCGTGGCCGGCGAAGTGGAAGACCAAATCCGCTTCCGCCAATCCGCCTACTCGTTTTTGGGCTGGAATACCGCGAAAATCAAAGCGCAGGCAGCCGACCATCCGGAAACCTTTAACAAGGATCAGGTGATCGCGGCCGCGAATGCCGTGGCTGCGGTCGCTAATTCCGGCCTGCTCAGCCTTTACGGCCCGGGCACCGATAAAGGCACCGGCTGGAAAGCGACCCGTCTGAAACCTGAATTTTTCGAAAAACAGGACGAAGTAAAAGAAATCGAAGCGACCTTCATCAAGGAAGCCAACGAATTGCAAAAAGTGGCGGCCAATGGCGATGCGGCGGAAGTTAAAGCCCAATTTGGCAAAGTCGGCGCTACCTGCAAAAGCTGCCACGATTTGATTCGGGTTCGCGAATAATTCCATCGACTCCGAACACCAAACATCCAGCGTTAAGGCATTTTCAGCCGGCAACTCGGCTTGTCGGGACTTGTCCGAGCCCTACTCGGACGAGTCCCATTTCCAAACTACGAATAGAAACACCCGCTCGTTCAGATAGACCTACACGTCATATCGCGTTTGACTACTTTCCTAAAAATCGGCATGCCTGGCTTTGCGGCTGTACTTCTAATTTAGGCATATTAATTTCAAATATTATCGTTTTATTTAATGAGTTAGTTTCGCTACCCTCTGCGTTTATTAGCAAAACATCCGTTATTAGGGATTTACTGGACAGATACTCATGCCTTTACAACAATTAGTCGAATATTTTAACGATAGACTGGAGCAGGAACACCATAACGGCTTACGGCCGTTTGTGCTGGATAACGGCGCGGTGCACGGGGTATTCGGCCCCATCTGCATCGGCAGCAGATTGTCGCCGCTGCGCCAGACTTTGCGCACCACCAATGCTATAGGTCACATTGCGCAACTGAACGTGTCCACTATTCACAAACAAACGATACAAAGCAGCGAGCTGGAACAATACCTGGCCCAGCCCCAGGCCGAACAGGCTAATGTCGAGTCCATCATCAACTTCGACCGGATGTCACGAGCCGTGCATATGCTGAACTATTTGCCGCAAGCGCATCTCGACGAATTATTGTTTCTGGAAGTCGACCCGCGGCATATTCTCGGTGTCAAAGAAGATCATGGAGCTTATTTTGAAGAGGTGATAGTGGCCTGCGGCCTGCAAACCGCCAACGTCGCCATCACGCTGACCGCAAACAACGCCTATGCCGGTTTTTATCAATTGCTGCTGCGCGGCCTGCAAAATTATCAACGCCGCGGTTACCAACTGGCATTGAAGTTTGATTATCACTCGCTGGAAAAATCGGCCTTCGAGTTAATTACTCGCGCTGCGCCCGACTTCGTCGGCATCTCGGCGCTGGAATTGGACCGCATCCGCGACAATAAACTCCTGGAAAAACTCCAACAATTAAGCAGTTTGGCAAGCTCGATCAACAGCCGAAGCTTCATACTGCAAATCGATGACAAACGCACAGCCGCATTGGCTCGCAATACCGGCTTTGATCTGGTACAGGGAGACTATTTCGAACGAAGCGTCGAGCTCTCTGCGGCCAACGGCTAATTTAAAGCAATCGGCATAAAAAAGCCCGCGTAAAGCGGGCTTAGCTTTTAGACACGGCTTGGTAAATGAGCTATTTGCGCTCATAAATCTTGTCGCAGACGCCAAAATTAAGCGCCACCAATCTACCGCGGCTTCAGGCAGTCTGCCAGCATCCATTGCATAATCCAACGCAGCGCCAACTCGCATCGTAATATTCCAGCCTGCACGAGCGATACTGCAGCGTACTTTTGAATCAAATTAAAAGCCATTGCACGGCTAATTAAAGTGGATCGTAAATCCGCCATGTCGCTTAGCATTGTGTAAAACATCCTCGCAATTTCAGCTGAAGCCTTTGGGGCACTATGGCGGTAAACATGTCCAGTTGGCTTCTAATACTGGATCACTGCGAGAATCACGCTGGTTTTTCAAAGCCTCCCAGGCGACAATAGCCAATAGAAACGACACAGCCGGCCAATGACCAATCAATACCTGCCGAAGACATCCATCAATACAGCTTCTATAGCTACAAAATCAGATTCTCACCTTCCTAGACAAACGTATTCCAGGGTAACCATCAAAAACCATTTCCCGCCCAGGTTGCAAAGCTGTTGCTGTGCAGGCGTAGAATTGCATTTGGTATAGTTTTTTTAACGAATGACGGCATGTCCACAACCTGAAGAAACCCATACTGAAACTTACACTACCCGCTAAAGTGCAGATAAATTTTTATAAGTGTCGATAATATTTTAATAAAAAATATTACTTATATATCAAATATTTAAAAATGAACAATCAGAAAACACAAGGCACCAAGCAAGACGAGAAAATGCAACACACGCCGATGATGCAACAATATATGCGCATCAAATCCGGCCAGCCTGACACGCTGTTGTTTTACCGAATGGGAGATTTCTACGAGCTGTTTTTCGATGATGCGAAAAAGGCCGCGCAGTTATTGGATATTACGCTGACCGCTCGCGGCCAGTCCGGCGGCCAACCCATCCCTATGGCCGGCATTCCTTATCATGCAGCGGAAAACTACATCGCCCGCCTGCTGAAACAAGGCGAATCGATTGCCATATGCGAGCAAATCGGCGACCCGGCCAAATCCAAAGGTCCAGTGGAACGCAAGGTGGTGCGCATCGTCACGCCAGGCACTGTCACCGACGAAGCGTTGTTGGAGGATCGCAAGGACAACCTGCTGGTGGCTTTAGCCGTATTCGACAAGTTCTTCGGGCTGGCTTGCCTGGACTTAGGCAGCGGGAAATTTACACTACAGCAATTGGACAGCGAAACCCAGCTACTTAGCGAGATCGAGCGCTTGAACCCGGCTGAATTGTTGTATAGCGAGGATATTAAAC
Organism: Methylomonas defluvii; assembly: GCF_033949435.1. Classification (NCBI taxonomy): domain Bacteria; kingdom Pseudomonadati; phylum Pseudomonadota; class Gammaproteobacteria; order Methylococcales; family Methylococcaceae; genus Methylomonas; species Methylomonas defluvii. Next base: position 147,189 of record NZ_JAXARY010000003.1, on the reverse strand, counting down.
TGCCGTCGGCCATCAAGGAACGCCGGGGCTTATGCAAACGGCCGCCCTGGCATTTTGACTTGGATAGTTGTCGGCTATTGATTTTAAAGCAGTTCAACAGCCACGATTTAAAAGGCTACGGCTGCGAACATTTACCGGCGGCCATTTGCGCGGCAGGTTGTTTGCTGCAATACATCCGTGACACCCAGCAAAGCGCCCTGCCCCATATTCAAGGCATTCGTGTCGAGAACAGCGACGACAGCATTAGCTTGGACGCCGCCAGCCGCCGTAATCTGGAGCTGGACAGCCATCCCAGCGGCCAACTGCAATACACCTTGTTGGGGGTGTTGGACAAAACCGCCACCGCGATGGGCAGCCGTTGCTTACGGCGTTGGATACACCGGCCGCTACGCGATCATGCGATTGTCAATGGCCGTTACGCCTGCATCGCCAGTCTGTTGCTGAATCGGTTATATGAAGATCTACAAGCCAGCCTGCGTCAGGTGGGCGATATAGAACGGATCAGCTCACGCATCGCGCTGAAATCCGCGCGACCACGTGATTTGCTGGTATTGCGCCAGACCTTGGCGGTTTTGCCGCAACTGCAAAGCCAGCTGGCGGATAGCGACAATCCGCATCTGGAAAACCTGCGCACGCAATTGCGTGAGCAACCGGAATTACTGGCCCTGTTGCAACGCGCCATCATCGACAATCCGCCGGTGCTGATTCGCGACGGCGGCGTGATTGCCCCCGGTTATCATCCTGAGTTGGACGAGTTGCGTAATCTCAGTCAGAACGCCGACCAGTTCCTGATCGATATGGAACTGCGCGAACGAGCGGCTACAGGTATCGCCACACTCAAGGTCAATTACAACCGAGTGCACGGTTATTACATCGAGATTTCCAATGCCCAGGCAGACAAGGTGCCGGTGCATTACACCCGCAAACAAACGCTGAAAGGTGCGGAGCGCTACATCACGCCGGAGCTTAAATCTTTTGAAGACAAGGTGCTAAGTGCCCGCGAAAAATCCCTGTCCTTCGAGAAAGCCTTATACGACCAGTTGCTGGATACGCTGGGCGATGCGTTACTCGATCTGCAGCAGTGCGCTAATGCCTTGGCCGAACTGGATGTGTTGGTCAATTTTGCCGAACGCGCCGAAACCTTAAACTTGTCCCAACCGATATTGGACCAACAGCCGGGCATCGACATTATCGCCGGCCGGCATCTGGTGGTGGAAGCGCTATCCAGTATTCCCTTCGTCGCCAACGATCTTAATTTGTCGACAGAGCGGCGGATGCTGGTCATTACAGGCCCGAACATGGGTGGTAAATCGACTTATATGCGCCAAGCGGCATTGATTGTACTGATGGCTCACATCGGCTGTTATGTGCCGGCGCAAGCGCTGCGCTGCGGACCGATAGACAAGATATTCACCCGCATTGGTGCGTCCGACGATTTGGCCAGCGGCCGCTCGACTTTTATGGTGGAAATGTCGGAAACCGCCAATATTCTGCATAACGCCACCAGCAACAGTTTGATATTGATGGATGAAATCGGCCGCGGCACCAGCACCTTCGATGGCTTGTCGTTGGCTTGGGCCTGCGCCGATTATTTGGCTCGCCACACTCAGGCATTCACGCTATTCGCCACCCATTATTTCGAATTAACCACGTTGGCCGAAGAACAAGGCAATATCCATAACATCCATTTGGACGCGATGGAACACGGCGACAAGATCGTATTTTTACATGCCGTGAAAGACGGTCCGGCCAGTCAAAGCTACGGTTTACAAGTGGCGGCGCTGGCCGGCGTGCCGCAGATTGTGATTGCCAACGCCAAACACAAGTTGGCGCAACTGGAAAACACCGCCTATATCGAGCTGCAAAATCATAGCGAAATCAACCAATTTGATTTATTCACCAGTCAGGAATGCCATCCGGCGGTCGTGCTGCTGGAAGAACTCGATCCCGATCATTTAAGTCCTCGGCAAGCATTGGACGCCTTATATCGATTGAAAGCGCTGCTAAAAGCCAACAAGCGTTGATAGTGACACGTTCGCGGTACACAGCATCGTTCAGACAATGTACCTCGGGCAGCCGGGCTGTTAACAGCGGAAAACCTTGTTTTACATTAACTAATTGCGATTGCAACTAGTATACTTTCCCAAGTATTTCCACTTTGCACAGTAAATTCCATGGCGACACGCCACTTCGAAAAATCATTGATCATCATTGCGCTGATCGTTCTAACGGTTGGCTTAAGCTATACGGATGCACTGTGGCGCTTTGATCGGTGGATTTATGATGCCCAACTGAAGCTGCTGGCCACGCCGGCTTCAAAAGATATTGTCATTATCGAAGTCGATCAAAAAAGCCTGCAAAAACTGGGGCGCTGGCCCTGGCCCAGAGATATTCACGCTCGCCTACTGGAGACGCTGGCGCCGGCAAAACCCAAGGCGATTGGGCTGGATTTTATTTTTTCCGAAGCGGATCGGCAACATCCTGAGTTGGACGCGCACTTAAGCCGTGCTCTAGCCAATAATGGACAGGTCGTACTGCCGGTAATTATCGAACAAAACGATAACAAGATGGTGGAAACGCTGCCCTTGCCGGACTATGCCAAACATGCAGTCCTGGGGCACGCCAATGTCGATTTGGACAAAGACGGCATCAGTAGAAGCATTTTATTGCGATTATCCTTGGGCGACTCGCAGTGGTCGGCGATGCCGCTGGCTATTTATGCGTTGAGCCATCCGGAGATACTTGCCGATTTACCGGGCTTACGGATCGAAACAACGCCAGAAAGCATACATGGCGATTATCGGGTGTGGTTGCCGTTCTTTGCGCCGGACAGTGATTTCATTAGGGTTTCTTATTTGGACGTATTATCAGGTAATGTGTCCGGACAATTATTCACCGATAAATACGTATTGGTCGGGCTCACCGCCAGCGGTATAGAACGTGACCTGCCGGCACCTCTGGCTATCGGTAGTCGGCCCATGAGCGGTGTGGATTTCGTCGCAGCCGGCTTGGATGGCCTGATTAAGCAAACGCTTTGGCAACCGCTGCCGGGCCATTGGCAATTTCTGTTAAGCCTGGTCATAGCCGGGATCGCCATCAAGATCAGCACCTGTTTTTCACTGCGCTGGCTGGCGCTGGCGGTTTCTATGCTGTCCATGGCAATTTTACTGTTTTGCCTAGTCTTACTGCATACCAGCCACTATTGGTTTGCACCGTCAGTGGCATTACTGGTGTTAATAATCAGCTATCCACTACGCAGCTGGCGGCATTTTGAGAAACTGATCCAATCCTTATTTGCAGAACGAAAGCGCGCCTATATCACCTTAAACGCTATCGTCGATGGGGTAATCACCACCGATAACAAAGGCTCGATTGAATACATGAATGCCGCCGCTCTGGACATCATCGGCAGCAAACGTCCCAAGACTAGCAGTCAAAATATCGACGACATTTTTAGTTTGGAAATAGACGGCAAACCGCATCGAATCGCAGAATTGATACAACAAAGCGTCATCAATCAAGGACCGTTGAAAATCAGCAATACCCGCTTATCCATTTCCGACCATTATGCGATGAACGCGAATCTGACCATCGCTCCTTTGATAGGCAGTCGGGGCGCACTGATGGGCACGGTGTTGACCATCAACGATATTGGCGAGCGGATGCTCATGGCGAAAATGCTGCTGAAAAAAGCCGAAGAACAAACGGTAATGCGAGAATTGATTAACCGGACCGAACAAGTCAGCTTGGCCAAAAGCCAATTTCTGTCGCAAATGAGCCACGAATTACGTACCCCGCTAAATGCCATTATCGGTTTTGCGCAGCTGATGCAAATGGACGACCAGGAACATCCTTTGGCCGAAACCCACTTGGATTCAGTGAATGAAATACTCAAGGCCGGTCTGCACTTGCTCGGGCTGATTAACGAGCTTTTGGATCTGGCTAAAATCGAGTCCGGCAAAATCAGCGTGAATATCGGCAGCATCAATCTGGCGGAGCTGATCAAGGACTGCCAAACCCTGATCACACCCTTGGCACAAAATAAAGGCCTGGCGCTGATTGTCGATAATTGCTTACCCGAGAACATTGAGTTGCAAGCAGACCCGAAACGCGCCAAACAAATTTTATTGAATTTTTTGTCCAACGCCGTGAAATACAATCGCCCCAACGGTTCCATCAACTTGAGCAGCAGACGGGTGGACGATAACCGGGTGAGAATTTCTATCACCGATACCGGCAACGGCCTGGCGGAGCAACAACAACAATTGTTATTCCAATCGTTTCAGCGCCTGGGTGCGGATAATACCGAAATAGAAGGCACCGGTATTGGATTGGCAATTACCAAACAACTGGCGGAATTGATGAACGGTACCGTCGGGGTTAGCAGCACACCGGGTGTGGGCAGCACGTTCTGGGTGGAATTGCTGATCCGTTAAAGCCGCTCAGACTTTTATCTAATGCAGGTAACCCTTCGATAAGCGCTGGTTTCCGATAGTGAGCTCGCGCCCGAAAGCCAGACCACGAACCTAATCCCACATAGCCACCAGGCTCCCGCCTTCGCCGGTGAGACGAACTATAAAAGCGGCGAGGAATAGCCCTAAAACAAATAAGCTCTTGAATCTGACAACAATTAAATGCTGTCTATACTTACACGCTGAATTTCGATACCGCCCGCGCGGCTATTGATGTCCCAAAACACCGTTTGTAGAGGCCATTATGAAACGTCTTTTCGCCTGTTGTAGCCTGGGGTTAGCCCTTTGCATGCCGAATGCGGCATCGGCCGATGAAACAGTCATCGGCTACATCAAAACCATCAACGATCAAACGACTATTGACGAGAGTAGCGGCCCAATCAAAGCCAGCCTTGGTTCGCCGATTCATGTCGGCAACGTTATCAAAACCGACCAAAACGGCGCAGCCGGGGTAACGCTGAAAGACAATACCATTTTGTCGATCGGCCCGAATACCGAATTCAAAATAGAAGCATATCAATTCGAACCACAACAGGACAAATTGCAATTAAACGCCAGCTTATTAAAAGGCACCCTGCACTATATTTCCGGCGTCATCGCCAAACTCAAACCGGAAGCGGTAACGGTAAAAACCCCCACCGGCGTGATTGCGGTAAGAGGCACACGTTTTTTAGTCAAAGTTGAAGATTAAACTGAGTATTTGCCATGACGACAATTTCCATACCCAAAACCTTAACATTCGCAGTCGCGCTGGCTTTAAGCGGTTGCGCCAAATCTTATTTGGTCTTACTGGAAGATCACGACGGCTCAACCGGAAAAGTGATTTTCAGTGGTGCCGGCAGCGAAACCGTGGTTGAACAAGCCGGTTTTGGTGCGGCTCTGGATAACTCTAAAACCGTATTCAAAGTAGAACAAGAGAAGATCAATAAGGACTTTGGCCGAGCCTTGGCGTCCGAGCCGGTATTACCGGAAACATTTTTATTGTATTTTGAAACCGGCGGCACCAAGCTGACCGCGGATTCTGCGGCCTTGATTCCGAAGATCATCGAAGCCGCCAGCAAACATCCGGCTGCCGATATTTCAGTGATAGGCCACACCGACACCGTGGGCGATGCCGGCAAAAACGAAAAGCTGGCTAATGAGCGCGCCGTTCAGGTCAGCAAGTTATTCGATGCCGGCAAAATGGATGTCAAAGAGGTCGCCGTGACATCGCACGGCGAAAAGAATTTGTTGATCAAGACCGGCGATGAAACGTCGGAACCGCGAAACCGTCGAGTAGAAGTGACGATCCGATAATTTTCTAACCCATCAAACCGCCAACTCGAAAGCTGGCGGTTTTTTGTATTTGCTTATTCGCTGGCCAGTACTTTTGCCAACTGCGCGGCAGGCACATAGCCGGGCAGGATATTACCTTTTTGCGTGACTATCATCGGTGTGCCGTTCATACCGAACGCTTCACCCAAGGCCATATGTTCATCCACTGGATTTTCACAGGTTTTCGCGTCCAGATGTTCACCCTTCTTCGCGGTGGTTAATGCTTTGTTTTTGTCGGCGGCACACCAGACTGACACTGCTTTTTTATAGGAATCCGACCCTTTGCCGGCTCTAGGGAAGAACATGTAGCGTATCGTAATGCCCTGCGCCATGTATTGATCGATTTCAGAGTGCAACTTACGGCAATAACCGCAATCGATGTCGGTAAAGATAGACACGACATGTTTGCTGGTTTCCGGTTTGAAAATAATCATTTTTTGTTCGCCGACTTTATCCAGCGAGGCTTTACGGACCTCAGCCAGCTTAGATTCGGTGATATTTTTCTTTGCTTCGGCGTCAAATAATTGCCCTTGCAGTAAATATTTACCGTCTTCGGATGAATAAAAGATATTGCCGCCCATAGACACTTCGTACAGACCTTTGACTTCCGATGGTTTCACCGAGTCAACCTGCCCGCCCGGCATAAAGTTACTCAAGGCTTTTTTTATCGCAGCTTCGTCGGCAAATAATGCTGGACTAGTCAAAGCCAGTAGCGTCAGAGCCAGCGTGTGTGTGATTTTTTTCATGTAATTACCAGGGAAGATTAGAAATGAATGTGGTTGACCACAACGCAGCTGCTTTGTTCAGCGTTATTGAAATAATCTGCCTATATCCAGAAACATCGCCAGACCCATCAGCAGCATCAACAGCAACATGCCGGCCTGTTGAAAATACAGTTGTATTCTTTCCGGAATCGGGCTGCCTTTAACAGCCTCAACGGCGAAAAACAGCAAATGACCACCATCCAACACCGGGACCGGCAGCAAATTCAACACACCGAGACTGACGCTAACCAAGCCTAGAAACTTCAGAAACGCCGTAAATCCCATTTCAGCCGATTGACCGGCATATTGGGCGATACTGATGGGACCGCTCAAATTCTCGACGGAAGCCGAACCTACCACCATTTTTCCCATCATTTTTAATGTGGTCACTGCGTAAAACCAAACTCGCTTTCCGGCGACCGGAACCGCGTCCCAGGGAGACAAAACATGTGTCACCATCATGGAGTCCAGCAAGTCTTTCGGCGTATCCACACCGGCGCCGATTTTGCCGACAGCCTTGCCCTCACCCTGCTGTTCGCTACGCGGCGTGATGCTTAAGGATAATGGCGCGCCGCTACGCTCCAGCAATAACTTAATTTCAACATCCGGCCGGGCCTGCACATAATCTACCCATTGTTGCCAGTCGGTAATGGCGGTGCCGTCTGCGCTAATAATTAAATCACCGCTTTGTAAACCGGCTTGTTTGGCAACCCCATCGTCAAGCACCTTACCGATAACCGGTTTAATAGTGGGCACCCAAGGTTTCAGACCCAATCGTTTATGCAGCGTTTCCGGGGTTTGTACGTCTTGTTCGGTCAAGTGAATTAAGCGTACTTGTTGACTATCGTCTATCGCTTTAGTGACTACGCTGATTTCGGTTTTACCGTCAATCGCCGAGGTCAACAAGGTGTCCAGAGCTTCTATCCAGGTCGGCGTAGCAATATCGTCGACGCTGATTATTTCGTCGCCTGCTACAAAACCGGCCTGCTCGGCCAGAGATCCGGCCTCCACTCCACCGACGACCGGTCTAACGCCTGCTTCGCCGATGACCAACACCAACCAAAATAAAAAAACGGCCAGCAGCAAATTGGCGACCGGCCCGGCGGCGACTACAGCGGTTCGGGCTAATAGCGGCTGCCGGTTAAATGCGTAAGGTAAATCTTCCGCCTTAACGGCTTCTTCGCGTTCGTCGACCATTTTCACATAGCCGCCCAATGGAATGGCTGCGAGGACGAATTGAGTATCAGCCGAGCTTTTTTGCCAGCTGATTAACGGCTTGCCGAAACCGATGGAAAAACGGATAACTTTGATGCCAACCTTGCGTGCCGCCCAAAAATGGCCGTACTCATGAAACGCCACCAGTACCGCGATGGCGACGATGAAATAAAACAAGGTGTGCAAAGTATCCATCTAACTAGTGTTTGAGTTCGGCAATCTCTTTATTCGCAACGTCTCTAGCCTGCTGGTCGGCTGCCAAGACATGTTCGAGCGTATCGGCGCAATCGGCAGTAAATTGGGCCATGCTTCGCTCTATGATGCGGGCAATATCGGTAAAGCGTACCTGCTCGTTCAAAAAGGCTTCCACGGCAATCTCATTCGCGGCGTTCAAAACGGTCGGCATGATGCCGCCAGCTTTGATAGCTTCGTAGGCCAGCCGCAAACACGGGAAACGTTGCAAATCAGGTTGTTCGAAATCCATATGCTTGACTTCGAAAATATTCAGCGGCACCACACCGGAGTCAAAGCGCTCCGGCCAAGCCATGGCGTGCGCGATAGGTGTGCGCATGTCGGGGTTGCCCATTTGCGCTAACACAGAGCCGTCGACATAATCCACCATGGAGTGAATGATACTTTGCGGATGAATCACTACTTGGATGGCATCGGGGTCCATGTTGAACAACAGGCAGGCTTCGATTAACTCCAAACCTTTGTTCATCATCGTCGCCGAATCCACCGAAATTTTCCGGCCCATATCCCATTTCGGATGCGCGACCGCTTGTTCGGGCGTTACAGTATCCAAATCGGCAATCGGCGTTTGCCGAAACGGACCGCCGGATGCGGTCAACAAAATACGTCGGGCCTGTTTAGCAGTATATCCTGCGGTGTAACCGGCAGGCATACACTGAAATATTGCGTTGTGCTCGCTATCGATGGGCAGTAGCGTCGCGCCGCTTTCGGCGACGGCTTGCATAAAAATTTGCCCGGACATGACCAAGGCTTCCTTGTTAGCCAGCAACACCGTTTTGCCGGCTTTCGCTGCGGCCAAGGTTGGCAGCAAACCGGCCGCGCCGACGATAGCGGCCATCACTGCGTCAACATTGTCCAAGGTTGCTACTTGCGTCAAGGCATCCGCGCCGGCTAACACCTTAATATCGGCAAGAGGCGAACCGACGATTTTGTCCTTGAATGCTTGAGCGTTATCCGGATTGGCGACTACCGCATACTCCGGACGATGGGCCAAACATTGTTCGTACAAGGCGTCGATATTACCGTTGGCGGTTAACGCCACTACTTTATATTGGTCGGGGTGGCGCGCAACCACATCTAAGGTGCTGACGCCAATCGAGCCGGTGGCTCCAAGTATGCAAAGACCTTTCATGCGTAAAACACCCTACCAATCAATAAAATCCCTGCATAGAAAAAAGGCGCGGCAGCAATGATGCTATCCACTCTGTCCAAAATGCCACCGTGACCGGGTAACAAGTTACCGCTGTCTTTAACACCTTTTTTGCGTTTTATTAGACTGAAAAACAAATCGCCGTAAATTGAGATCAACACGGTCATCACCGACAAAATCAACATATCGGTCCACACCAGTCCGTTCAGAAAGCGCAACGTTCCGGAGTCAACATCTTCCGGCTGAGTAGCGGTAATCCAACCATAAATAGTAAAACCTATGCCGCAGACAGCCGCGGAAATTAAAGCACCATACATGCCTTGAATGGTTTTACCCGGACTTATTTCTGGCGCGAGTTTATCTTTACCCCAAGTTTTACCAGCAAAAAAGGCGGAAATATCCGCGGCCCAAATCAACAGCAAAAAGTAGATCACCATGCCAGGACCGTAATACGCTCTTAATTTGCTGAGAAACATCCAGGCAGAGAGCAATACCAACCAACCGCTGAAAGTCTTGAGCCGTGCCTTGAATTCGATATTCAACAACTGCGGACCGGCTTTTCTGATCAAAACCATCGTTAGCACCCAGAACAGCACCGGAGCGATAACAAACCACTCTAAAGCATCCGAATAGTCTTTGATTTCCGGCCATTCCATCGCCTCGCTAAGCAACTCCAGCAATACCGTCCAATAAGTAACGCCCAACATCGGCACAATTAAAAACAAGAGGAAAAGTATTTTGCGGATAAGCGTGTTTACGTCAGTCAAGGCCATCCATTCGAAGGCGGCGATCAGTGTAACCACAGCGATAAATAGGGAGAAATAAAGGGCTGGCAGCAGCATAACTGCCGTGATGACCACGGTAGCCAGTACTAGCGCGGTTAAGATGCGTTTTAATAACATGTGTGTGGTTTTTTAATTATTATGGTTATAGAAAAAATCCCTAGAGAACTCTGTTATCGATGACTTGTTCGCCAGTGTGCCCAAAACGTCTTTGCCGGCCTTTGAAGCTGCCGATAGCTTTTTCCAATGCTTGCTGATCGAAATCCGGCCAAAGCGCATCGGTAAAATAAAATTCGGTATAGGCCAGTTGCCACAGAAGAAAATTACTGATCCGTTCCTCTCCGCCGGAACGAATAAACAAATCAGGCTCGGGTAACTCAGCGGTCACCAGATATTGATTGACGAGTTGTTCGGAAATGGCTTGCTCGTCGATCTCACCCGATTTCACCCCGGCGACGATTTGCCGCAAAGCTTGGGTGATGTCCCAACGTCCGCCGTAATTGGCGGCTATCAGCAAGGTTAATCCGTCATTTTGTGCGGTCTGCCCTTCGGCCGCGGCGATTTTTTCCCGCAGTTTTTCCGGAAACGCGCTTTTATCGCCGATGATTTTCAGTCTGATGTTGTTTTTGTCGAGTTTATCGACCTCGGATTGCAGCGTGTTCATGAACAGCTCCATCAACAAACTCACTTCATCTTGCGGCCTTCGCCAGTTTTCGCTGCTGAAAGCGAACAATGACAGCACTTCAATGTTCTCTTTGGCACAATACTCGACGATCTTCCTGACCGCCTTCACACCAGCGTAATGCCCCATAATTCTGGGCATCAAGCGCTTTTGCGCCCAGCGTCCATTGCCATCCATGATGATGGCAATATGCCGTGGGTTGCCGTTATTTATCGCCGGTTTATCGTTGTCAGCAACTGTCATCACGCCTCTCGATTACATGGAAAGCAAATCGGCTTCTTTTTCTTCAAGATGCTTCTCTACTTCCTTGATGTATTGATCGGTGAGCTTCTGGATCTTTTCTTCGGCTTGACGGGCATCGTCCTCAGAAATTAATTTTTCTTTCAAAGCATCTTTGATCGCGGCATTGGCATCGCGGCGAATATTACGTATCGCTACGCGGCCCTGTTCAGCTTCGTTTTTGACGATTTTAACCAAATCGCGACGCCGCTCTTCGGTCAGCGCCGGCAACGGCAGTCTGATGACGGTACCTTGCGTGGCGGGATTTAAGCCCAAGCCGGACGACATGATGGCTTTCTCGATAGCCTGGATCATGCTCTTTTCCCAAGGCACGACTTTCAAGGTGCGCGCGTCCTCGACAGAGACGTTGGCTACCTGCGACAAGGGCGATTCGTTACCGTAATACGTGACGCTGATTTGGTCCAGCAAGCTGGGATGCGCGCGCCCGGTTCTAATTTTGGTAAATGCTTTTTGTAGGGACTCGATGCTTTTTACCATACGGCTGGCGGCATCTTGTTGAATATCGCTGATCATTCTGTTAGTTCCTCTCGATTAGGGAGCCTATATCTTCACCGCGCATTAAGCGCATAATCGCTCCCGGCTCAAATACATTCATTACCCGCATGGGCAGGTTGTTATCCCGACACAAAACCAAAGCCGTGGTGTCCATTACGTTCAAGCGCTGGTCAATGGCTTCGTCATAGGTCAAGCGGGGATAAAATACGGCGTCAGCCACCTTGTTCGGGTCGGCCGAATAAACGCCTTTGACTTTGGTCGCCTTAATCATCAACTCGGCGTCAATTTCAATAGCACGCAAACTGGCGGCGGTATCGGTAGTAAAAAACGGATTACCGGTACCGGCAGCGAAAATAGCCACTCTACCTTTTTCCAAATGTCTGACAGCCCGGCGACGGATGTAATCTTCGCACACCTGATTGATTTTCAGAGCGGTCATGACCCGAACCGGCTGCCCGAGATACTCCAGCGCGTCCTGCATCGCCAAGGCATTAATCACCGTAGCCAACATACCCATTTGGTCGCCGGTAACCCGATTCAGCCCTTCCGATGCTTTCTCGCCGCCGCGCAAAATATTGCCGCCGCCAATCACCAAGCCGACCTGGATACCTGCATCGCACAAGTCTTTCACTTCTTGAGCCAAGCGTTGCACTATATCCGGATCGATACTGCCGCCGCGTTCGCTCGCCAGTGCTTCGCCGCTCAATTTAAGTAAAATTCTCTGACAAATCAATTGACTCATAATCAAATATCCACCGTAAACATGGGTTAAAAGCAACGAACTGATATAAATAAACCCGGCGAACCGGGTTTATTCCGAGGCGTTTAACCTCTAACTTGTGCCATTACTTCGGCGGCAAAATCTTCTTCTTTTTTCTCAATGCCTTCGCCCACTTCGAAGCGAGCAAAACGCACGACAGCGTTGCCTTTGGATGCCAGCAATTTACCAACGGTAACGCTGTCGTCCTTTATGAAAGGCTGGCCCAACAAAGTCACTTCCGCCAGAAATTTATTGATACGACCACCAATCATTTTTTCAACGATCTCGGCAGGCTTGCCACTTTCCAGTGCTTGCGCGGCAAAAATTTCTTTTTCCTTGGCGATGACATCGGCTGATACTTGATCATCCGATACATATTCAGGTTTAGCAGCGGCAACATGCATCGCCACGTCCTTACCCAAAGCGGGATCGTTTTTGCTTAACTCAACGATAACGCCAATTTTACTGCCGTGCAGATAAGCCGCCTGACCACCATCGGTGGTGGTGAATTTAACGAAACGGCGCACAGTAATGTTTTCGCCGATTTTAGCAATCAACGCACGACGGGTATCGTCGACGCTGACGCCGGTGCTTAGTACCATTGCTTGCAATTCTTCGTCGCTGTTGACATTGCTGGTCAACAAACTATTGACGACATCATTAGCAAAACCAATAAAATCATCGCCTTTGGCAACGAAATCGGTTTCGCAGTTCACGTCTACCATAACAACGGTTTTAGCGTCGCCGGAAACTTTAACACCTATGATGCCTTCCGCCGCGATACGGCCGGATTTTTTATCGGCTTTTGCCAAACCGGCTTTACGCATGTTTTCAATGGCCAGTTCCATATCGCCATTGGCTTCAACCAGGGCTTTCTTACACTCCATCATGCCTGAGCCGGTACGCTCACGCAATTCCTTGACCATCGCCGCACTAATACTCATCGTTTTTTCCTCAAATTTTATTAACTAAAAAAACGCCTCACAAAGGAGGCGTTTAAAAGACAGTCTGTTCTGAATACCAGATTCAGCGGCGCTCAACCACCTTGGCCGAGCGCGTTTAAAACTTACGCTTCCGTTACGACTTCTTCGACAAAATCGTCGGCTTTGGCTGAAGCATCCATACGCAAGGCTTTCGCTTCCAGCACGGAGGCCGAAGCACTTTGGCAATACAAAGTCACTGCGCGGATAGAATCGTCATTACCTGGGATAACGTAATCAATTTTTTCGGGCGAGTTATTGGAGTCAACCACGCCGACCACTGGGATGCCCAATTTTTTGGCTTCCATAATGGCATTTTTCTCATAACCTACGTCCAACACGAAGATAGCGTCAGGAGTGCCGCGCATATCTTTGATACCACCTAGGCTGCGCTCCAGCTTTTCCAATTCGCGCTCCATGCCCAAAGCTTCTTTTTTGCTGAAACGTTGGTACAAGGTGCCATCGGCTTTCATCGCTTCCAGTTCTTTCAAACGGTTGATGGACTTTTTGATGGTTTTGAAGTTGGTCAACATGCCGCCCAACCAACGATGGTTGACGTAAGGCATGCCACAACGTTTTGCTTCTTCCGCCACGACTTTACGCGCCGCTTTTTTGGTACCGACAAACAGGATGGTGCCTTTGTTGGCGGTCATTTGGCCGAGGTAGTTCATCGCATCGTTAAACAATGGAAGCGTTTGTTCCAAGTCGATGATATGAATTTTATTACGCGCTCCAAACAAATATGAAGCCATTTTTGGGTTCCAGTAACGGGTTTGATGTCCAAAGTGAACACCCGCTTCCAGCATTTGACGCATTGACACTGCTGCCATTTACTTCTCCTAATATTGCCGAATAATTCGGCGTTGGGTTACGCCTCCACTCGCCCCGATCAGTGACCGAAAATCTGCAATAGACTTTCAGCACCCCACCGACCGTGTCGACAAGTGTGAGTATTGGTTACATAGTGAACTTACCTTTATACCATGATTAGAATTTCACAACAACTTCAAGTCTGATAGACTCCTGTCGGCGCCTGCCTGCGAGAGCATCTTGATTGAATAGCAAAACCAGGCCCGCACCCGCTCTTATCCTAATAATTAGCCACCTGCCGATGACCATTACCATAAAAACCGCTGAAGAAATCGACAAAATGCGCGTTGCCGGAAAACTGGCCGCCGAAGTACTTGAAATGATCGCCCCCTACGTCGTTGCCGGCATATCCACCGAAGAGCTTGACCAAATCTGCCACGACTACATCGTCGATGTGCAACAAGCCATTCCCGCGCCCTTAAATTATCGCGGCTTCCCTAAGTCGATTTGCACATCCATTAATCAACAGATTTGCCACGGTATTCCCAGCGAGAAAAAACTAAAGAACGGCGACATCGTAAATATCGATATTACGGTGATAAAGGATGGTTATCACGGCGACACCAGCAAAATGTTTTGTATCGGTGAGGTCAGCCCACACGCCAAACGCTTGGTAGACATCACCCGCGAATGCCTGTTTTTGGGTATAGCAGAAGTCAAACCCGGCGCCCGCCTGGGCGACATAGGTCACGCCATTCAAAAACACGCGGAAAGCAATCGCTACTCTATCGTCAGAGAGTTCTGCGGTCACGGCATCGGAAAAAAATTTCACGAAGACCCACACGTGATGCATTTCGGCAAACGTGGTGAAGGCGAAATAATCGAGCCCGGCATGATTTTTACGATAGAGCCCATGCTTAATCAAGGCAAACGCCATATGAAGATCCTCGCCGACGGCTGGACGGCAGTGACCAAGGACCGCAGCTTGTCAGCACAATGGGAGCACACGATTTTGGTGACCGACACCGGCTACGAGATTTTGACGCTGAGACAGGAAGAACTGTGAGCCAAGCGCTGTTCACCGAAAACGATTTTCTCGACTGCTTTGCAGGCGAAAATCCGGTCGCCAAATTCAAGAATGCGATTAACGAAGAAAATGCGCAGTTAAAAATGCGCTTTAACCCGGACCAGGCGACCGTCGGCCTGCTGACCGAGAAAGCTCGCTTCATCGATAATCTATTGACCGCCTGCTGGCTACATTTCCTCGACGCAGCCGCTAGCCGCCATAGCCTGATTGCGACCGGCGGCTATGGCAGAAGCGAATTGTTTCCCTACTCGGATATCGATATCTTGGTGCTGCTAGACGCCGCCAACCCGATAGACTATCAACAGCCGGTATCCAGTTTTTGTAATTTTCTTTGGGACATTGGCTTAAAACCAGGACTCAGTACACGCTCTGTAGCAGAGTGCCTGGCGGTTGCCGCGGACGACCAAACCGTCTTTACCAACCTGCTCGAGATGCGCCTGATTACCGGCAACTCCGAACTATTTAGCGATCTAAAACACCAGGTAAATTCTGAAACACTCTGGCCATCGGAACAATTTTTTCCAGCCAAAATGGTTGAACAGCAAAAGCGCTACAGCAAGTACCACGACACGGCTTACAACCTGGAGCCCAACATTAAGGAAGGCCCTGGTGGACTTCGCGACTTGCAGGTCATCAGCTGGGTATTCAAGCGCCATTACAACGCATCCTCTCTCCGCGAGTTGATCAAGTACGGTTTTTTACCGAAATCGGAATACGACAATCTTATTACCGCTCGCGACATCCTCTGGCGCCTGCGCTTTGCACTGCACAATCTGACCAACCGCTGCGAAGACCGATTGGTGTTCGATTACCAACGCGAGCTAGCCAGCCAGTTCGGTTACATCGATAAAAACGAACAACCCGACGTCGAGCAATTCATGCAGTTTTACTTCAAAACTGTCGTGGACATTGAACGCCTGAATGAAATGCTCTTGCAACTGCTGAACGAGAGACTGATCAGCAACAAGGAAAGCCTAACCCCCATCCCTATCACCGCCAACTTTTCATCGATTGACGGCTATCTGGAAGTCAGCCACAAAGACGTATTTCAAAAACAACCGCTGGCTTTGCTGGAAATTTTTTTAATCTTGCAACAATCTCCCTCTTTGAAGGGCATTCGCGCCAGCACCATCCGCTTGATTCGCAAAAACCTGCACCTGATCAATGCCGAATTCCGCACCAACAAACAGGCCAACCGCCTGTTCATGGATATTCTCAGACAGCCGCGCGGTATTACCAGCCAACTCAAGCGCATGAACCGCTACGGCGTGCTTGCCGCCTATTTGCCGGATTTCGCCAATATCGTGGCGCGCATGCAATACGACCTATTCCACATCTATACCGTAGACGAGCACACTCTGTTTGTTATCCGTAATTTGCGGCGCTTCTCTTTGGCCAAACACAATAAGGAGTTGCCGTTTTGCAATAATATTTTTTTACTGATTTCAAAGCCTGACATTTTGTACATTGCCGCCATGTTTCACGACATAGCCAAAGGCAGAGGCGGCGATCATTCCACGCTCGGCGAAACCATTGCCAACAACTTTTGCCAGCAACACGAATTATCAAGCCACGATACCAAGTTGATCACTTGGCTGGTTCGTCAGCACCTGTTGATGTCAATGACCGCACAACGCAAGGATATTAGCGATCCGGACGTGATCCACACCTTCGCCCAGGAAGTCGGCAGTATAGAGCGGCTAAATTATTTATATTTACTGACTGTGGCGGACATTCGCGCCACTAACCCTAGCTTATGGAATGCCTGGAAAGACGTATTGCTTAAAGACTTGTATATTTCCACCCACCAAGCCTTGCACCGCGGCCTGCAAAATCCGGTGGCCCGCTCGGAACGGGTACAGGAAAACAAAAAAGAAGCGGGCGACGAGCTTTTGAAACTGGGTATATCCAAAACCAATATCACGCAGTCCTGGCAGCATCTCAGCGACGACTATTTTCTGCGCTATTCTGCGGACGAAATCGCCTGGCACACCATCGCCATCGCGGCCTGTCAGGAAAGCGAACTGCCGTTGGTATTACTGCGCCCGCAAACCCAGCGCGGCAGTGCGGAGATTTTCGTTTACACCCGCAACGAAGCGCAGATTTTTTCGATTTCGACCGCGACTCTGGACCATTTGGGCCTGACAATTCTGGATGCCAGAATCATCACGACTGCCGATCAATACGTACTGAACAGTTTTCAGGTTTTGGAACAATCCGGCGAAGCCATTAACGACTTGTATCGCGAAGTACATATCTGCACCTCGCTACGCCAAGGCTTAATCGCCAAAAAAGTGAAAGCGTCAAAGAATATCCACAAGCAGTCCCGCCAGGCCCGACACTTTCCGATAGAAACCAGCATCACATTTCTGGAAGATCCGTCACATAAACACACCGTCATCGAATTAGTGACGACGGACCGCGCCGGCCTGCTATCGACCATAGGTAAGGCGTTTACGGAGTTGGATATTCAACTGCACGACGCAAAAATCACCACGATAGGCAGTCGCGCGGAAGACATGTTCTACATCAGCGACCAGCAATCAATGCCGATCACCGACGAAGACAAAAAAGCCCAGATACGTACCACCATGTTGAGATATTTGAGCCTCAAAGGTTAGGAAAGCTATCTTGCCAACAAGGACTCACCGCGCGCCAATTTCGGCAGACGGCCTTCCAGCCCCATCGCCGCCTTCATCGCTTTATTGCGCGCTGGGGTGATGCGCTGCGCCAACCCCAGTCCAAGATTCCTTAACAGCTTGATAGGCAAAATATCGTTACTAAACGATTTATAAAACACATCCATCAGGGTCATCATTTTCAGATTTTCGTTGCGACGCATCGCTTCATAACGCTGCAACACCGCCAAATCCGCAATATTCTGACCGCGTTTACGCGCATCCACCAGAATCTCCGCCAACGCCGCAGCGTCCAGTAAGCCGATATTCACACCCTGCCCGGCCAATGGGTTAATCATGTGCGCCGCATCGCCCACCAAAGCCACACCGTGTTTCACATAGCGTTGCGCATGCTGCCGCTTCAGCGGGAAGCTCGCCACACCTAACACCTGCTTGACCTCGCCCAGGCAATCAGGGAAAGCCGCTACCAGCTCATCCCGCAATTGCTCGTAAGACAAGGCTTGTAAACGCCGAACTTCATCGGGGGACTGATACCAAACGATGGAGCCATAATTACCTGTCAACGGCAAAAAGGCTTGCGGGCCGCTGGACACAAAGCGCTGCCAAGTGATGTCTTGCTGCGGATAGGCGGTCTCTATGTAGATGACCAAAGCGTGCTGATTGTAATCCCAACTAGTCACACCCAAACCTACCGCCTGCCTGACTCGGGACTGTCCACCGTCCGCCGCCACCAGCAATTTTGCCTGGAGTACACGACCATCCGCTAATACCAACTCCGATTCGTGGCCATCGTAATTGATCTTGCTGATGGTTTGCGGCATCAGCAATTCGATATTGTCGAAATGGGGCAACCTATCCAGCAACGCCAGCTGGGTGATGCGATTTTCGACGATATAGCCCAACTCGGGATAGCGAATGTCATCGCTATTAAAAGTCGTATCACCGGCGGTTTCCCAAACCCGCATGCGCTTGAACGGGCAATAACGCCGTGATGTCACGCCCTCCCAAGCGCCGACGGCTTCCAGAATATTTTTCGAGGCGATACTGAGTGCCGAAACCCTTAAATCATGTGGCTGTTCGCTGGAAAAAGCTTCTGGAACCTGCGCTTCTATCACAGCGACTTTTAACTCGCTACCACCCAGACAACAAGCCACGGCGGCACCCACCATCCCTCCGCCGACGATCACCACATCAAATTGTTCTTTCATATTTCTTCACAAAGTTTTAAAACTAAAGACCGGACGAGAGAACGACGCCGCCATTGGCTTTACGGAATGACAGAGGCCGCGCCACATGGTAGAATTACAAAGTTTCGCCAACTGAAATTCCGAAGTTAATCAGGGATTCTCGCCGCATGGGACGACTCTAACACGCAGCAGGCAGAAAAACCATAAACGGCACTACCGGTAAGGAAAATACCGGCTAGCGCATTTATTCAGTATGAGAGGATCTGGATAGCAATGATTAAAAACGCCCAGAAAATTAACGCAATACACATGCTTTACGACGCTGATCTTTCCCAGGACAGCTGCGGTGTTGGATTTATCACCCGCAAAGACAGCAAACAGACTCACGAGCTCCTAGTCAAGTCACACGAAGCCTTGTGTACTATTCCTCATCGCGGCGGCATGAGCGCGGAAGGCATAGGCGACGGCGCCGGCGTTAATATCGATTTGTCTCTGAAGTTTTTCCGTAAGGCCACTGGGAATGCGGACCTGGAACTGGGGCAATTCGGCGTAGCCAACTTTTTTTTCCCGGAAGATCACGCGCATTACGATTCCGAAGCACAAAAACTGGTCGAAGAACAATTTCTGGAATTCGATCTACCGATTATCAAATGGCGGGAAGTGCCTGTTGACAGCTCGGTGTTGAATGCCGCAGCGTTGCGCGCGCAATTACCGATTAAACAGGTCATTTTCGGTCGGCCAAAATCCCTCAAAGATGCCAGTCACGAGGCTTTTGAAAGGCATATTCAGTCTGCGCTGCTGACTATTGAAGCCCATGGCTTTACTCGCCCGGAACTGAATGGATTTTACCCTTTATCCATGAGTTCCCGCACCCAAGTTTACAAAGGCCGCCTGAACTCGTTTGAAGTCATCCCCTACTTTGTCGATTTGTACGACGCGGACCACGAAATCAGTACGCTGTTTTTCCATACCCGTTTTTCCACTAATACCGCACCGGCGACGATGATGGCGCAGCCTTTTCGGTATATGGCACACAACGGCGAGTTGAACACCGACAAGAAAAACCGCCTCAGCGAAAACGCCATTGCTCGGCAAAACAACAAACATGTGGTGTTTCCTTGCGGCCAATCCGATTCCGGCCGCCTGGATCAAACCCTGACCCGCCGCATCAACGAAGATCAACTGGACATTGTCACCGCTATTTTGGCGATGATGCCACCGGCTTGGGAAAACGATAGCACCCTATCGGAAGATGTACGCGCGATGCTGGAATATTTCAGTCTGTACGAAGAGAAAAACGACGGCCCGGCCGCGTTAATCTTCAATGACGGCATTCGCGTCGGTGCGCGCCTGGACCGCCTGGGCTTAAGACCATTGCGCTCGGTCGAAACCGCAGAGTATCTGGCGGTGATGTCCGAAGCGGGCCAGATCGATTTTCCACCGGAAAAGGTGCTCAAACGCGGCCGCATCGAAGCAGGCGGCATGCTGTATTTCGACCATAGCACCGGTGAATCTTACAACAGCCATCAAGTGATGGAACGTTTGGCTAAGGAAAGAGACTACAAAGCGCTGCTGAAACAAAGCTGCGTTCATATCAGCGAATTGCCCAAAGTAGAGCTTTCGGAACTCAGTAACGAGCATGAACTGAATATCGACCAACGTCACACAGCTTATTCGCTGAACCAGGAAAGCTTTAAGTTTTTGCTGGACCCTATCCTGCAAACCGGCTTGGAAAAAGTCTCCGCGATGGGTTACGGCCTGACGCCGAACGCTTTGAGCGCATCTGAAGGCGGTATGTCGCGTTACTTCAGCCAACGCTTTGCGCAAGTGACCAATCCGCCGCTGGACTCCCTAAGGGAAAGCGACGGCATGACTTTGCGCGTGGCCCTGGGCGCCAAACCCACTTTTGCGCCGCAAAGCAGCAAACAGCTGATGATCGAATCGCCGATTCTGCAACGCACCCAACTGGAGCAGATTCGCAGACAAAGCCAGGTAAAAACCGCGACTATTGAGGCGCTATACACTCCAAACTTTGAAAACGCCGCGCAAAACGAACTGGCTTTAGAACAAGCCTTGCAAGCGGTATGCATACAAGTCGAACAAGCTGCGCGCGACAATACCGGCATTATCATTTTAAGCGATGCCAACATCAGCAAAGCCCAGGCGGCTCTCCCGGCGCTGCTCGCCATTGCCGCGGCCAACCAGCATCTGGTCAAACATGGTCTGCGCTTTAACAGTTCGTTGATCATGGAAACCGGCCAGGCAGCCAGCCCACACGACGTCGCCACCATACTGGGCTTCGGCGCCTCCGCAATCTGCCCGCTCAGCGTGCATAACCGGGTAATCACCGAATATGCCGATTCTGCAGCACAGCAAAAAGCGTTGTATAGCTTTCAAAAAGGCGTCGAAAAATCACTGATGAAAACCATGGGCAAATTCGGCCTGTGTACCGCGGAAAGCTATATCGGCGGCGAGTTTTTCGAATCCAACTACCTGGATACCGACGAACCAAAATTAAAACCGTATTTCCCCAACATCAATGCCTCGGTGGGCGGTGTTCGCTACAGCGACATAGCCGCCAGCGCAACGGAATGGCACCATAAGGCGCTATCCGTAACCAGCGAAAGCGACATTCCATTCCTTGGATTATTCAAAGAGCGGAATGAAGGCGCCGGCCACACGTTTGGCAATACGGCGGTGCGTGAATATATCAACATGACCGATGAAGCGATCATGTATATAGCGCCACAACAAGCGCCGGAAGCCAGTGATACCGCCTATTTGGATTTCGGCTACGAAAAACGCACACCCGAGCAAATCGACGCTTTTGGCATTACCCCGGCTTATCGCAGCTTTACCCACAATCTGGCTCAGGAGCGCGCGAACCGTCCTGCTGCTTTACGCGATGTGATGGAGTTCCCAGCCGATGTCAGCGCCGCTAACAGCAAAGCCGATTTTGATCGCCTGCTGGGCAGCCAGGATTTACACGGCAACAATAACTACCTTATCCGCGGCTTACAAGTCGAGAAAAGTAACGGCGTGGTCTTCAGCATTCGGTTTACCGAGAACTCAAGCAAAGCGCGTCTGGAACAACTAGCAGAACATTTGAAAGCGCGTTTTGCCGGCAACGATTTTGGTTTAAACCTGGAAAACGACATTATCAGTCTGCGGGTGAACGACAGCGACAACCTGATTTACCACTATTTGAGCAACGTGCACCCTGCCCGCTCGCGGATAGCACTGGATCAGGTGCAACCAGCCCATCAAATCACGCCGACTTTCGCGTCCGGCGCGATGAGTCACGGCGCGCTGTTGGCCGAAGCCCACGAAGCCGTGGCGCAAGGCACCAACATTGCCGGCGGCATGAGTAACTCCGGCGAAGGTGGTGAACACTCCAGCCGCTTTGGCACGATTCGCTCCAGTAAAATCAAACAGTTCGCGTCCGGCCGCTTCGGCGTCTGGGCCGGCTATCTGGCCGATCCGAATCTGGAAGAAATTGAAATCAAAATCGGCCAAGGCGCCAAGCCCGGCGAAGGCGGCCAATTGCCTGCACCGAAAGTATCAGTGGAAATCGCTGCATTACGTGGTGGCACACCCAAAGTAGAACTGGTCAGCCCACCACCGCATCACGACACTTATTCCATCGAAGACTTGGGCCAATTGATCCACGATGCCAAAGCCGCGCGCGTTCGCGTGGTGGTCAAGCTGGTATCTTCGGAAGGTATCGGCACTATCGCGGTCGGTGTCGCCAAGGCCGGTGCCGATGTGATTAACGTGGCCGGCAACACCGGCGGCACCGGCGCGGCGGCGGTGACCAGCTTGAAAAACACAGGGCGTTCTCCGGAAATCGGTATCGCCGAAGTGCATCAAGCTCTGGCTGCTAACGGTTTGCGAGATAAAGTTATTCTCCGGTGCAGCGCGGCCCACCAGAACGGTGCCGACGTCGTCAAATCCGCTATTTTAGGTGGCGATTCCTTTGAATTCGGCACCACCGCCTTGATGATGTTGCGCTGCGTGATGGCGAAAAACTGTAACATCCGCTGCCCGGCCGGTTTGACCACTGCCCACGAGGAATTCAAAGGCGACCCGCGCGTGTTGGCACAGTTCTTTATGAACCTGGCCCACGAAGTGCGCGAAATCCTGGCTGACTTAGGCTACACCAGTTTGCAGGAAATTCGCGGTAAAACCGAGTTGCTGCATCTGATCGACCATCCCAGCATGGTCGGCCAAATCCACCTGCAAAAACTGCTGGCAGAGGTACCGGTTGTCAAAATTGAGAAACCGATTTATCTGGAAAAAGATTTCGTGATCGACGATTTGATCTTTGCCCGCGTTAAATCGGCTTTGTTCGAAAAAGGTCAAAAGCAAGTGCTTGTCGAAGGCGACGAATTCAAACTGAACAACCGTAACAAAACCGTCGGCGGTCAAACCGCAGTCGATCTGGAACGCTTGTTGGCTTATGAACTCAGCCCTGAGCAAGTCGCTAAATCGAACATCATCTATACCAACCAACATGGTCGCCGCTATTTAGCCGACGATACGATTATCGTTCGCACCCATGGCTCGGCGGGCCAAAGTTATGCCGCGTTCAACAACGACGGCATGCGCATGGAACACACCGGCACTTGCAACGACGGTGTCGGAAAAACCGCTTGCGGCGGCACCATCGTCATCAAATCACCCGGTGGCGGCTCCCAGTTACCTGGCGAGAACGTGTTGATCGGTAACTTTGCGCTGTTCGGTGCTTCCGGCGGCAAAACCTTTATCAATGGCGAAGCCGGCGACCGGTTTGCCGTGCGTAACTCCGGCGCGATGGCGGTTGTCGAAGGCGTCGGTGATTTTGCCTGCGAATACATGATTAACGGCGCGGTATTGAATCTGGGCGGCTTTGGTAAAGGCTTCTGCACCGGCATGTCGGGCGGCAACGCTTATCAGTACGATCCAGATAATCGATTAAATGATTTGTATGACGATACCTCGGTATCCATACACAGTTTGACCGATGACAACGACCTAGCAAGCAGCCATGAGCAATTTATTTTGTACATGCTGGAACAACATGTTGAACATACCGACTCGGAAAAAGCCAAGGCTATCCTGGCTAATTGGGCCAACGAGCGTCGGCACTTCAAATTTGCCTTGCCGCTCTGGTTAAATCGCACGCAAACCGCGGAATACCTAAGCAAAGCGCTGGATCGCAAAGCGATGATCGAAGAGTTGTCGGTGGCATTTGCGCAAAAACAAATCGAGCAAATCAAACAGGCTTACAAACACAATACACCATTGTTCGATGGCGCCATTCCGGGTTACGGCGAAACCGACACCGATCTGACCTTGAAATTGATCAACAGCTATGCGGTGATCGATAAAGCCCAGCAAATTGCCCGCGATCAGTTAACTAAAGCCGGCCAACCGGCTACTGAAGCCTTAGTTGATCAACATGCCTACAAGCTCGTGATGGAACGTCCGCGCAAGCTGCAAGATGCGCTGATTAAAAATATCCGCGAAGCTTACAGCCAATACGATGATGGTCAGTTAGCCGCGTTGATGGCGGAAAAACGCCTGAACGACTACAAAACCACGCTGATGCTGCGCGACGTGCAAAGCATTTACTCGATAGGCTCCACGGCCTGGATCATCGAACAAGATAGATTCAACCGTTTAGCGTTGGCCGGCCTGCCGTCTATCGATAAAAATCTGGCGAGCTTGGAAAGCCTGTCTATTGTGAAAGACATGCTGGAAAGCGCGTCTGCCTGAGCTGAGGGAGGGTGCTTCACGCACCCTTCGCGCCACTTGGCAAGAACCAAATACAGTGACTGGACAACCTGACACCTGTCCACAGATGGTAATGAAATGAAAGCACCTTTTATCCCGCAAAACGCCCCTTTTAGTGATACTCAACGCGCCTGGCTTGGCGGTTTTTTCGCCGGCATGCATAGCCATATGCTGCAAAGCGCCGGTAGTGTCAATCAAGCGAACGCCCGCACCTTGCATATTCTTTACGGTACTCAGACCGGCAACTCCGAGTCGCTGGCTAACGACGCCGCCAATGCAGCCAAAAAACATGGCTTGCAACCGGTCGTCAAAAGCATGGATGAAGTTGAAATCGGCCAATTGCCGCAAATGCAATACTTGCTGATCATTACCAGCACATACGGCGAAGGCGCTATGCCGGACAACGCCGAAATGCTTTGGGAAGCGGCCAATAGTGATGCCGCGCCGCACCTGGACAACGTCAATTATTCGGTATTGGCCCTGGGAGATACCAGTTACGACTTGTTCTGTCAGGCTGGAATAGACTGGGATAATAAACTGGCAGCTCTGGGTGCCAAGCGCGTGTTTGACCGCGTCGACTGCGATGTGGATTTTGAAGCCCCAGCGGAAAAATGGCTCAGCGAAGTGATTCCGTTGATGGCGGAAGGCGCCAGCATTGTTGCGGTAGTCGATACCGAAACCCAAGCTGCCAAATCGGTTTACAATCGCAAAAACCCATTCCCAGCCAAAATGCGCGTCAACCGCATTGTCACGGCATTGGATTCGTCGAAAGAAACCCGACATTACGAAATTTCTATCGATGGCTCCGGCCTCAGTTACGAAGCCGGCGACGCATTGTGCGTGATCCCGACCAACTGCCCGGACTTGGTCGCGCAAATCGTCAAAGCCATCGGCTGCACCGGCGCGGAAGACGAACCGGTCAATGGCGAATTAATGAAGCTGTCGGATGCGTTGCGCACACATTTCGAGATCAAATTACCCAGCAAAGAACTGATTGAAGAAATCGCCAGCCGTTCCGGCGATCAAGAGTTAAATGCCTTATTGCTGTCCAGCGACAAGGAAAAACTGTCCGATTAC
This sequence comes from Methylomonas defluvii, assembly GCF_033949435.1. Classification (NCBI taxonomy): domain Bacteria; kingdom Pseudomonadati; phylum Pseudomonadota; class Gammaproteobacteria; order Methylococcales; family Methylococcaceae; genus Methylomonas; species Methylomonas defluvii. The sequence continues at coordinate 121,448 of NZ_JAXARY010000003.1, read as the reverse complement.
CTGTGGGGCCGCGACATACTCGATCTGCTGTTGCAATTCCCCGGCGTGGAATTTTCGGCCGCCGAATTTTTGCGTTTATTAAAACCGTTGCAACATCGCGCTTACTCCATCTCCTCCAGCGGCAAGAAACATCCGGACAGCGTACATCTGACAGTCGCCAGCGTGCGTTACGACGCGCATGGCCGCCAACACAAAGGCGTTTGCTCCACCTATCTGGCGGATTTGGTGAATGAAGAAACCGATGTACGGATATTCTTCACCCCCAACAACAACTTCCGCGTGCCGGCCGATGATAGCCTACCCATGATTATGGTTGGACCCGGCACCGGTATCGCGCCGTTCCGCGCCTTCCTGCAAGAGCGCGAATTCCGCAAGGCCTCTGGTAAAAACTGGCTGTTTTTCGGCGACCGTAACGCCTCAACCGATTTTATCTACCGCGAGGAAATCGAAGCGATGCAATCCAGCGGCTTGCTGACCAAACTGGATTTAGCGTTCTCGCGCGACCAGGCGGAAAAAATCTATGTGCAGGATCGCATGAAAGAGCATGGTGCCGAACTCTATGCCTGGCTGGAACAAGGCGGTTACTTCTTCGTTTGCGGCGACGCTTACCGGATGGCCAAAGACGTCGATCAAGCCCTGCACGATGTGATCCGCGAGCATGGCAAGAAAACTTTGGTCGAGGCGGTTGAGTATGTCAACCAATTGAAAAAAGACAAACGCTACGTCAGAGACGTTTATTGATCGGAGATCGGTTCACGGGCTCACCTCAGTCAACCCGTGAACCACCCACTATAGAAGTTCCTCAGGGCACTTAATCGATAGTCATCCGCTGTCCGCTTTTTTTCAGTTTCTTCGCTAGATTCAGCGTCAATATGCCGTTCTCGTAACGGGCTTTGCTGGCTTCCTCATCAATCTCCGCGGATAGTTGAAAGCTCCGCGACACTTCACCGAAATAGCGCTCGCTACGTAGCAATTTATCGTCTTTGTTTTCGGTATCCAACTGGCTAATTTGCGCGCGGATGACAACCACGTTGCCGTCGATATCCACATGGATATTCTCTTGACCCGCGCCCGGAATTTCGGCTTGGACGATAAACTCCGACGGATTTTCCTTCACATCCACTTTGATTTGCGCCGGCAAACCGTCGCCGTGCAGCGGTTTAATGTAATAACCGGGATTAACATCGCGAAACAGTTCGTCAAACAGACCGCGACTAACAAATGGGCTTAAGTTACTCATGTCGATTCTCCTCTTTGTTGCATGTAAAAACCTGAATGGTTCTATGCCAATATGGTGTTAGACCACAAAAAATTCAAGAGAAAGACACTTAAAAAACAACAGACAATCGTGGCAAAACACGGCTTAAAGGACTAACGGCGCGTCAGCTATTTCGTTGGGATTTTCCTTATTTAACGCCGGAAAATGCTGTTGCAATTGCGCAGTGATATGGGCGATCCCCTCAATCACGCCTAATTCGAATCGACCTGCCCTCAACTGCGCTTCCATCTGTTCGCAAATCCGGGCCCAAACCGCTTCGCCAACTCTGGCATGTATACCGCGATCAGCGACAATCTCTACATCACGATCAGCAAACAGCAAATAAATCAGGACGCCGGTATTGTGTTCCGTATCCCAGATTCGGCATTGTGAAAATACCTCAAGCGCGCGTTGTCTCGGCGTAACACCCTGCAATAACTCGCCTATCTCCAGCGCACTTTCCACCACAAAACGAATTTCACCCAAGTGCGATGCTTCGCTATCAGCAATCGCCGCTTCGATGGCTTGCAAGCTGCGCTTGGAAAACGCCAGACGCACACGCCAAGGACCACTAAAAATATGCTTTAGAAATCTGATCACTTGCATGGTCTACCATCTCCCCGACGCACCGCCGCCGCCAAAACCGCCGCCTCCGCCGGAGAATCCGCCTCCCGACCCGCCGCCAAAATCGTCATCGTCGTAAAAATTGTCGTTTTGCCGGCCGCGAAACGCACGTCTGCCATTGCTAAGCGAAACCATGAACGCAAACAATGCCGCAAGGCATACAACCAGCCAACCCGCGTTCAATAGCCAAGCGATAATACCAACCACGCTGCCGTTGATTATCCCGCCGAGAACGCTTCCAAACAGAGTCCGTAAAATCCAAGCGCCGGCCACCGCTAGAAACACCAAGAGGGGCAGTAAACGTTGCACCCGCCCATCGACAAACGATGCTTGAGGGGCAGGCAGAGGCACACCATCAAATATTCCGATCAGGCTATCCACGCCGGCATTAATACCTTCCGCATAGTCGCCCTGCCGAAAATACGGAATCATGATTTCGTCAATAATCCGCTTAGCCAATACGTCCGGCACCACGCCTTCCAAGCCGTAACCCACTTCGATGCGCGTGACGCGGTCGTCCTTGGCCAGCAACATCAATATGCCGTCATCGACACCCTTGCGGCCCAGACGCCATTGTTCGACCACGCGAATAGCATATTGCGCAATATCTTCCGGCTGGGTAGTGGCAACGATCAATACCGCAATCTGGCTGCCTTTTTGTTGCTCAAAAGCCTGTAAGCGTTGTTCCAGCGCGGTTCTTTGCTGTGCGGATAAGGTAGCGGTCAGATCGGTAACACGCTGTTCAAGATTGGGCACTACTTGCTCGGCATTTACGGCCGCCGCAAACAGACAAACCGCCAGGAATCGGGCGACCCAAAACCCTGAAAAGCCAGCTGTCTTCCGCATCTTATTTACCAAAATCAACCACTGGTGCAGTCGAAATGGCTTTCTCATTTTCAACGGTAAACGATGGCTTGGTTTTGTAGCCAAACAGCATCGCAGTCAGATTGCTGGGAAACGAGCGCACGGTGATGTTGTACTCCTTGATCGCGGCGATATAACGATTGCGTGCCACGGTGATACGGTTTTCGGTACCTTCCAATTGCGCTTGCAGATCGCGGAAATTGGCGTCAGCCTTCAGTTGCGGGTAATTTTCCGACACCACCATCAACCGCGACAAAGCCGAACTCAGTTCGCCCTGCGCCGCTTGAAACTTGGCAAAAGCCTGTTCGTCGTTCACCAATTCCGGCGTCACTTGCATGCTGCCGACTTTGGCGCGCGATGCTGTCACCGCTTCCAATACGTCCTTTTCATGTCCGGCGTAGCCTTTCACCGTATTCACCAGATTCGGTACCAAATCCGCGCGGCGCTGATATTGATTCAACACTTCCGCCCAACCGGCATTGATTTGTTCGTCTTGCGTTTGAAAGGTGTTGTAACCGCAACCGGGCAGCATCAATGTCGCGATTAGAAGAAAAACCTTTACTATGTTTTGCATCGTCCACTCCGTGAATAGAAAAATTTTTAATTGTTCACAGCAGCATAACACGTAGCCACTTAGCTCAGGCCAAGGGTCAGACTGTGGTCCTTATGCCCGCTTCCGCAACACCAATAGCCGGTTATTGGCCGGCATGGCGTGGTCGGCCTGTAAGGTCAAACCGATGTGTTCGGCCAAGGCCATGATCGCCTCGAAATCCTTGATACCGCAGCGCGCATCCCGTTCTTTCAACCATAGGTCGAAACGGGCATTGCTCTCGCTGGTATATGCACCGGCGTAATTGAACGGGCCGTAGATACACATCATCGCGTCGGTACTCAAATAGTTGGTTAACCGTTTGAATAGCAGCTCTACTTCGTCGCTGCTCATGATGTGCAAGGTATTTGCGGTAAACAGCGCGTCGATTTGCGCGCACGGCCACTGCAAATCCCCCACATCCAAGCTTAGCGGCGGCAGTAGATTCGCCAGTTGCGCCTCGGTCCGCCATAAATGGATCCCCGGCAGATTTTCCGGCCTATCGGTAGGCTGCCAGGACAGATGCGGCAGGTTCTCGGCAAAATGGCAGGCGTGTTGGCCGGTACCGCTGCCGATTTCCCAAACTGTCATCGGTTGGTCAAAGACCGTTTTGAGAATCTGTAAAATCGGTTCCTTGTTGTTCTCGCAGGCTTGAGAAAACGGCTTCTCTGTCGTCATGGGCAATGATTTGATGGTATGTTGGGGCTTTAACTCTACTAAGATTAAAAATGGAAGTAAAACAAATCGCCAGCATGGCGCAAATCGAAGCCACGGCATGGAATCGACTGTGCGGACCCGACTATCCTTTTTTACGCCACGAATTTTTAGCCGCACTGGAACAAAGCGCCGCCGTTTGCCCGCAGACCGGCTGGGAAGCCGCACATTTATTGGTTTTCGACAATCAGAAATTGTTGGCGGCATTGCCGCTGTATTTGAAAACCCATTCCTGGGGCGAGTATGTGTTCGATCAGCAATGGGCTCAAGCTTACCAGCAGCATGGTCTGGCCTATTATCCGAAATTAGTCAGCGCGATCCCGTTTACCCCTTGCCAGGGACAGCGACTGCTATTCGCACCGGATGCGGACCAAACGGCAATCTGCGCTTTGTTATTCAGTTTTATCCAACAACTTGCCGAACGACAGGGTATTTCCTCGTGGCATTGTTTATTTCCCGAACCTTCCCAGCTTGAGCTGCTGAGATCTTTAGGTTTAAGCGTCCGCGAGGGCGTGCAGTTTCAGTGGTTTAATCGTGGCTACGCGACTTTTACGGACTTTTTACAAACCCTAAGCGCCGACAAACGCAAGATGATTAAGCGTGAACGACGCCGGGTAGCGGAACAAGGTATTGAGCTATTGCGTGTTCCGGGGACGGAGGTTACCGAGACCCAATGGCAGGTGTTTTTCCGCTTTTACGCACTGACCTACTTAAAACGCAGTTCCGAACCTTATCTCAATCTAGCGTTTTTCAAGCAAATTGCGCGAACCATGCCTGAGCAATTATTGTTGGTACTAGCAATTAAAGACGATGTATACGTCGGTGCGGCCTTGAGTTTTATCGGCGCGGATACCTTGTACGGCCGATATTGGGGATGCGATGCAGAATACAATGCCCTGCATTTCGAAGCCTGCTATTACCAGGGCTTGGACTACTGTATAGAACACGGCTTGGCGCGTTTTGATTCCGGCGCGCAAGGCGAGCACAAAATCTCCCGCGGCTTCGAGCCGGTCACTACCTACTCCACGCATTGGTTAAAGGATGCCGGTTTTGCCAAGGCCGTGGCGCAATTTGTAGCCCGGGAAAAACAGGCGATTGCGCATTACAAGCAAGACGCGGCGAATTACCTGCCGTTTAAACGAGCCCAATAAAACAGTGCTGCGTCAGCTTTTTTCCAGCTCGGTTTGACAAGGCAAACAATACTGGCAGGCAATCGCCTGACGCCGAGCTTCCGGAATCGGCTCCCCGCATTCCTGGCAATGGCTGGCCGATTCGCCCGTATAGATAGCTTTACGTGTCTCGGCGACGAAAAGCTCGGTCATCTTGTCCATTCTTTCCAGAATGGCATCGGTACCACCCGCCCAGGCTGTGGACATTACTGCTGCTCCTGAATCTGCATAATTTTGCTTTAACGATGGGCTTCCACCCACGCACCAAAAGCCTCAAACGGCATCGGCTTGCTGAACAAGTAACCCTGCGCCAAGTCGCACCGGTAAGTGCTGAGTTTTTCGATGATTTCCTGAGTTTCCACACCTTCGGCAGTCACCTGCAATCCTAAGTTGTGCGCCAAGTTGATGGTGGCTTTAACGATGACTGCATCGTTTTCGCTGTGCAACAAATCGACGACAAAGGATTTATCGATTTTTAATTCCGTTAACGGCATGCGTTTTAAGTAAGCCAGTGACGAATAACCCGTACCAAAGTCGTCGATAGACAATTTGTAGCCCATTTCATTCAGGCGCTGAATCACTTCCATGGCCCGCTCCGGATCGGTCATGATGGAACTCTCGGTAATCTCCAACATCATCCAGCCGGGTTTGATATTGGCCGCCGCCGCCACACCGGCCATCACATCCGGCAGCTCAGGATCGTGTAAATCCTTGGCGGACAGATTGACGGAGATAATCAGTTCCCAGCCGCGCTTGCGCCATTCCGCACAGTGTTTGAACGATTGTTTCAGCATCCAGGCAGTCAAATGCTTGATCACCCGGGTTCTTTCGGCCATGGGTATAAATTCATCCGGCGCGATAAAACCATGCTTAGGGTGTTGCCAACGTACTAAAGCCTCCGCACCGTAAACCTGCCCGGTTTGCACCGACACCTTGGGTTGGTAATAAACATGTAATTGCTCTTTTTCGATAGCCTGGCGCAGCTCGCTCATCAGCGTTAAACGGCGCGGGCTGTGATCGTCGTAAGACGGCGCGTAAGTGGTGTAGCCTTCGTGCGATTGGCCGGCTACGAATAATGCCACGCCGGCTTTTTGCACCAAGGTATCGACATCGTCGCCATGCTCGGGGAAATTGACGATGCCGATATTACTGTGAATCACCAAACTCAGACGCTCGACTTTAAAAGCCGGATCCAGGGCCGCCTGGATATTTTTGGCCAATGTCAGGCCGGCAGTTTCGTTATCCACCGCCGACAACAACACGCTGAAAATATTGCCGTCGATACGGGCGACACTATCAGTACCCAACACCACGCTTTGCAGGCGCGTGGCTATCTGTTTCAAAATCAAGTCGCTGCTGTTACGACCCAGTGTGTCGTAAACTTCCTTAAAATTGGCGACTTCCACCAACAAGATAGACAGCATTTTGTTTTGATTGCCGGCGGCTAACATCGCTTGCTCCACCCGGTCGTAGAACAATACCCGGTTAGGTAGGTCCGTTACCGAGTCGTGGGTGGTGGAATAACTGACTTGTTTTTCCAATGATTCGGCGCGAGAGCGCAGTTCCTGGGTCTGGTCCAAAATCATCGCCCCGGCTTGATAAGCGATGACCGAGCTGGAATATTGGCCCCAAAATCCAAAAATGAACGGTAGCGCTTCAAGCATCCACAGACCGTAATTTTCGGTTTGGGCTTTAATGATGCCGTTTAAGGAAATTTCGCCGACGTAGTAATAACTCAACGCCAACAGCGCACTGAGAATGCTGGCAATGGCGATAGCCACGCCTTGATATGTGGTTTTAGATACCTCGCTTTTCAGCACGCGAACATTTTCGTTCAGTATGTTTTTGGCGGGTATCATCTGTTTCTCGGCGTCTGTTTCATGAATTTGCTATCGTCGTTTAGCTTCTGCCGACCAAGCTTTGCAAGCTGGGGACCTCGACAAAATTCACTAAATATAGTTAGCCAAAACGTTAATTACAAACCTAAGCCTCTTAAACCACCATCTCGGCTTGCAGCAATTTAATCTGATCCCTGATCCGCGCGGCATCTTCAAATTCCAGATTTTTGGCGTGCTGATACATTTTTTCTTCCAGTTGTTTTAACGCCTTCGCAGCCTGTTTGGGTGTCATGGCCTTGTAATTACCGGCCGGTTCGGCGACTTTCGCCCTGGCGTTGGAAATGGAACCGCCGGAACCGGGTATCGATAACTCCAAAATATCGGTAACCGATTTGAATATGGTTTTCGGCTGGATATTGTGCTGTTTATTAAACGCTTCCTGCTTATCGCGGCGGCGCTCGGTTTCTTCAATAGCCAGTTGCATCGAACGAGTAATCTTGTCCCCGTAAAGGATTACCTTGCCATTGGCATTGCGCGCGGCACGGCCTATGGTTTGGATTAACGAGGTCAGCGAACGCAGGAAACCTTCCTTATCCGCATCCAAAATCGCTACCAGCGAGACTTCCGGTATATCCAGACCCTCTCGTAACAAGTTGATCCCGACTAGCACGTCGAACACGCCTAACCGTAAGTCGCGGATAATCTCCACCCGCTCCACCGTTTCGATGTCTGAATGCAGATATCGCACCTTGACACCGTGCTCCATCAAATAATCGGTCAAATCCTCCGACATGCGTTTGGTCAGGGTGGTAACCAACACCCGTTCCTGCACCGCAGTACGTTTGGTGATTTCCGATAACAGATCATCGACTTGGCTGGTCGCCGGGCGCACTTCGACAATGGGATCGACTAGGCCGGTCGGGCGCACTACCTGCTCCACCACCGCGCCGGAATGTTCTTTCTCGTAAGTACTGGGCGTGGCGGACACATAAATACGCTGACCGCAGATTTGCTCGAACTCCTCGAACCTCAGCGGCCGGTTGTCCAAGGCTGAAGGTAATCTAAAGCCATATTCCACCAAGGTTTCCTTGCGCGAGCGGTCGCCTTTATACATCGCGCCAATCTGCGGTACCGTGACATGGCTTTCGTCGATGATCACCAAGGCATCCTTGGGTAAATAATCGAACATGGTCGGCGGCGATTCACCGTCTGCGCGATTGGACAAATGCCGGGAATAATTTTCGATACCGGAGCAATAGCCCACTTCCATAATCATCTCGATGTCGAACAGCGTGCGCTGCTCCAGCCGTTGCGCTTCCACCAGTTTATGGTTGTCGCGCAATTGCTCCAGGCGTTCGGCCAGTTCGATTTTGATTTTTTCCACAGCGGTCAGCAACTGATCGCGCGGTGTGACGTAGTGACTTTTCGGATAAAGCGTAAAGCGGGCCAGGCGCTGAGTGACTTCACCGGTTAGTGGGTCGAACATCGACAACCTTTCGATCTCGTCGTCAAACAACTCGATACGCAGGGCTTGTTCTTCCGACTCGGCTGGAAACACGTCGATCACCTCGCCGCGTACTCGATAGGTAGCGCGGCGCAGTTCGGTGTCGTTGCGGGTATATTGCATTTCCGCCAAACGCCGCAGTATGTCGCGTTGCTTGATCATATCGCCGCGCACCAAATGCAGCACCATCTGGAAGTAGGATTCCGGCTCGCCCAAGCCGTAAATTGCCGATACCGTGGCGACCACGATGGTATCGCGCCGTTCCAGCAAAGCTTTGGTGGCCGACAAGCGCATTTGCTCAATATGCTCGTTAAGTGAGGCGTCCTTATCGATGAAGGTATCGGAGGCCGGAATATAGGCCTCGGGCTGGTAATAGTCGTAATAGGAAACGAAATACTCGACACTGTTGTCCGGGAAAAACTCCTTCATTTCGCCGTACAACTGCGCAGCCAGCGTCTTATTCGGCGCCATGATCATCGCCGGCCGCTGGGTTTGCTGTATCACATTGGCGACGGTAAAGGTCTTGCCCGAGCCAGTCACGCCCAGCAAGGTTTGATGCAATTCACCGTCGTTGATGCCCTCCACCAGCGCCGCGATGGCTGTGGGCTGGTCGCCAGCCGGTTGATAGCGGCTTTGAATTTTGAACGGTTTATGCGCCGGTCCCTTTTTTTGCGGCCGCGCTTCTTCCACGCCCAGAACACCCGTGATCGCCGACTGGCTAATCTCCATGCGCCGTTTATCGCTCATGCCCTACCCTCTGAAATTTGGTTCAACACCGGCTTATTTACAAGCCGTTTCCGGCTGGTCGTATCCTAGGGTATCCAGCTCCGTCTTCGGATGCAAAAATCCTTCGACCGGCGCCACGCTAACTAAAGATCGCGGTGCAGCCAATAATACCGGTTGCCGCAATTGACCGTCCCAAGGGCGGAACGACAGGGGCACGCCCTTGTAACCTTGCAACGCAAACGCTTCGGAGAAGACATAATCCTTAATCGCCTGAGTTTGATTGGACTTGCTGCGGACGCTGGCCTCGCCTATCGCCCGCACCGCCAGATAGGCGGCATAATCTTGTTCTTCCATCCAGCGGCCGGCGGTGTCCTTGAAGCGATTTTGCAATTGCACCGCGCCCCATTGTTCGTGGGTTCTGTGCCAGGCGGTGGCAACCAAACCCTGCGTGCCGATCACGGGACGCGGTTTCCAGGTCCGGTAATCCAGATATTCGCCAAACAAGCCCTGTTCGTCTGCAACAACCAACACATCGTAATCGTCCACTTGGGTAAATACCGGCACGTCGGATTGGGCGGTACGGCGGGCATCGTAATCGTTGGTCCAGGCTTTTTCCGCGACCAGTTTGATGCCAAACTTCTTGGCCGCGCGTTTAATGGCCGCTGCATATAACTTGTCTTCCGGCGTGGGGCCTATCACCAAAAACCAGTTTTGCCAGCGTTTTTTGAGCATATATTGCGCCAGCGCATCGGCACGCATGGCCCGGCTGGGTAATAGGTGCAAAATCTGATGGCGGCAATCCGTGTTGCGCAACTCGTCGTCGCTGGTAGAAGCATCGAACAGCAATTTGTTTTTCGCCGCCGGCAAATCGGCGAGCTTGTTTAATTGGTCTGGCTGCACGTTCAACACCACCAAACCAACATCCTCGCCTAATTGATTGAAGGCCTGCTGCAAATCGCCGCCCACCGGCACCACAACCTTCTTTAACTCGTAGTGCTGGCCGGTAAATTGCCCGGTAGTATTATTGTCGGCAATCGCCAGTTCGGCACCGATCTGGCCTTTGTTCTGGATAAACGGATCAAGGTTGGACAAGGCTGCCGGCGCTGCTCGCTCCTGACTGAAATAGCCGATTTTGACTATCTGCTTGGCAGGCTCGGCGGGCTTGGTGACCTGCGGTTTGGCCGGAACGGCTTTCTTGGCAGGCGCGGCAATTGCGTCGCTGCTTGGCAACGCGACAAGCCAACAAAAACAAACTGAAATAAGCGCGATTTTTTTCATAATCCGATACGGAACGACATAAAAGCGTTATTTTAACGGATTCGGTTCGGCCGGGCTCTGTCAATAATCGTCCCGCTCTATTGAATTTTAGTGGTTTAACATCAATACTTAGCCACCTTTACATTCGCCGCGTTTGCCATGTCTGAGCCAGATTTCTCTTTAGATTTTCTCGATCAAGAGGTCACGATTGATAGCTCATGGTCTAACAAGCGTAGTGCGGTTCGCTATCGACGCAACGACATCCGTGCTGCCGTCAAAGTCAAAAGTATCTGGTTTCCACGCCTGTTTCCGGTCGTGTTGCGGGATGTGAGTAGCCGCGGCGCGGCGATATTCAGCGAAAAAAAACTCGGCAAGAATCAGCGGATATTCCTGTATTTATTGTTCGCCGACGGCAAGCGTTTCGATATACCCGCGCTTGTTGTACATTGCGACCGGGAAAACGGCCGTTACGGCATCAAGTTCGACAACATTGAAAAACATTTGGCAGAGCATTTACTGCACACCCAAACCGATCTGCTATTCAGCTAAGCGCAAAACAATATGCCAATACTCAGTGAAATTTATATATACCCAGTCAAATCGCTGGCCGGCATTCGCGTAGAACACTGGCCGGTCGACCACAAAGGCTTGCTGTACGACCGAAAATGGATGCTGATAGACGGCGATAGACAGTTCCTCAGCCAACGCCGTTTACCAAAAATGGCCTTGATTCAAACCCGCATTGCAGATCAACAGTTAATTTTGTCGGCGCCCAATCAAGCGGACCTAACACTGCCTTTGCAATCCGAAGACGGCGACGACATTGAAGTGGTAGTCTGGCACGACGTTTGTGTCGCCAAAACCTGTGGCGCTGTTGCCGATGCCTGGCTGAGCGATTTTTTACAAACCGAGTGCCGGCTGGTCTACCAAAGTGATGACGATATTCGTCAGGTCGATCCTAACTATGCTTTAGAAAGCGATCAAACGTCGTTTTCCGACGGCTTTCCGTTTTTGATTGTGTCGGAAAATTCATTAAACGCTCTCAACCAAGCCATGCCGTTGGCAATTGACATGATTCGCTTTCGGCCAAATCTGGTCGTCAGCGATTGCGACAGCTACGCCGAAGACACTTGGCGACGACTTAGCATCAACGATATTGGTTTTAGATTGCCCAAACCCTGCTCGCGCTGCTCGGTGCCCACCATAGACCCGCTCACCGCCGAAACCGGCAAAGAACCGTTGACGACGCTGAATCGTCTGCGCAAATGGCAAAACAAAGTCTATTTTGGGCAAAACGCCTTGCACGATAAACCCGGCAGCTTGGCAGTCGGTCAGACCGTGCTGATCCATGAAATCGGCGAACCGCAGCCTCCGCTATCCCCAACTTAGAAAATCCCGCACTTTCATTACTCCTCGTTCGGCGATTGCCGGTTCGCGAGTCACGCCATCAATGGTGGTATCCGCGCATTTGGGTGCTTCCCATGTAGATGCTTTGTTTACCTGTTTGTTGAAGCTGTTCGCCTGGCTAATCGGGGCTTTTGCAGTTTCACATCAGTTTGACAAAGCCTTCCTCTGCTTATTTAGTAATGGGTATTTCCAAGCTAAAAAGCCTACTTTCAATTACCCGCTCTATCGAGCCAAGCAATAAATCAAACCCCGCCCCGACATAGAAACGATATTTCGTACTTCATGCGACATATCGTGCCAAAACGCTTCCACACCAATTTTGCATGCTGCCCCCTCCTGCCAAGCACAGCCATAAATTATCTTTAAAAACATAAAGATAAATTATTTTCCCGCACAAAATTAATAACTGGCATAAGAATTGGCTATTAATTCCCGTAATACAATTTTTTTGAATAAAACAGAAACCAGTTAATTCAATTTATATGGCAATTTAGCAGTATGAGAAATTATTTTAAGCAACTGCATTTAAATACTTACTAGACGTCTGTATTTTGCACGCAACCAGTCATTAATATAAATATATTACCGCCAAATCTAATCAAATATAGAGGTATCAAGATGGAATCAATTAAATTTAAAAAGAGCATCGGTAGCGATTTTAAGAAGCTACCTACAAACCACGGTTGCCGGATTCGCAATGTCGCATTGGCTATCACATTGCTGCTCGGCGCCCATTCCGGATCGGTATCGGCTGCGGCTTTTGACAGCAATATTGTAATCCGCGGTTCGGCCGAGTTTGATAGCCTCGGTTCCCCGGCTGAGCCGATAAACGCCATCCAGACAGGCTCGCTGACCAGCATTATCGCCGGCTCTACTTCCACCACCACGCTGGTGGGGTCCACGGTCACAGGTCCTGACCCCTTGTCAGGCACCTTAAGCCAGATCGGCGATGGTTTTGGTATCAATTTAAACGCTAGCGGCACTGGCGGCGCCGAGCCCTCAAGCATCAGCCCGCTGTTCGGCGACTATACCTTTTCGATTGAGAACAAGTCTGCCGTGGATAGTTTTGTGGTGAACTTGCAATTCCAATACAGCCATCAAGTCGAAGCCACCGACACACCGCCGCTGAACAATGACGGCGAATTCGCACAGTCCATAATTGGCTTTTACAAAGCCGATGGCAAGGAACTGGCGTTTTCTAAAATTATTTCGGATCCCGTTCGCGGTAACGAAAAATTCATACCCAGTAATCCGAATACCAATATCGCTACCGGTAAAGGCGGCCTGGTATCCGACGTCGGCACTCTGCTGCTGTCGTTTCTATTAAACCCTGGCGACTTAATCAGCTTTGGCGATAGCAACCCCGATCTATTCATATTCGGCGGCGCGGACTCCGGCAGATTTTCGATAAATGCGTCCAGCCTGATTACAGTCGATTCGGTCACCAAGCAAACCAACAACACGGTACCGGAGCCGGAAACCCTGTGGTTGCTGGCTATCGGCTTGATCTCAGTCCTTACCAGCAAACGCCGTCACTACGCTTTCAATTAATTTCAACTCAATTTAAAGGTACTCAACATGTCAAAAGCATTCAATAAACCACTCTTGAAACTCGCCATGATCGCTATCACCGGCTTACCAGTATCAGCCTCGGCTTGCGGTTCCGACCCCTTTCTCGGCGAGATTTGCACATTTAGCTTTAACTTTTGCCCGCGCGGTTATCTGGAGGCCGCCGGACAGACGCTGAGCATTGCGCAAAACACAGCCTTGTTTTCATTATTGGGTACGCAGTATGGCGGTGATGGACAAACAACATTTATGCTACCGGATCTGCGCGGCCGTTCGCCAATCGGGGTCGGACAAGGTCCGGGGCTATCGCCAATATCGATTGGCCAAGAAATCGGCATAGACTTTGTAACCCTACAACCAAGCCAAATGCCTTTACACTCCCATGGTGCGCAAACTTTTTTAGATAACGTTTCCGCTACGATTGACGCAGTAAGTACAGCCGGCAATAAGAGTACGCCCTCCGGCAATGTATTGGCGGCCTCGACATCGAGAGATAATATCTATTCAAGCGATGCCCCCAACGCTTCCCTAAAGGCAAACATCATAAAATTTACGGGTAGGCCAACCACTTCCGTTCAGCCTGCGGGACAAAGCCTGCCTTTTGATAACCGTTCACCTGCTTTGGGTATCACTTACTGTGTAGCCACACAAGGTATTTTTCCTGGCCGAAATTAACGGCTGGAATCTTATAAATCTGCCCTGTTAATCGCAAATAGTCTGAAGTGATATTCACGACACATAGTGCCCACGCAAAAAAGTGGGCACTATGTAGCTAGGCAAAACACGCTGCTGACTGAGCCACATGATCAACCCTTAGCCGGGTAAGCAAAAACCGGTTTACCCGAGTTTAAATCCCACAAAAAAACCGCCTGCACCGCTAACACCCCGGCTGGTAAACACCGCCAGCCGATCCAGCAAGAAACTGCCGGATTCCTTGGCAGCCTCTGCGGCTGAGCTAGCCGCATTTTCCAACGCCATATTGTTGATGTTGATAAGATCGTAATATTCGGCAACGAACAATATCGACACAATCGCCCCACCGACAAACAAGGCCGTGCGCAGCATTTTTTTGGCGAAATAGCCAATCGCCATTCCCAAAATAAACGGTGCGCCTAAATTACCCAGCAAAAAGGCTTCGGAAAAAATATCGTTGGATGCGTGTGTTTCAATGGCGTTATTCATAAAATCCAGTCGTAAAATGTTTAAAAATTTTCGACGATTTTATAACGAATCCGGCAACATAGAGCATTTACTGCGCAGCAACATCTAAGCCGCCTGCGACGCATAACACGGGCCGGCAAGCGCATCTGCCGCTATGGCTTGTAAGTCAATCACCCTATCCACCGAGGCGATAGTCTCCGGGCGATGGGCGATGATGATGCGGGTCAATTTCAGTTGCTGCACCGCACCGTTCACCAGTTTTTCGCGGGCCACATCCAAGTGGCTGGTGGCTTCGTCCAACACCAGAATTTTTGGGCGTTTGTATAAAGCGCGGGCCAGCAGCACCCGTTGTTTTTGGCCGCCGGACAACACCGTGCCCATATCACCGATCAGTGTGTTGTAAGCCATCGGCATGGTCATCACATCCTGATGCACCGCCGCCAGTTGCGCGCAGGTTTCGATCCAGGCTTGATCCGGCTCCGGGTCAAAAAAACAGATGTTGTCGGCAATAGAGCCGGCAAACAATTGATCTTCCTGCATCACCGCCGCCACCATATTGCGGTAATCGTGGCTGTCGATGCGGTTTAGGCGCACACCGCCGATCAGGATTTCGCCGGCACTGGGCTGCAATAAACCCAAGATTAATTTGGCCAGCGTGGTTTTGCCGTAACCGGACGGACCAATGATCGCCACCGACTCGCCTTCGGCAAAATCCAGATTCAGGTTCTTCAGCACCGGCGGCTCGGACGGCGCATAACTGAAATCCAGATTGCGGATTTGGATCGATGCCGCCAGTTGCTCGTGACGGGCACCACTAACATGCTCATCTTCGGCTTCCGCCAACGCAATATCGGCGACCCGTTCGGTGTGTAAGCCCAGCATTTTGAATTCGATGCCTTTTTCGATGAAGCTGCCCACCCGATGAGTGAACTGGTCTTTAAAGGACATAAACGCAAACAGCATCCCCACCGAAAAGCCGCCGTCCAGAATAAACAAGGCGCCTAGCCAGATCACCGCGATGTTTTCCACCCCAAACAACAAGCTGTTCAGGGCGCGGTAAATGATATTGAGCTTTTGCACGCGGATGCCGGCGTTGAAATGATCGACCATCAAATTTTGATACCCGTGCCGGCGTTGCAACTGGCGATTAAATAACTTCACGCTTTGCATGCCACGCACAGTTTCCAGCAGATTGGTTTGCTGCTTGGCGGCGCGCAGGATTTGCTCTTCGCTGGCTGCGCGTAATGGGGCGAACGACAACAAGCGCAATACTCCGTAAAGCAGCGCGGCCAAGCTGACGATAGCCGCAAGCTTCCAGCTGTACACCAGCATCATACCCAGTGTCACCAACGCCATCACGCCGTCAATAATCGCTTCCAGAAAGCTGGTGGTCAGGGTGCGTTGAATCACGTTTAAGGATTCGAAGCGCGAGACGATGTCGCCCAGATGCCGCTTCTCGAAGAAATTCATCGGCAGCTGCAATAAGTGTCCGAACAGATTGCTCATCATCTGCAAATTCACCGACGTACTGAGTACCAGCACCACCCACGAACGCAGCGCGGTAATGCCGATCTGAATCAAGGCCAACAATAAAAATCCCAATCCCAATACCGTCAATAAATTGGTATCCCGGGCCACCACCGCGTTATCCACCACCAGTTGCATAAAAAAAGGCGCTACGATTGCAAACACTTCGATGGCTGCCGCCAATAAAATGATTTGCAAGGTAGCGCTGGAGGCACCGTTCAATCGGCCGATGAGGCGGGAAAGTTTGATTTGTTGACGTTCGGTTTTGGCGGTAAAAGCTTGGGTGGGCTGCAACTCCAAAGCAATACCGGTGAAATGTTTGGAGACCTCGGTATAGGGCAAATGCACGGTACCTTTGGCCGGATCGTGTATCGTCGCCACGCCGCGTTTGACCTGGG
This sequence comes from Methylomonas defluvii, assembly GCF_033949435.1. NCBI lineage: Bacteria > Pseudomonadati > Pseudomonadota > Gammaproteobacteria > Methylococcales > Methylococcaceae > Methylomonas > Methylomonas defluvii. The sequence goes on along the minus strand of NZ_JAXARY010000003.1, from coordinate 104,843 downwards.
TCAAAACTACGAAATGATTGAAATCCCAATGCAAAATAGCCGGCAGGCTTAGTCTGCTCAGTTCGTTCAAATCCACCCGTACCGGCCGCGAACCCAGATGCAATTGGTTGGCGATCTGGATCAGATGATTCAAGGTCGAGCCTTTCAAAGACAGGGAAAACTTTTGTCTTAAACTGGCCAGATCCACCCGGTGCCCATGAAAATTGGCCACCATCGCCAGGCAAGCCAGACCGCATTCGGCTGCTTCGGTTTGCAGGATCAGCGGGGTCTTCCTGCGGCCGGAAAAGTCGAGGATATGTTGCATAGTCATGATTAAACCCGTCCTAGAATGCTGTAAAGAGGATCGAACACCCATTCGATCAGGCGGCGATGATCCAACCAAATATCCGCATCCAGCAGCATGCCGGATTGCAGCGGAATATCCTGGCGATAGGCTTGCACCGCTTGTTTATCGATCTCGACAGTGACCCGGTACACCGGCTCTTGCAAAGCCACCGGCAAATCGGCTTCCTTGGGGGTAATCAAGGTTTTGGCGATTTCGACGATACGGCCTTGATGACTACCGAAGCGTTGATAGGGAAAGGCTTGATAACGCACCGACACGGTCTGCCGCTGCTCGACAAAGCCCACCGCGCTGGACGGTACCAATAACTGGGCTTGCAATTTGGCACCTTGCGGCAGGATGGACAGCAAGGGATTGGCGGTCGTGGCATTTTGTCCCTGCTCCGCCAGGATGGTGGTGACGGTGCCGTCGTGCGGCGCGGTGATTACAATATTGCGGCGCGATTCGGATTCGGTGATGTTTTGCGCCAAACTCGAAATATTGCGTTCGATGGCCGCGCGCTGGTTTTTAAATTTCATTTGGCTACTGTCCGCTTCCAACTGCGCGGAGCGGATGTCGCGTTGTAAGGTCATCTGTACCCGTTGCAGGGCTTGCAGCTTGGCTTGGTGATCCAACCATTCATCTTGTTTTTGCTGCGCTTGCACGGCCGAAACGAATTTTGTGCTTAGCAACTGCTGATAGCGCTGCGAAGTCGCGGCGGCACCGGCCAGACGCTGTTGCTGGGTGACTATTTCATTATTGACTTGTTGCAATTCGCGTTGCATGCCATGCAGTCTATCCAACACGGAGCGGTATTGAATCTGGTCGATTTGCTCTTGTTTAACCAATTCGGTTTCCAGACTTTCCCGGCGTTGTTTCAGTTGTTCAATCGCCGCGGCCTGAGCTTGCGGGGTTTCCCGTGAACTACTTTCGGTGGATAACACGAACAAGGTATCGCCGGCTTTAACCGCTTGCCCTTCGCGTACGTGTTTCTCGATCAAGGTGCCGGCCTGCGGCGCATACACTTTGATTAATCCCATGCTCGGCGACAAATAGCCATTCACATGCGATTTACGGGTGTATTCGCCCCAAAAGGCAAAGGCGACCAGCAGCAAAGCGCTGCTGACGGCTAAAGCGGTGAGAAAGGCAAACGACAAGGATTCCACGTGAATAACCTCCCCTAAGGGCTTGTCTTTTTTAAAGTCCAAGGCTTGTTGTCGAAATAACTCATGTTTCATAGCGCCGTTTCCTTCTCACCCTTTTTGACATTGCGACCAAAACCCTCAAAGAACGCCGTAGTCGGCTGCCCGCCGCATGTCTTCGGTCGGCTTGAGGTTATTGGTCACCACTTGCGGACATCTAAAACACGCCGAGCGGCCTTCCTGTAGCCACCAACGACAGTCGGCACGAATCGCGCACACCGGCAATTGCTCGGTGACCGTCGGCGTAAAACGCACGACTTTTTCAGCCAGCCGGCATTTGGACTCCGCTTCCGCGTAGTGACCGCAACCGGTGCAGGCGCACGGCGCGGAAAAGCGGAACACTTCCGCCGGACTGACCGGGCCCGCCAATTCGAGCAATTGCTCGGTCACCGGTTGCGGGGCTTGCAGATAAGCCATTTCCGGCTGATCCGCAGTGCCAGTCATCACCCCGATGACCTGGGCACCTTCCCATTCCGGCTGCGCGCTGGGACATAACACTGGGTTCTCCGAGGTCATGGCCTTATCAACCCAGCTGGGTTGCTCCTTGCAGGCCGCCCGCTAAGCCACCGGCCAAACCGCCGGCACCCTGATTGGTAATCACATTATTTAATCCTCTAAACTGATCGAACCAGGGGCCGCCGGCGATAATGCCTTTATTCAGCACCAAGCTTAACGAGGCGCCGCCGCTAACTTGATCCAGTTGCGCCTGATTCAATTCCACGCCGGCAGCCTCGCGGGCTTGCAAAGCGCGTTCTATACCTTGCGCGGCAAAGGCGGATAATTCATCGGCAGAAATTCGAGTGGTTTTGTTTGACATGACAGCTCTCCAAAAAATAAAAGATGACTTCAGGGAAGTGATTTAGCGCACAACCAAGCCAGCATTGGCTTTAATCACGAACGACCCTGGATTGATGACCGGCCAGAATTTACGGGGAAACTGACTTAAATCAGTGCCGACATCGACTAAACCGCCGGAAACTTGGCTGATTTCCTCAGGTTGCAACACCTTCAGAGCTTGATCTAATTTGGATTTTTGAGACATTGTCTTTCTCCTTAAAAAAGTGATGAGGCCGGCTCATAGCTGGCCCAACGACTGCGATACCGGCAGCATTGCTTACCGAACCACATCCCCATCTACCGGTTTGTGAACTTGAGCGGGTATTGATACTTTAGGTGTTCGCCACCCTGGAAAGCTGTGAAAAATTCCACTGCGAATGGCGGTAGTTTTTCATTCGACAAGGATTCGTGCCGCTATGGCGGCTACGCTAAAAGCGGAGCTTGGCTGGATGCGTAATTTGCGAAACTTTTTTACCGGCTAAATTTAAAGATCGTCTTCAGCATCTACAATTATTATCGCGGCCCTAAAATACCGCTGGCCTAAATGCCTTTGGGGTAAAGGCTCTATCGAAGGCTTAAACCGTTTCAGGCTTCGACGAATGCAGCCCAAACGGGGCAGCAGCGATAAATTGGGCCGATTTGCATGACAATGTCTTTGATACAAATGACGGCATTTATAGAATTTGGCGATTTTCGAGAACCAAACTGATCGGGAGCTGCCGCTTACGCAATTGCCCGAACTCGACACGATTCCAGCTTTGCAGCGTACTGCCCAAGATGCGCTAACAAGATCACTTCACAGCGATAGCCATTGACCAAACAACCATGAATAACGCGCCTTCACCCGCGAAACAGACAACGTTATCCGAAACAGTTGCTCCTTCATTTACCCGAGTTTTAATTTCCAATATCGTGGGTTTGGTGATGTTGCTTGGTCTGGCGCTGTTAATAGGCATGACTTGGCAAAGCGTCGCCAGCACCGAAGAAACCACCCGGCGGGAGGTGAAAGAAACCCTGGACCGCGCGACCGAGCGCCTGCTGATTTTGATTCGCGCGGCGGAGATGACAGCCGAATCCGCTGAACGTGCCGCGATAGCCCCGGAGGTAACGGGCGCCACTTTACAATCGACACTGGAATATTCGCTGGCGGCATTCGAACAACGCCCGGAATTAAGTTATCTGGGCATTTCCTTGGCAGCTTCAGGCGAATACGGCGCGTTGGAACGAACTGCAAATGGCGAGATTTTACTTTGGCTATTTCCGGGTGACCGCACGGAAGGCCCGCCTGCGCGAAAGTTCATATTGACCGAGCAGGGATTCGTGCTCCATCAACAGCTGTTTAACCAACACTACGATCCCCGCAGCGATGCGTTCTACGCAGCCGCTTTGCGCAGCCCGAGCGGCGACACCTGGGTTCCGGCTTACCGCTGGGCGGCGCCATTTACAGGCAACGAGCCTTTGTGGGGCTTCAGCTACGGCAAAGTGCTGAAAGATGCGGGCGGACGTTTGATCGGCGTTCTGGATGCTGACTTCGACATCCCGGCATTGAATAGCTTTCTAAGCGCCATAGGTACGGAATATCACTCCCGGTTTCAGGTCCTGGAGTTGGGAGCCGCTCCCCGCCTAATCGGCGATCAGTTGCAAGTAGGCCGAGCGCCGTTGCCCTTGCCTGCCGATTTGAGCCCTTTGCTGAATTTCACCGGCGAATTATTCCTAGACCGCATGCTATTGGAAGGCGAGCAACGCTGGGTTGCCGCCCGCCGCATGCCGCTGAAAGGCGGCATGTCTTGGTTGGTCATTACTTCGCGAAAAGTATCGTTTATCGAAGACATGCTGCGTCGCCAGTTGTATCAGGTGGGCGGTATGGGCGTGGCAATTACCGCAGGACTGGTGCTGGTCTCAATGCGCATGGCCCGGCGCTTCGGCAAACCGCTGGCGGCGCTGGAGCGCCGGGTCGCCGGCATCGGTCATACCGAACTGGAACCCCCGGCGGCCGCCACTTTCGCCACGAACGAGTTCCGGGAAACCCAAATTCTGGGGGAAGCCCTCGACCACATGGCCGTGGCCGTTAAACAACTGCTGGAAGCCAAGGAACAGCAAGCCGCTTCTCTGGCCTTAAAAGGCGCAATTTTCGACTCCACTCACACCGCAATCTTTAGCCTGGATCACCAATTGACCGTTATAGAATGGAACGCCGCCGCAGAACGTTTGTTTGGCCTGGCGCGTGAATTCATTCTGGGTAAGGCCATCACCGATGCTGTGCTTGCGCCCGACGGCCACGCTGATTGGGCCGAGATTCTCAGCACCACCGATTCCGGCGCGTTTCAATTTGTCGGCACCCAAGGCGTGTTCGACGCGGAATTGCGGGTGGCGGCTTTTACACGCAACGGTTTGGAAGTCCGCACGCTGTTTCTAAACGACATCTCGGAACGACAACGCGCGGATGCCGCGTTGCGGGAAAGCTTAGCCCGCTTCCACGCCGCCACCCGTGCGACCGGAGATGTCGTGTGGGACTGGGACTTCGCCAGCAACAACATCTGGTGGAGCGAGAACTTTCAAATTGTGTTCGGCTACACCACTGACGAGACTTTGCCTTCATTCGACTTCTGGGCCCGCCGCATCCACCCCGACGACCGCGACCGCGTGGTTGCACACCTTCAAGCCACCGTAGCCGGCAGCGAGAACACCTGGTCCGAGGAATACCGTTTTCGGCGCAAGGACGGCAGCTATGCCGACTTGTTTGATCGCGGCCAATTGCTCTGTGACGACACGGGACGCGGCGTGCGGATGATAGGTGCCATTCAGGACATCACCGCGCGCAAACAGGCCGAGCTGCAGATTCGCTATCTGGCCACCTACGACGGCCTCACCGGCCTGCCCAACCGCGACCTGACCCAGGACCGCATTGCCCAAGCCATCGCCCACGCGCGCCGCGCCGGCAATCAGCTGGCACTGCTCTATCTGGATCTGGATCGCTTCAAGATAGTCAACGACGGCTACGGCCATCCATTCGGCGATGCGGTGTTAAAGGTCGCCGCCGAGCGGCTAGGCAGCCTGGTCAGGGACGGTGATACCGTGTCTCGCCTGGGCGGTGACGAATTTCTAATTTTGCTGACTGATTTAAATAAAGATAGCGATGCCTATTTCCTCGCCCAAAAAGTTGTCCGGCATCTTGATTGTCCGCTCCTGGTTCAGGGGCGTAATATCCATTTGTCCGTGAGCATTGGCGTCAGCGTATTCCCGCAGGACGGCGAAACCGCCGAGGCGCTGATCGACAACGCTGACGTGGCGATGTACCGCGCCAAGGACCTAGGCCGCAACACCTGTCAATTCTTCACCCGCGAGATGAGCGAGGAAACCCTGCGCCGTGTCAATATAGAAACGCGCTTGCGGGAAGCGTTGGCATTGGGACAGTTTCAGTTGGCCTACCAACCCAAGGTCAACTTGAAAAACGGCCAAATTTCCGGCTGCGAAGCCTTATTGCGCTGGCAACATCCCGAAATGGGTGCGGTATCTCCTGCCCAGTTCATTCCAATCGCCGAGGACTCCGGACTTATCGTGCCCATTGGCGATTGGGTGCTGCGCGCAGCTTGCGCTCAGGCAAAAGCCTGGACAGACGCCGGTTTGCCGCCGGTCTGTGTGGCGGTGAACATATCCGCACGCCAGTTTCTACAGCAGGATGTGATCAGTTGGGTGATGAATACGCTCGAAGACACCGGTCTACCGGCCTCTCAACTCGAACTGGAACTGACCGAAAGTTTGATCGCTCAGGATGTCGAGAAGGTCATCGCCACTTTTAGCCAGCTCCGGACCGCCGGCGTGAAGCTATCCATCGACGATTTCGGTACCGGCTATTCCAGCCTCAGCTATCTGAAACGATTTCGCGTAGATACCCTGAAAATTGATCAATCCTTCGTGCGCGACATGCTCACCGATCCGGAAGATGCCACTATTGTGTTGGCGGTGATTGCACTGGCGCACAACCTGGCGTTCAAGGTGATCGCCGAAGGCGTGGAAACCGAACAACACTGCCAGTTTCTGCGCGAACACCACTGTGACGAGATACAGGGCTATTACTTCAGCAAGCCATTACCGGCATCAGCATTCGAGGTCTTGCTGCGTACCGGCAAAAGCTGGGTATAAACGGCAGGCGCTCGGCGGGATGGGTTTTGCAAAGTTGAAGTTCGCCAATGCGCCGAGCGCTATTTCCGCTGCCGCCGTAAAAGGGGTATGTCTGTGATTTAATTGGCTGACAATCTGTGAAATACTTCACTATCATGACGCAAACTTAGTAAGCTAGGCGTCACATACAAACCAGACCGTTATCAAAAGCGGCACTCTACTAAACCAAGCGGTTATAGCCTCATCATGCAAGCAGAAGTCATCGCCAGTCTGAACCACATCCCCTTTCTCGCCGATCTGCCCGAGGAGGCTTTGGAAGCTTTGGCATCCAGGGCCAAGGTCATTAAATTTCCGAAAAAGGCGATGATCATCGCCGAGGGCGACCAGACCAGTTCGCTGTATATTATTTTGTCCGGCAAGGTGCGGGTGTTTGGCAGTAACGACAAAGACAAGGAGGTCACCTTATTGATTCAGGAGGCCGGCTCTTATTTCGGCGAACTGGCCTTGCTTAGCGACGAACCGCGTTCCGCCGCGGTGGAAGCCCAGGAAAAAACCGTGTGCGCGGTCATCGCCAAAGCCGATTTCATCCACTGGTTGAAACTACACCCCGATGCGGCGATTGCCTTACTTAAAGTATTGTCGGAAAAAGTTAGATTCCTGACCGAGAAAGTCAAACAAATGGCCTTGTCGAATGTTTACGAACGTACCATTAAGGTGCTGCAAGACATGGCGGAAAAGGAAGGCGACGTCTACGTGATTCATAACCGCCCCACTCAGCAAGAGCTGGCGACCATGGTGGGTTCATCTCGGGAAATGATTAACAAAGTGATGAAAGAACTAACCAAAGGCGGTTACATCAGCGTCGACGAAAAAACCCTCCGCATCGAAACCACCCCACCGGCCGCATGGTGAGCTGCCTGTAGCGATTATCGGCAACGCATGATCTCAACTGCACCTTGGGCCAATTGACAAAAATAAGAAAATCCCAAGCAAAGTTAATTATTACCTTGATCAGTTAGGGTTTCAGACTTTATCATCCGAAAAAAACATCTTTCGGAGATAAAATGCGCTGCCTTGTGATTTGCTTCATGGTTTTATTTGCGCCAATGTGTTTGGCGGAAACCGATGCGACCGCGACAAGCTGTAGCGTGGAAAAAGCCGCCAAACTGGTTTCGCTGCAAGGCAGTTTGTATTACGACGCCGGCGCGCAAGGCCAATGGCAACCGGCACAATTGGAGCAAACTCTTTGCGAAGGCAGCAGGGTTAAAGTCGAAGCGTACAGCCGCGCATCTTTGTTACTTCCGAACGGCATCACGCTGCGTTTGGCCGAAGGCACCGTCTTGACCTTAAACGGCATCGCCCCCAGCCAGCCCACTTTAGTCGATTTGCTGAAGGGCTTTGTGCATTTCATCAGCCGCACACCCAAGCAGTTACAAATCACCACACCCATCGCCAACGCCGGCCCGGAAGGCACCGAATTTGCACTACGTGCCGATGATGCCAGCGCCGAATTGTGGGTCTACGAAGGTGCAGTGCGCTTTTTCAATACCTACGGCGACATTCACCTGAAAGCCGGCGAAGCGGGGCAAACCTTGTTGGGCCAGGCTCCGCGCGCGCAAATCGATCTTAAGCCCGCCGATGCGGTGAATTGGGCCTTGTATTACCCGCCGCTATCAACCTATGCGGAGCCGGACGCGCCGATAACCCCGGCTCTGCGTGCCGCGATTCAGAATTATCGGCAAGGCCGGATCGATTTGGCGCTAAGCGCTTTGGAGCGGACACCCCCCGCTGAACAGTCGCCAGAATTTTTGAAAATCCGTGCAGCAATTAGGCTGACAGCCGGGCAAAGCCAACTGGCGATGCAGGATATTCAAGCCCTACGCTCCGGCAACCCAAATGATGCAGAGGCTTTAGCGCTAGAGAGCATTCTGGCGTTGACCCAAAATCGCAAAACAGACGCGCTGAATCTGGCCGAACGTGCAGTAACGGCAAATCCGCAATCGGCGACCGCTTACTCAGCACTATCCTACAGCCAACAAGCCGGCTTCGAACTGGAAAAAGCCTTGGCAGCGGCGCAGCGTGCCAGCCAGTTGGCACCTAACGATGCGATGACTTGGGCACGGCTGTCCGAACTACAGTTGGCGCTGGGCTTGCGCGAAGAAAGCGCACAATCGGCGACTAAAGCCTTTATGCTCGACCCGAATCTGGAAAGAACGCAAACCGTACAGGGCTTTTCGCATTTGTTTCGCGTGGATACTGCCCAAGCCATGCGGCATTTCGAATCCGCAATCCAGCTGGACTCTGCCGCGCCTTTACCGCGCCTGGGCTTAGGCCTGGCAAAAATCCGCAGCGGCGACTTGGAAGCCGGCCGCCGCGACCTGGAAATTGCCGCAATTCTGGACCCGAACAATTCTTTGTTACGCAGCTATCTGGGCAAAGCCTATTACGAAGAAAAGCGCCCAATGCTGGCCGGCGACCAATTCGACTTGGCAAAGCAACACGACCCGAAAGACCCGACGCCGTATTTTTACGATGCATTGCTCAAACAAGCCTCCAATCGCCCAGTCGAAGCAATGCGAGACATGCAACAAGCCATAGAACTGAACGAAAACCGCGGCGTATACCGCTCGAAACTGCTGTTGGACGAAGACGCCGCCGCCCGCACCGCCAACTTGGCACGTATTTATAACGACCTGGGCTTCGGCCGAGTCGCGTTGAAGGAAGCCTGGAAGTCCTTGGGTCACGATGCCACCAATCCTTCGGCCCACCGCTTTCTGTCGGACGCATATATCGGCCAACCTCGATATCGAATTGCGAGGGCCAGTGAGTTACTACAAGCTCAACTACTACAACCAATTAATATCACCCCGGTACAGCCGCAACTTACGGCGGAAAATATCGGTATCTTAAATAATACCGGTCCGGGCACTCTGTCCGCGAATGAATATGACAGCCTGTACACCCGAAATGGCGCTCATTTAGTTGCCAATGGTGCCTACGGTAGTCGTAACACGCTGACAGATAACACGATTATCTCTGGTTTATACGATAAATTATCGCTTAGCCTAGGCCAGTTCCATTACCAAACGGACGGAATACGCATTAACGACGACTATCATCAAGATGTTTATAATGCTTTCGCTCAATATACTTTCACCCCAGATTTTAGTTTGCAATTCGAATTAAAAACCGAAGACATTGAGACTGGTGATGTCCCTTACCGTTTAAACGGATCGCACTCAACCAATCTTAGAAATGTCATCGCTCAAGATACCGCAAGAATTGGTAGCCATTACCGAATAAATAGCCAGCAAGATGTACTATTTTCATCTTTTTATACTACTAGAGAAACAACCATTAACAATCGACTTCCATTGACCAGAAACTTCGATGAATTAGATGATTTAATAGTAGACACAAAAAGCTATCAAACAGAATTACAGCACAATTTTGGCGGCGAACGTTTAAATATAACAACAGGAGCCAGCTATATAAACGCCGACAATAACAGTGTATACAGCCAATTGGCAAAAAGAATAAGATCACCTTTCAATATCGTATTTTTAAACTCAACTTCCAGCAGTTTCTCCACAGAGTATTTCAATATTTACAGTTATTTTAAATACAGGCTGCCAAACAACATAAACGCAACTTTCGGGCTGAGTTACGATAGTTATGAAGAACCAACCTCCAAAAAATATCAATTAGACCCGAAGTTCGGCATCGTATGGGACGCAACCAATAGCGTCACTCTAAGAGCAGCGGCATTTCGAACAATCAACAGACCACTTACAAATAACCAAACCATAGAACCCACTCAAGTTGCCGGATTTAATCAATTTTACGATGCTAACAATGGTGCATCGGCTTGGCAATACTCATCCGGAATTGATTTTAAACTTACCAAAGAGGTCTTTGCCGGCGGGGAAGTCAGCTGGAGAGAGAGCCATCAAGAACTGATTGATTTAACAGCGCCTGAATACCGTGCAGCATTCAGCCGCAACGAATTATCTCACTTAGCCTATGCCTACTGGGCACCAAACGATTGGATCACATTCAAAAGTGAATACCGATTCGACAAAAGCAAAAGGTCACTTTTTAATAGCTCAGCAGACTCAACCAATCCAGTGGGTGTAAGCACTCATCAAATTCCGTTATCGATTAACCTATTCCATAAAATCGGATTATTTTCTAAGCTATCGGCTACATTTGTCGATCAAAGAGTCGCAGAAATCGCCCCATCAACCACTCCCATATCAGGCGTTTCGATTATCGGTTCAAGTCAAAATTTTTGGTTATTTGACACAGCGATTGGTTATCGCTTTCCAAAGCGTTTGGGTACCATTACATTCGAAGCTAAAAACATATTTAACAGGCATTTTGCGTACCAAAGCGCTTTCGATGCGAGCGGCCCACAATTAAGCCCTTACATACCGGAGCGACAGCTATTTATACGACTGAGTTTTGTTTATTAATATGAGCCCTAACCAACCCCTAAAACCAACACAGGATAAAATCCATGATGAAACTAACCACTGCAATCTGCTTAATGACAAGTCTTTTTTTAACTTCTTGCGGAAAGACAGACCAACCCATTTTATCGCTACTCAAAAAAACCGTTGTCATCGCTGAAGGTGTTAACGCCAAAACCGACGAGTTTGTAGTTATTAACCCTCTGGATAGCAAACTACTGCCGCCTTGCGGAAAAACAACCCTCCCAACAGAGAATGAAAAAGATGTAAAAGCCCACGAAGAGGCATCAAAACGTAGTCAGAATAAAAGCTCAGACTGCCAAACCACTATCGCCAAAGTAAATGATGAAGTCTTAAATGCAATTAAAATCCAGGCCCCCATAGAAGGTGTGATCCTTAAAAACGGCAAGGAAATTCCCGCAAAATTCTTTGTTTCAGTCAAAGCTGTTTACGATGATCCCTGTACCACTATTTACGCCAACGGATATCAGTATCAACAATGCATAACGGATCAACAACTCGCTGATCTTTTAGACTAAATTAAATCATGCATAAAGGCTCCCAGGACATGCGGGAGCCTTTGTCAGAAAAATATTAACCTCAGTTGCAACAATAATCATATCTTTGAATTTTTTTATTACACTAAGGCTAATATGTTCATATGGGTTATTTTAGAAGAATAGCTGTTATTACTATTTCTGGTTTTTTAGTCAGTAATATTAGCGCCAAGCTTTTTAACTTCGAAATTTCACAAGGTCTAGACCTACTATTCCAAATTCGCGGCCCCCAAATACCACCCGACGATGTCGTCATCGTGGCGATGGATGAAACGTCAGAATCCGCTCTTGGCGTAGGCCAAGACTTGACACGCTGGCGACGCTTTCACGCCGACTTGATCCGCCAATTGCAAAAGCAGGCAGTAAGTTTTATCGTCTTCGACCTGCAATTCATTCGCCCCCAATCTTCGGAAGATCAGGAACTGGCCGCAACGATGCGTGCCGCCGACAATGTTTTAGTGGTCGAATGCGTGCAAAAATTTCGCCACGGCGCCGAGGATTTTTATGGCCGCGAGGAATGCTCAGACAGCAATAGCCGCCCGGCCATTTCCCGAGAAGGAGACACCAACATCCAGCTTCCGGAACAATTGGTCGGGATGCGCAAAGTGTCGCCGACCTCGACCATTGCCGGCGCGGTTTTGGATAGCGCGCCGTTCTATCTGATCAACGATGCCAGCAATAGTAGCGTGCGCGAAGTCTGGACTTTTTCCGACGGGCTGGCTGAATCGCCCAGCCTGCCGACACTGGTTTGGTTTTATTATTTGCAGCATTCCGGCGCAATACCCGATCAGGGTCAACCACTGTCTGCCTGGTTAACCCAACAACGCCGAGCTTGCAAAGTTGACGGCAGCGTTACATCCAGCCAGACCTCGCCTGAACTCCGAATCAACAAACTATTTTGCCAAGGCGACAGCCGCTATCTCAATTACTACGGCCCGCCGCGCACGCTCAGAATGGAATCCTACGCCGATGTTTACGAAGGCAAGGTTGAAGACTTACAAGGCAAAGTGATATTCGTCGGCCGCGCCAACCGCCAGTTTTCGCCGGGCAAATCGGACTTTTTTCCAACCCCCTATTCCGATTCGCATACCGGCAAAATGGCCGGCGTGGAGATAATGGCCACGCAATTCGCCAATTTACTGGAAGACAGTTTTATCGAGATTCCGGCGCCGGGCTGGATAATTTCCAGCGTATTTGGTTTGCTTGTCGCCTTGTTGCTATTCAGTTTTGCCGGCTGGCCCGGTATCGTCCTCAGCCTGGTGTTTGCCTCGGCTTACGCCGGCTCGGCTGTCTGGTTGTTCGCTCGGCACCACTGGTGGTTGCCAGTCGCCGGGCCCTTATTGATTCAATTGCCATTGTCATGGCTGCTCAGTTTGGCCTGGTCGCGTTACGACTTAATGTGCGAACGGGGGCGGATACTTGAATTCGTCAGCAGAGTGTTTCCGCAATGGGTCGGCATGTTGCCTGCGGCGCCGGGACAATGGACCGAAAGCGCTAACGCCGGCATCGCTAAAAGCGAAAAAGATGTTTCCGGTTTGTGTCTAGCCACCGACATCGAAGACTACACCGCCATCGCCGCCCAACATTCACCCCGGGAAATGTGGACGCTGTTGAATACCTACTACCAGGTGCTGGGGCATCCGGTAGTGTCCCACGACGGCGTCATAGCCGACGTGACCGGCGATGCGATGATGGCGGTGTGGTTCGATGCGCCGGCAACCCAGCAACGCCGATCCGCCTGCTTGGCCGCGCTGGAAATGGCCACGGCAGTGGCGTCTTTCAACCTCTCCTCCAGCCAGGAACCACTCGCCACCCGCATCGGCTTGCATGAAGGGGATCTAACGCTGGGCAGCCTGGACGCCGGCAGCTCCAGTCATTACCGGGCTATTGGCGATACAGTCAACATTGCGTCGCGGATTCAGGGAGTGAACAAGTATTTAGGTACGCGGATTCTAGCATCGCAGAGCATCGCAGCCGACTTGGAGGGCATCGTTACCCGACCGGTAGGTACGTTTCGCGTCATCGGCCGTGCGGAGCCATTGAATCTAGTGGAAGTCGTCGGGGTAAAAATCAGCGGCGATAACCCGCATAACCAAATGCACGCTTTATTTGCCGACGGCTTGGCCGCATTCCAGGAAGGCCGGTGGCCGGAGGCTACTCGCCTATTCCAAGCGGCACTCGCCCTCGACGCCGACGACGGACCCAGCCGTTTTTATCTGCAAAAAGCTTTGCACTACAGTGAAATGCCGCCTTTGGCATGGGACGGAATCGTGGTGTTGGATGGCAAATAAGCCGTAGCAGCGACATCTAAAAAATGGCGCTCCATTAGAACGATCAGATGGTCTTAGCCGCTTTCAACGGCCATGCATTGAGCCCAGTCCGGCAATTTCATTAGCCAATTCAATACTAAAGCGCGTCAAGCAACGGCTTTGCGCAGCGACACTGGCTTCAGCGCCCTTACCTGCCGCTTCGCTGCATTCGAAGCGTTTGCCAAGCACGACTTGTTCGGCTTTTTTTAACTGCCATTGCACGGAGAAGCGGTTTTGGCCGCTGGCGGTTTGATGTAACTCAAGAATATCAAAGCTGATTTGGTAATCGATAGTTTGGCGCGGTGTCCAGGGATAGCGAACCACTTGGTCTATGCCCAGTTGTTTGGCTAAAGAAAGCCGCAAAACCCGGGCAATATTGTCATCCAGACGTTCAGCCCAGCGATGTTGGTCGTCCAATTCATATTGATGCTCGCTCAGCGCAGTGACTAGCTGCGGCCTGTCCAAATACGCCGGCAAATGAATCGGGCCTAAGCCCAATACCGTATCGGCTGGTAACACGGCAGCAACAGACGGCGTGTCGGTTTCGGCGCTCAACATGTAAAACTGCATCGGCTTACTACTGCAAGCGGTCAACAGCGCTGAAAGTAGCATTGGCAAATAAATTATGTGTTTCATATTCATCCGGTTAAATCTATTAACAACCCAATCTATTTGCCGTATATCAACGACTCCGGCCGCCGCTCCAGCGACTCGGTCAAATCCTTCAGGGAACGTGCGGCATTGCGCATTTCCACCAAGGCTTGCCCGAGTTGCGCATCCGGCGCGGCCAAGGTTTCGACAGCGGTCAAAGCGTTTTGCGAGCCTTCCATCACCTTGGTAGCGGCGTTCAGACTTTGTTCGGCGGCTTTCAACACCGGCAACAATTCCTTGTTAAAGTCCTGCAAGGTGGTGCGGGTATCGCTCAAAGCGCCATTGGCGTTGCTCATCAACGGTCCGATCTGATTGTTTAACGTCGCCATCAAACGCTGAGTTTCCTGCAAGGATTTGGCTAGCGCAGCTAACGATTGCTTGGTGTCGTCGGATTGCAGCAAACTACGCATTTCGCTGAGGGTATCCGCCAAATTCTTCATCATCTCCTCGACCGGCAATTGACGCGCGCGATTGAGAATTTCATCGGCGGTATTGCGGATTTCGTCAACGGTAGTCGGCACGCTGGGCAATTCCGGCAGATTTTTGTAATCCAGCTTAATCAGATTGACCGGTTTATCGCTATAAAAATTAAGATCGACATAGAGCAAGCCGGTCAGCAAGCTCTGCGTCTCTAACCGGCCCTTCAAGCCCGCGTCTATCAGCCGTTGCGCGTCCTGCATACGCTGTTTTTTACTGTGGCCGCCGGATTGCTGTACCGACAAATCTTGCAGCAAGGCCGGATCGATTTCGATCACCACCGGCTTGAAAATCCGGCCGGTTGCAGAATCCATCACCAAGGAAATTTCGTTGACGTTACCGATCTGCACACCCTGCAATTTAACCGGTGCTCCGACATTCAAACCGTTCAAAGCCGAGTCGAAAAAAATCACGAAGCGTTTTTTGTCCTTAAAAAAGTCGCTGCCGCCAAAAATCATCACGCCCGCCGTCAGCAGGATCAACGCGCCGACCAAAAACGCGCCGATGGCGAGTGGATTGGCTTGTTTGCTCACGCCGGACTCCTCATGTGTCGATGATTGCTATTTTGCTCGGTTTGGTCGCCGCGATTTAAAAATCGAATCACGTTGGGGTGTTTGGATTCGTGCAGCAGTTTTTGCGGGGAACCACCGTCGATATTGGTACGGGTTTCCGCATCCAGAAATACCGAGTTGTTGCCAATCGCGAAAATACTGTCCAGATCGTGGGTAACCACGACGATGGTGGCCGACAAAGCACTACTCAAACTTAGAATCAAATCGTCCAGCAATTTGGCGGTAATCGGGTCCAAGCCGGCCGACGGTTCGTCGAAAAACAATATTTCCGGATCCAAGGCCATCGCCCGCGCCAGACCGGCGCGCTTTTGCATGCCGCCGCTTAATTCTGAAGGATAATAATCTTCAAATCCGGCCAAGCCGACCAGCGCCAGTTTATAGGAGACAATCTCCCGCACCTTTTTAGCTGGCAACTGGGTGGCTTCGGTAATCGGCAGCGCGACGTTTTCGGCTAAGGTCATCGAGCTGAGCAAAGCACCGCTTTGAAACAACACGCCGGTGCGTGCCAGAATTTGCTGGCGGGCTTTAGGATTGGCTTGCCAGAGGCCTTGATCGCCATAACATACATCGCCTTTTGCCGGGGACTTTAAGCCTATCATATGCCGTAACAAGGTGGTTTTGCCGCAGCCATTGCCGCCCATGATGATGAACACGTCGCCGCGATTGATCGTAAAATTAAGATCGCGCTGAATCACGAAATCGCCGTAAGTCATGGTTAGATTTTTTACTGTAATGCAGGCCTCGGCCATCGTTAAATCCCCAGCCGGTTGCAGATGATGGTCATTACCGAGTCGGCAACGACGATAAACACGATGGCCGTGACCACCGCCGAGGTGCCGGCATCGCCGACCGCCGAGGCACTGCGGCCGCATTGCATGCCGCGCATACAACCCGATAGCGCAATCAAAATCCCGAACACCGAGCACTTCACGAAGCCGATAATAAAATCCTTCATCTTCACGGCATGCGCGGTGCGGTCCAGATACTCGGTCAATGACACGTCAAAAAAATTCACCGTGACGAAGCCGCCGCCGATGATGCCCATCAAATCGGCGTAAAGACATAAAAGCGGCATGATGATGATCAAGGCCAACATGCGCGGCAACACCAGAAACGCCATCGGGTCCAGGTTCATGGTTTTTAACGCATCGATTTCGCTGTTGACGTGCATCGTGCCAATCTGGGCGGCATACGCGGCGCCGGTGCGGCCGGACATAATAATCGCGGTCATCAAACCGCCCATTTCCCGGGTCATACCCAAACTAACCAGGTTAGCAATGTAAATTTGCGCACCGAACAAAGACAACTGCACCGCACCGACGAAGGCCAGAATCAACCCCACCAACAAGCTGATCAAGGTGACGATAGGCAACGCCGACGGCCCGCACTCTTGAATATACAGCCATAAATCCTGGCGGCGAAAGTGGGCTTGTCCGCGCAGCGTGGCGAAGGTGCTGATCATCATTTCCCCGACAAAAATCAACATCTCCTTGCCATGCTGAATGGCTTTGCCGGTGCTGACCGCCAAAGCCTGCGACCACGACCTCTGGGTTTGCTCGCGGTGTGCATCGACGCGCTCCGGCACGGCGGCAACCAGAGCCAGCAAGCCTTGAATCGATGCCGGCAAGCTGGTCTTATCCACAGCCACCTGTTTTTGCTCGGCGTAATCAATTAGCTTAATTAATTCAGTCACCAACATGCTGTCCCAACGGCCAAGCGCCGCCGTAGACACGACAATTTTTTCGATAACCTGGGTTTCAATCTGCGCGAGTATGGGTTCCAAAGCGGGTAATTGCGCATCCAGCACCCAGTCTCCGGACAGCGAGATTTGCAAAGTCTTTGCCTGGCGAATCGCGCTGATGGCGCAGCTTGGAGCACTATTGATGGCTGGCGGTAGGAATTTTGACGTTTTCATCCCTGTTGATACTGATAAAACTTAGCCACAAGTATGCGCAGAACACCGACGCATGGCAATAGCCGACTGAGAAGTATTTTTCCTAAAAATTGCCGGGAGCAACTGCTCTGACTGAATAGCCCTGCATCTTCAAAATCGGCATGTCGGCAGCAAAAAGCTTATCAGTAACTATCAAGTTTTCGCCAATTCGCGAATTTCCCAGTCGGCCTTGATTTGCAAAATTTGCGGTTGAATATCCAGAAAACAGGTCACCATCGCCGGATCGAAATGCTGCCCGGCGCCTTCGCGGATAGTCGCGACCGCCTTATCGACCGGCCATGCTTCTTTATAAGGCCGGCGCATGGTCAGCGCGTCGAACACGTCGGCCACCCCGACGATACGCACCGATTCGGGAATATTGAGGTTAGCCAGCCCATTCGGGTAGCCGGTGCCGTCCCATTTTTCGTGATGCGACAAGGCTACTTCGGCCGCCAGTTTAAAAATCGGTGCATCGCTTTTCGACAGAATATCGTAACCAATCTGGCAATGCCGGCGCATGATGCGCCATTCGTCTTCATCCAGCGCACCCGGTTTACTCAGTACCGCATCGGGCACGCCGATTTTGCCGGTATCATGCATCGTCGCGGCAAACTCCAGCAATTCGGCATCGGCACACGTCCAACCGACGTTTAAGGCCAAGGCTTTAGCATAAGCGGCCATCCGCCAAATATGTACCCCTGTATCGTTGTCGTTATAGTGGCCGGCTTCGCCCAACATATAGATGGCGTCGCGGTGGCTTTTTTCCAACTGCGTCGCTCTTACCAATGATAAATGGGTTTTTACTCGCGCCCGCACCAGACTGGGTACAACAGGCTTACTCAAGTAATCCACACAACCCACCGCAAACCCTTGCTCTTCATCGCCCAAGTCGGATAAAGCCGTGACGAATATGACCGGGATGGTTTCGGTGACCGGATCGGCTTTCAAAGCCCGACAAACTTGGTAGCCGTTCATATCCGGCATCTGAATATCTAGCAAAATTAAACTCGGCCGGTGTTTGGCAACCGCCAGCAGGGTTTCCTCACCGTTACGCGCAAACACCAAACGATAGGTAGGCTCCAGAATTTCACGGAGTATCGCCAAATTCGCGGGTTCGTCATCCACGATCAAAATCGGATTATTAGGCATGGGTATCTTACTGTTTTGGTATATCGAGCTGGCTTATTAACGCCAGAACTAAGCTTTCAGCTTGCCGAAAATTATAGTCGCGAATTTGTGTCGCGAGCGGCGCCAATAACTCGGCATCCACCAAGCCCGCCAATTTCAGCAATAGGCGCTCGGCATGACCGGGGTTATCTTCATCCAGCGCCGTTAATAATTCACTTAACAAGGGTTTGATACCATCGGGCGCCTCGCGTTGAGCACTATGTTCAAGCGGTGACAGGGTGTTTGCGCTTAAGTTACCGATGCTGATGATCACCACGTCAAGCGCCTGTTGCAGCGCTGCGGCGGCCGCAGCCAACGGCTGACTGTGATGCAAGGCCGTTTCCAGTTCGACGCTGCGTTTGGCTACCTCGGTCAGAGCCAAACCGTAAGCCGCGCCTTTTAACTTGTGCGTCAGGGTGGCAAGCTCGGCAAGTTGACCTTGCTCGGCCGCGACACTAATGTCCCGTCCGGCTGTGCGATACTGCTCGACAAAGCGTGCCAGATAGGCCTGGTAAAGATCGCGCTTATGCCACATTTTAAGGCCGGCGTTAACATCGATTCCCGGCCACTCGTCTGGGTCTGGAGTTGTCGGCACAATGAGTGGGGCGGATTGGCCGCGGGGAATCAACCCGTCATCCAGATCGCCGGATGCCAGCCCCGTCACTCCGAGCGGCGAATTGTTTCCTGTCCAACGCCTGATCAAAGCCAGCATTTGCGGTACGTTAAAGGGCTTGGCGATAAAATCGTTCATACCGGCTTCCAGCGCTGCTTCCTGCAAGTTTTTAAAGGCGCCGGCCGTGAGTGCCAGGATGGGTAAATCAGACCACGCCGGATTTTTGCGTATCCGCCGAGTGGCGGCATAACCGTCCATGCGCGGCATTTGCACATCCATCAATACCAAATCCACAGCACCAGGGTTTTTAAACAACCAATCCACCGCGTCTTGGCCGTCGCAGGCCAAGCTGACTTGCGCGCCCTCCGACTCCAAAATGCGCCTCGCCACTTCGCGGTTGATGTCGCTATCGTCCACCACCAGTATTCGCAGACCTTGCATACGTGTGCCTGCCGAATTGGACGATTTATCCGGCAAAACTGGCAGCGGCGGGGGTTTCGACAATACCGCCGCGACGGCGTTATACAATGCGGAAGGGGTTACCGGTTTGCTCAATATCCCCTCGACATGCTTCATATCGGCATCAACCGCCAGCAGTTCCCGGGAATAAGATGAGCTGATCATCAAGATAATGGCTATACGCGGCTGATCTGGGTTAACCGCCGCCAATGAAGCGCGGATAGCTTCGGCTATACTCGTACCGTCGACATCCGCCATGGGCCAATCCAGCAACAGCACGTCATAAGGCTCGGCGCGTTCCAAACTGGCGAGCAGTTCGACGATTGCCGCCTCACCCGAGTCGACGGCGTTGGCATGCCAATCAAGACTTCGCGCCGAGGTATTGACGGCTTCGCGCGTAGTCTCACAATCATCGACCACCAGCAATTTCAAATGGTGCAAATGCGGGAGAGACTGCGCCGGATTGCAGTCAAGATGCCACTGCAACCGCAGGACAAACCAAAATTCGCTGCCTTGGCCGGCTACACTGTTTACCCGCAACTCGCCCCCCATCAAATTCACCAGCTGGCGACAAATTGCCAAGCCAAGGCCCGAGCCGCCAAAGCGGCGGCTGATTGTATTATCTGCCTGGGTAAAGGCGGCAAACACATCGTCCAATTGCGGTTCGGAAATACCGATACCGGTATCGCTGACGGCAAAGCGCACCGCCACCGTATCGCCGCTTTGCCAATCATCGACAGTCACGCGCAACACGACTTCGCCGCGTTCGGTAAATTTAATCGCATTGCCGAGTAAATTAATCAAGACTTGTTGAATGCGCAGGCCATCGCCGACCAGAGCATCGACACCGGCCGGCGGGATAATGATCAATTCCAGATTTTTGTGGTCGGCTGCCGCCGCCATCAAGGCCGCAAGGTGATCGAACATATCGCTGAGCCGGAACGGCAGGTTTTCGATCTCCAGGCGTCCGGCCTCGATTTTGGAAAAATCCAGAATATCGTTAATAATCGCCAATAAAGAACGCCCGGCATCACGAATTTTCCTTACCAAACTGCGTTCTTCTTCGTTCAGCGCGTGTTGTTCCAGCAAATAACAAAAGCCCAGCACCGCATTCATCGGCGTGCGGATTTCGTGGCTCATATTTGCCACAAAACTGCTTTTTACCTGCGTCAAATGCTCTGCGCGTTGCAAGGCTTGGTTGAGCTGTTCCGTGCGTTGTTCGACCAGGTTCTGCAAATGATCCCGATATTGCAGCAATTCCATTTCCTGTTTTTTCCGCACGCTGATGTCCTGTACCGTGGCCACCCGATACATCACCTTTTGCTCGGCATTTTTGACGCTGACCAAATCTACCGCCACGTCAAACTTAGAACCATCCTGGCGCCGATAAACCGATTCGTAACGTATTTTGCCGAATTGGTCGGCTTCATGTAGACGCTGTGCGGCCGATTCGACGTATTCCGGCGCGTACAGGGACAGAATGAGTTGGCCTTCAAACTGATCGGCGTTGTCGTAACCCAGCATCTCGGCAAACGCCGGATTGCAGGTTACCAGGCGGCCGGTCTCGGGGTTGCCTATGGCTATGCCGTGCCCGCAATAGCGGAAAGCATCGATCCAACGCTGTTTTTCCGCGGCCGCGAGCTTGGCTTCGGTGATGTCTTGCACGGTCCCAATCAAGCGCCAGGGTTGACCATCGGCCGTGGTTTCCAGTTTGGCTTTGGACAACAGCCAACGCTGCTGTCCTTGCGGGGTACAAATACGGTATTCCAAACCGTTACCGCTGTTACCCGCCAAACAGTCCTGATGCCAGGCGCGTCTGGCGGCACGGTCATCGGGATGCACCGTATCCAACAACTGCTCCATGGATAAGGCTTGATCGGTTTCGGGTGATAGGCCAAATACCCGAAAGGTTTCTTCGCTCCACATCGCTTGGCCGCCAGGCAGGTAGCGAACCCAAGAACCAATATGAGCCACGGCCTGAGAATCTGCCAGCAGCCGTTCTTTTTCTATCAGGCTTTGCTCGATTTGCCGGCGTTCGGTGATGTCTAAGACAATACCTCGATAGAGTAGAGGCCGACCTTTCTCATCCAACTCTGGTTGACCACGCGACATCAGCCAACGCTCCAGGCCGTCGACTAGTGCGGCAAGCCGCCATTCCACGTTCAACTCGATATTTTGCTGTACTGCTTGGTGAATTGCCGCTTGCGCGATGGCGCGATCATCCGGATGCACAGTGGACAGCCAGACGTCGTAGCTTGCTTGGCAAGCAAACGGCTCCAAGCCATACAGGCGCCACAAACCTTCATCCCATTGATTTTCGTTGGTCTGTAAATTCCACTCCCAGATACCGGCGTTGGCAGCGCGAAGTGCTTGGTTCAAACGCCGGTGGTTAACCTCCGATTCCAAACTGGCAATGCGCTGCAACTCGGCTTTGGAGCGGCGCAATTGTTCGAAAGCCAGATTAAACGACAGCCCCATCAAGGCAAAAATCGCCGTGGAATAGTAATAGCGCACGTCCGCAATGTTAAAACTTCCCTCAGGCGGGATAAAAAAATAGATACCCATTGAAACGGCCATTGCGGTAGCAAGCAGGCCGCTAAGCACTCCTCCCAAGTAGGCACTTAAAAATACCGCCGGGTAGAACAATATCCAGGTCAGGGGCGACAGCGCCGACCATAGCGACCATTGCAGTAAACCTGCGGCCATTGGTATCGCCACAGACACTATCGAAGTCAAGTGGATGGGAATTCGTTGGAAGCGGATCTGCAGAAAACGCTCAGCACGCCGATTTCGCTGCTGGTTAACCCTGAGCGGGTCGAAGAATTTAATCAGCGTGTCCTTAATCACCGCGATAAACCCTGCAACATTCAGCCGTTGCGCAACGCATAAAAATGCAAAAGCTATCCATGCAAAACAATGCCGGTCGCCACTTTATTACCGATGCCGCGGCAATTCAGGTGCGTAGCTGCCAGTCTAAAAACAACTAACGAACGTACTGAATCGGAGACAGTCGCAGCGTCAGACCTGGTGTATTGCCAACGCTGCTCGGCAAGTATCAACCGGCACGTTTTGTCATCCGCTATGAAAATGTTGCGCAAACCGAAAAACATATGCCCCCCGTGCTTTAGGTAGCCCTCTAAAACGCTAGCTTACCAGATGAGTTTATTGCGGCAAATATCGAGGGGCTCGAGTATCTATAGACAGCGGATAATATGTAAAGTGGCGTTTTAGACGGCGCAGAACAAACAGATTTCGCACGCTATAAAAAAGCCCCTGAGTAGGGGCTTTTTGCTTGTTCTAAGGTAAGTCTCAGAACGGAATATCGTCGTCGAAATCGTCATAGGAAGCCGGCGCAGCTTGTGGGCCTGAAGGTCCGGAAGAGCGATTGTCATAGCTACTGGCCGGCGGAGTATTATTGTCCGAGTAGCTGGCAGTGCCGCCGCTTTTACTGTCCAGCATGTGCATATTGTCGGCAACAATTTCGGTGGTGTACCTATCTTGACCGTCCTGGCCTTGCCATTTTTGCGTACGGATACGGCCTTCGACATAACATTGGCTACCTTTTTTCAGATATTCGCCGGCGATTTTCGCCAAACCACTGAAAAACACTACCCGATGCCATTCGGTTTCTTGCTTGCGCTCACCGGTTTGCCTATCTTTCCAGCGTCTATCGGTGGCCAACCGTATCGTGGTAATAGCATCGCCGCTCGGCATATAGCGCACTTCCGGATCGGCGCCGAGGCGGCCGATCAGCATAACTTTATTCAGCATGGTGTTCTCCGTGTAAAAATTGCGAGTAACAGCAGCTTACTGCCACTGCTTCAAAAAAATACCTAATTGATTTTTATCGAGCTGCTGGTTATCGACTTTCAGATACGCGGCATTTTCTTCAAAATGCAGCCGTACCTCTTCAATGCCGTTAATCGCCAACAAAGCTTTGGAAAATTCCGCTCCGCGTTCGGGTTTGATCGCCTGCAATGGCAACAGCAAATTGGCCCAGTAGCGCGGCGGCGACATGAACAGCGCGATGACTATCCAGCTGGCGGCGATGCCGGCCGAAAACATAAACACCGCCGCGGCGCCGAATTCGCCGTACAACCAGCCACCAGCGCCACCGCCTAAAAACGCGCCGAGGAATTGGGCGCTGGAATAGATGCCCATGGCCGTGCCTTTTAAATCACCGGGCGCGGTTTTGGAAATCAATGACGGCAAGGTGGCTTCCAACAGATTGAAACCGCAGAAGAATATCCACAAGCAAGCGATCAATCCGATCAACTCACCGTGCAGCAACACAAAGCCGATGTTGGCAATCACCAAGGTGGCAATCGCGCCGATAAACACTTTCTTCATTTGCCGCTTCTTCTCGGCGATGATCACGAAGGGGATAATCATCGCCATCGATGTCACCAACACCGGTAGATATACCAGCCAATGGCTGCCGCCTTGCAGGCCGGCATCGCGCATCAGTAGCGGCACCACCACGAAACTGGCCATCAAAATCAAATGCAGCGCAAAAATGCCGTAGTTCAAGCGCAACAGATCGGCATTCTTGATGACCGAACCCAGCTCCGAAGGAATGTACTCGGCATCGCGGTGGGTGGTAATTTTTTCCGGGCTAGGCACGACGAACAGAATCACCAGAATCGCCAGCGCCGCCAATACCGCAATCATCCAGAAGATGCCGGCAATGCCGAAATGATGGGCAATGATAGGTCCCAGGGTGATAGCCACCCCGAACGACACGCCGATGCTGGCACCTATGGTCGCCATGGCTTTGGTACGATGCACTTCCTGAGTCAAATCGGCCAGCAAGGCCATAACCGCTGCGGAAATCGCCCCGCAACCTTGCAGCGCGCGGCCGATCAGCACGCCGTAAATATCGGTTGCCAGCGCCGCCCAGACGCTGCCGGCCACGAATAGAATCAGTCCGATCACAATCACGGTCTTACGGCTGAACCGGTCCGACAACAAACCGAACGGTATTTGCAGGATGGCCTGCGTCAGGCCATAGATACCCATCGTCAAACCTACCAGCTTGGGCGTCGACCCGGGCATTTGTTCGGTAAACAGCGACAACACCGGCAGCAGCATAAACAAACCCAGCATTCTGAGCGCATAGATACTGGCCAGCGATACGGTAGCCCGCTTCTCCATGGCCGTCATCGGACTGGTAATATCCTGAACCTGTGTCAAACCAAACTCCCCTTTGCCTTGCGTCGTTAAAGGTGGCTATAGTACCAGTTTATAGGCGTCGCGCTCCAGCACGGCAATACCGATTTAGCCAATCCTCTTTGCCCAATGACTGCCTTAGCCGTATAGTAATCAGTTGTTAAAAACCCCTAGGAATGCACAACAGTGGACACCATCAGCATACGCGGCGCCCGCACCCATAATCTGAAAAACATCGATCTGGACTTGCCGCGCGACAAACTCATTGTCATCACCGGCTTGTCCGGTTCAGGCAAATCGTCGCTGGCGTTCGACACCATTTACGCGGAAGGTCAGCGCCGCTACGTGGAATCGCTGTCGGCCTACGCCCGCCAGTTTTTGTCGATGATGGAAAAACCCGACGTCGACCATATCGAAGGCTTGTCGCCGGCGATTTCCATCGAGCAAAAATCCACCTCGCACAATCCGCGTTCCACGGTCGGCACCATCACCGAGATTTACGATTACTTGCGGCTGTTGTACGCGCGGGTCGGCATTCCGCGCTGCCCCGAGCATGGAGTGTCGCTGGAAGCACAAACCGTCAGTCAAATGGTTGACCAGGTGTTGGCACAACCGGAGGGCGAGCGCTGGATGCTGTTGGCGCCGGTGATCAATGATCGCAAGGGCGAACATGTGCTGTTGCTGGAAGATTTGAAAGCCCAGGGCTTTTTACGCGCCCGCATCGACGGCGAAGTTTACGAGTTGGACGAGCCCCCTGCCCTGGATTTAAAGAAAAAACACACCATCGAAGTCATTGTCGACCGCTTCAAAATCCGCGAAGACATCCAACTGCGCTTGGCCGAATCCTTTGAGACTGCGTTACGTTTATCCGAAGGATTGGCGATTGCTGCGTCGATGGAAAGCGATCAACAATTACTGTTTTCAGAGCGTTACGCCTGCCCACATTGCGGCTACAGTCTGAGCGAGTTGGAACCGCGTATCTTTTCCTTCAACAACCCGAAAGGCGCCTGCCCCAGTTGCGATGGTCTAGGCGTACGCCAACATTTCGATCCGCAGCTCGTGGTGCACAATCCGGAGATCAGTCTGGCTGGCGGCGCGGTGCGCGGCTGGGACCGGCGTAACGCTTATTACTACCAAATCATCTGTGCGCTCGCCGAGCATTATCACTTCGACCCGGAAGCGCCGTTTTCACATATTTCCAAAGATATTCAGGCGGCGATTCTGTACGGCAGCGGCGAGGAAAAAATCAGCTTTACCTTCCAGATGGGTAACGGTAAACCGAAAACCAGCCGCCATTCGTTTGAAGGCATCATCCCCAATATGGAACGGCGCTACCACGAGAGCGACTCGCAAATGGTCCGCGACGAGTTGTCGAAATACCTGGCGCAACAGACTTGCTCGGTATGCGACGGTGCCCGGCTGAATATCGGTGCCCGCAACGTGTTTGTCGATGAGCAACCTTTGCATCACGTCACCCGCTTGCCAATTAAACAAACCTTGGGCTTTTTTCAGGGCTTGAATATTCCCGGCCACCGCGGCGAAATCGCCGCCAAAATCAACAAGGAAATTCAAGAAAGGCTGGAGTTTTTGGTTAACGTCGGTTTGGATTATCTGACCCTGGACCGTAGCGCCGACACGTTGTCCGGCGGCGAAGCGCAACGCATCCGTCTGGCCAGCCAGATCGGCGCCGGCCTGGTCGGCGTGATGTACGTGTTGGACGAACCGTCAATCGGGCTGCACCAACGCGACAACGAGCGTTTGTTGAACACGCTGTATCGATTGCGCGATTTGGGCAACACCGTCATAGTGGTCGAGCACGACGAAGACGCGATCCGCGCTGCCGATCATGTGGTGGACATCGGCCCCGGTGCCGGCGTGCACGGCGGGCAAATTGTGTCGCAAGGCACACCGGGGCATATTCTGACCGATCCCAATTCCTTAACCGGCCAGTATTTGTCCGGCGGCTTGAGCATAGACATCCCCAAAAAAACCACGCCGCGTGATCCGGCCAAGCAAGTCACTATCCGCAAAGCCAGCGGCAACAATCTGCAAAATGTCGATGTCAGCTTTCCGGTGGGTTTGATGACTTGCGTGACGGGCGTCTCGGGTTCGGGTAAATCGACCTTGATCAACGACACTTTATATAGCCATGCCGCCCGGCTGATTAACGGCGCCAGCTGCATCCCCGCGCCGTGCGAAGCCATTGACGGCCTGGAACACTTCGATAAGGTGGTCGACATCGACCAAAGCCCGATCGGCCGCACGCCAAGATCGAACCCCGCCACCTACACCGGGATTTTCACGCCGATCAGAGAGCTGTTTTCGGCGGTGCCGGAAGCCCGTTCGCGCGGCTACAATCCCGGCCGCTTCAGTTTTAACGTCAAGGGCGGCCGCTGTGAAGCCTGCGCCGGCGACGGCGTGATCAAGGTAGAAATGCACTTTCTGCCGGACATCTTCGTACCCTGCGACATCTGCCACGGCAAGCGCTACAACCGCGAAACCCTGGAAATCCGCTACAAAGGCAAGACCATCCACGAAGTGCTGGAAATGACCGTGGAAGACGCCACCCAATTCTTCTCCGCGATACCCAGTCTGGCCCGCAAACTACAAACATTGATCGACGTGGGCTTGAGTTACATCACGCTGGGCCAGAACGCCGTGACGCTGTCCGGCGGCGAGGCGCAACGGGTGAAATTGGCGAAGGAACTATCCAAACGCGACACCGGCACCACGCTGTATATTTTGGACGAACCCACCACCGGCCTGCACTTCCACGACATCAAGCAATTGCTTACCGTACTGCACACCCTACGCGACCACGGCAACACCGTAATCATCATCGAACACAATCTGGACGTGATCAAAACCGCCGACTGGATTGTGGACATGGGCCCGGAAGGCGGCAGTGGCGGCGGCGTGCTGGTGGCGGAAGGCACGCCCAAACAAATCGCCAAGCATAAGAGCTCACATACCGGGACTTATCTGAAGCGATTTTTCGAGTAGCGCCGCTTGCCGACAAACGGCGGACTCATTAGGATGCTTGACTAACAGAGAAATAGCAGGAGAACGATGATGGGTTTAGCCTTAAAAGACCGGCAACAGCACACCTACGGCGACTATTTGCAATGGCCGGACGACTTGCGCTACGAATTGATCGACGGCGATGCATTTTTAATGTCCCCTGCACCTGACCTGCCGCATCAGGACGTTGCCGGCGAAATCTATTTTCAAGCCCGCCAGGCACTGCAAGGCAAATCCTGCCGCGCCTTCATCGCGCCGGTGGACGTGCGCCTACCCAAACGCGACGAGGCAGACGAGCTGATAGCCAACGTCGTGCAACCCGACGTGCTGGTGGTCTGCGACGCTAACAAACTGGACAAACGCGGCGTGCGCGGCGCACCGGATTGGATCGTGGAAGTCTTGTCGCCGTCTACCGCCAGCCACGACCAGATCAAAAAGCGCGACCTGTATCAGCGCGCCGGCGTCCGCGAATATTGGTTGGTCCACCCCATCGACCGCCTGCTGACCATCTACCGCCTGCAAAACGGCGAATACGGTAAGCCCGAACTTTATCCATTGGAAGGTGAAACCCAAGTCGGCATTCTGCCGGACATCGTGATTGGTTGGGGCGAGTTGGTGGCGCGGCTACCTAAGGATTATTGAAAATTAATCGCCTGCCGAGATTCTCTGGTGACCAAGCTCCTGCTTGGTCACTAAGCCTTGAAAGTTCTAGCTTTCTCAAATAATTCGGGAAGCACTAGCTCACTGGATTCGGTATCTAAGCAGGAGCTTGGATAACTGCCAAGAGTAGGCAACTCTTCTCGTTTCTGGATTCCTCCAGACAAACAAGTATATACTGACAGTATTTACATTTTACGGAGTAAGACCATGACCTACGCCCGTATTTTTCAATCCGGCAACAGCCAAGCTGTGCGCTTACCCAAGGAATTTCGCTTTAACGCCGACCGTGTGGAAATATTCCGCCGCTGCGACGAAATCGTGTTACGAGAAACCCCCAACCTACGCCACAGCCATATTCGACGCGCTCAGTAGGTTTCCAGAAGACTTTATGGCCGAAGGCCGGGAAGACAGCCCGCCGCAGGAATGCGAGGCATTTTGATGCCAGTGCGTTATCTGCTGGACACCAACATCTGCATCTACATCGCCAAACATCGGCCGCCAGCCGTACGCGAGCGATTCGCCCGCCACTCCGCCAGCGAACTCGCCATGTCGGTGATCACCTTGGGCGAATTGCGCGTCGGCGCTGAGAAAAGCCAGGTACGCGAGCACGCGATTGCCACACTAGCCGAATTGACCGGCCTGATTCCAGTCTGCGAGTTACCCGAACCAGCCGGCGACCATTACGGACAGATCCGCGCCGAGCTCCAGAAAATCGGCCAACCAATCGGCAATAACGACTTATGCCTGGCCGCCCATGCGCGATCACAAGACTGGATTTTGATAACCAACAACGAACGGGAATATCTTAGAGTGCCGGGCTTGCGGGTTGAAAACTGGGTAAAGGTAAATATCCCCCGGCAAAGCCGGGGGCTTTATGTTGTGAACCGCTCAAAGCGGTAAATAGGGTCGCTGACGCGGCCCTTTAACTTTAGCCGCCAATAGGCGGCGACTCATTGCCAAAGGTTCATTTGTTCGACTCGTTGGTCTTCCTGTTCTTGATGACGGATATACTCCCGTATCATCGTTTCATCCCGGCCCACCGTCGAAACAAAATACCCTCGCGCCCAGAAATGTTGACCGACAAAGTTACGCTTCTTTTCACCATAAACACGGGCCAAGTGAATCGCACTCTTCCCTTTGATATAGCCGATTACCTGGGACACCGCATATTTCGGCGGGATAGAGATCAACATATGCACATGATCCGGCATCAAATGCCCTTCCAATATTCGGCTTTCTTTCTGGCTCGCTAACCTTCGAAACACCTCGCCCAAATGCTTGCGCAACGCCCTATACAGGGTCCGGCAACGGCACTTCGGAATAAACACAACGTGATATTTGGACACCCATTTCGAGTGGATTAAGCTTTCGTTCTCGTCCATCAGGTTCTCCTCTTGCGTTGGCTTGGCGGCTCACGCTCTCGAGTTTCCTGATGGACTCCTCTAAATGTCAAACTTCTGCTGTCTCCCCGGCAGAGCAGGGGGATTTCTCATTTTTGGTTAAATACGGCCGGATTCATAATTTCGGCTGCTACTTGCGCCCCTGCCAGCCACGGGCGTAACGGCCGGGGCGAATACTTTTTGTTGCCGCTGATTGAGGTTGGTACCATGCGAAAGCCTAACGGTAGGAAAATGCTTGAAAGTTATCGAAGTGTAGACGGCTGGTCCGCTGTCAGTCGCCGTGTTTAGGCGCAGTTTATACGAAGCGGCCTACCCGTTCTGAATAGTCAAAGCCCTTCCCCAACCAAAAACGCCGTCTTATCCACTACCCGCCGCAACACAAAGCTGGTATGCACCCCGCTGACACCGGCAATGCCGGTGATGCGTTTCAGCAGCAACTCCTGGTAGGCATCTAAGTCCTTGACCACCACCTTGAGCTGGTAGTCGGCGGTTTGGCCGGTGATCAGCAGGCATTCCAGGACTTCCGGAATGCCGGCGACCGCTGCTTCGAAGGTGCTGAAACGTTCCGGCGTGTGTTGGTCCATCGAGATGTGAATCAAGGCCATCAGCGTCAAACCCAAGGCTTTGGCATCCAGCAGCGCCCGGTAGCCGACGATCAGGCCACCCTCCTCCAAGGCCCGTACCCGCCGCAAGCACGGCGACGGCGACAGTCCGATGCGGTCGGCCAATTCCTGGTTGCTGATGCGGCCGTCGGTTTGCAGGATGTTCAAGATTTGCCGGTCGTATCGATCCAGTTCCATAAAATGCCCGCTATTCATTTAAAAAAACAATAAAATAAAATATTATCGATATTTACAGCAATATTCTATCAACATTCAGCCTTTTACATCGCATAAACGCAATCGGCTGGCGGACGATTTGGTCTACCCTATCGGCTACCATTTTGAGGAGTTAAAAGCCATGTTGACAGACCCTTCCCACAAATACCGCCCTTTCCCGCCACCGGCATTGGCTGACCGCCAATGGCCCAATCGCACGATCAGCCAAGCGCCGATCTGGATGAGCACCGACTTGCGCGACGGCAACCAAGCCTTGTTCGAGCCGATGGACGCCGAACGCAAGCTGCGTCTGTTTCGCACCTTGTGCGGCATCGGTTTCAAGGAAATCGAAGTGGCGTTTCCGTCGGCCTCGCAAACCGATTTCGATTTCGTGCGCCGTTTGATAGACGAGGCGTTGATACCCGACGACGTCACCATCGAAGTGCTCAGCCACGCCCGTGAGCCGTTGCTCCGCAGAACCGTCGAAGCCTTGCATGGCGCGCGCTCGGCCATCGTCCATATCGTCAACGCCACCTCCCAGCCTTTTCGCGAACTGGTGTTGGGCATGAGCCGAGCCGAGGTGTTGGCGATGGCCATTGATGCGGTGCGATTGGTCAAGCAATTAACCGCCGACCAGCCGCAAACCCACTGGCGCTTGCAATACAGCTTGGAAACCTTCACCGCCACCGAGCCGGATTTCGCCGTCGAGGTTTGCGATGCGGTCAGCGCCGCCTGGGGCGCGACGCCGGACAACAAGATCATCCTCAATTTGCCGTCGTCGGTGGAAACGGCGACGCCGAACGTCTACGCCGACCAGATCGAATGGATGCACCGCCATATCGCCCGCCGCGACAGCGTCATCCTCAGCGTGCATCCGCACAACGACCGCGGCACTGCAGTCGCTGCGGCCGAATTGGCGTTGATGGCCGGCGCCGAGCGCGTCGAGGGTTGCTTGTTCGGCAACGGCGAACGCACCGGCAACGTGGACTTGGTGACGCTGGCCTTGAATCTGTACACCCAGGGTGTGGCGCCGGGCTTGGATTTTTCAGACATCCAGAAGGTGGTGGGCGATTTCGAGGCGTGCACCGGCTTGAGCGTGCCGCCGCGCCAACCCTATGCCGGCGAGTTGGTGTTCACCGCGTTTTCCGGCTCACACCAGGACGCCATCAAGAAAGGCTTTGCCGCCCGGCAACCCGATAGCGTCTGGAACGTGCCGTACCTGCCGTTCGATCCAGCCGACGTCGGCCGCGGTTACGACGCGGTGATCCGCATCAACAGCCAGTCCGGCAAGGGCGGCATCGCCCATTTGCTGGAAAGCCATTTCGGCGTGGTGCTGCCGCGCCGTTTGCAGATCGAGTTTTCGCGGGTGGTTCAACAGCACGCCGACCGCCACGGCGGCGAAATCGGCGCGGAAGCGTTGTGGCAATTGTTCGCGCAGACTTATCTCGATGTGGCAAAGCCGCTGCGTTACCGGTGCCATCAATTGTTCGAGCACGCCCAAGGCCAAAGCATACAGCTGCACATCGAATGGGACGGACAACCGCGCACCTTAACCGGCGTCGGTAACGGCCCGATAGCCGCCGCCGTCCAGGCTTTAAATTGCCTTGACGGCTCAGTGTCGGTGCGCAGCTACGAGGAACGCTCAATAGGCAGCGGCGGCGATGCCCAGGCCTGCGCCTTCGTCGAACTGGCGACAGCGAACGGAACCACGGCGTATGGCGTCGGCATGGACGCCAATATCGTCAGCGCATCGATCAAGGCGTTGATCAGCGCCTGCAATCGCTTGGCCGACGATATGGGCTTATGCAATTTAACAAAATTGAACACGTCCCCAGCGCCGATACCCGCAAACTCCGCATCCTAATCTGTCGTTCCAGGTCGTCAAAGCCAATTTCCTCGCGTTAGCTGCTAATCGGCGTACCCGATTACTAAACGGCCGGTTTCGAAGCGCGGCGCACTATGACGCTCCGCCCCGTAAAATATCGGAGATTTATGACGAGCCGGAATGAATTAATTTGGGCGGACAGGGATTGGGGACTGTTTTAAAAACCCAACATCGTTAGCTGTCGAACAGCTGCTTAACGTCAATTAGTCGGTTTCAAGTCGCGCTGCGGTTTCAGTTCCAGTAAAGCCGCTAGTCATTCGACGACCATACGCGCCGCATGTATAGGTACATCCAGTTCCGTAATTATTGGCGATATTGAGGCATATCATCAGCGAACATGGACAGTTACTGCATTCGCGATGGTATGAATACATGGCTGAAATCGGGATAATGAAAAACCTTTTTATATCGATTCGATATTGTTATAGAATTTTAGTGAATCCGTTGAAGCGTTTTCACCCCAAGGGGAACGTTTTTGCGGATCTCTGCCGATGACGGATGTAAATCCGTCATCTCGGCATCTTTCTCATGACGCTGTCAAAGAATTCCGAACACCAAACATTCAGGGAATGCCTGACCAACGCCGAACCGAAAAACCGCATTGGACGTTTTTATCTGGCCATTTCGTTAATGGCATCGAGCAATTTTTACTTTATTCATCCGGGAGTTTTTGATGGAAATCCACGTTTACGATACCTATGTAAAAGCACACGACAACCACGTCATGCACTTTGATGTATTTACCGCCAGCAAGGACAGTGAGCAAGCCATTCAGTATGCCAAACAGTGGCTATCTTCAATTGGTGAAAGCGATGCGCTAGTCTCCAGCAAAGAATGTCGGTTTTGCCATACTCAACAAGCACCGGCTAATGTGATTGACACGATCAATCGCCAAGGTTACTTCATATACAAAATGGAAGGTTGTCCGGCTTGATAGCAATATTGCTATCAAGCCAAGGAATTCCAGGCCTTGCCTTGCAAGGCCTTAACGTAAGTAGGAGGAAACACCTGTTTTCCGAAAAGCGTCAGTAACGACCTCACCGGCATCCTCGTCAACAGTGACATGGCTACCAACATCGAAATTACACGCGCCGAAAGGGTGATCTGACCTCAGCTAATAGGTTTTCGTTGCCATGCGGCCCCGGGAGACCGATGGCGTTCACCCAAACAAAACCAATCAGACTATCTCAAAACGATACGTCGGCCTTTTCCAGCATCTCCAACCAATCCCTGCCTAAAAACACCAGAATTAAAATCTAACTAGCTTGAACGACAATAATCTATTGTAAAATAATCGTTTTTGTATATCGCGTTAATCGACAGTTTGTGCGCACTAAGCCGAGTCTTATCATTATCCATGTCCCCGCTCCCCACTAGACAAGACTTTCAATGCGCGCGCTGATCGCCCTAGGTATGCTGTTGATGCCTTTGGCTACCGCGCAAGCGGCCGGCAAGGCATCGGAAGATTTAACTGAACTGTCCATTGAGCAATTGCTGAATGTGGAAATCATCAGCGCTTCCAGGCTGGGTCAAAAAGCCAGTCAAGCCCCCAGCTCGGTTTCGATTTTAACGGCAAACGACATACGCACTTTCGGCTGGCGCACGCTGGCGGACGCGCTGAACAGCATGCGCGGTTTGTTCACCAGCAATGATCGCAACTATAGCTTTGTCGGCGTGCGCGGCTTTATTCAGTCCGGCGACTACAATTCCCGAGTGCTGTTCATGATCGACGGCCAGCGCATGAACGAAAACATCTTCGACTCCGGCAATATCGGCCAGGAATTCATGCTGGACATGGACTTGGTGGAACGTATCGAATTTATTCCCGGTTCCGGCTCCACCATTTACGGCGCCAATGCGTTTTTGGGCTTGATCAACGTGGTCACAAAAAAAGGCAAAGCCTTGAACGGGGCGCAAATAGCCGGTGAAGTGGGTAGTTTTGACACCTACAAAGGCCGCGTCAGCTACGGCAAGCAATTCGATAATGGCGCCGATGTGCTGGTGTCGGCATCGCATTTCGATACCCAGGGTGTGGAAGATTTATATTTCCCGGCTTTCGACGACCCAAGTACCAACAACGGTATCGCGCATAACATGGATACCGAACGCGCGGACCGCTTGTTCGGCCGGATGCAATTCGAAGAATTCACCCTCAGCGGCGGTTTTGTTGATCGTTACAAGCGGGTGCCGACCGCGGCTTTCGGTGCCGTTTTCAACGATCCCACCTCGCATACTTACGACAGACAATTTTTCACCAATCTGAAATATCAAAAAGCCCTGAGTGCGAAAACCTCGTTCATGGCTAAAGGATTTTATCAAGGCTACGATTACATGGCCGAGGACCCATTTAATGACGCCGGTAATTACGTTTATCACGACCAAACCAGCGGCCGCTGGTGGGGCGGCGAAGCACAACTCACGACTAGCGTATTCGACGGACATAGACTACTTTTCGGCTTGGAATATCAATACGACCAAACCCAGCGCCAATTCGGCTATGTTACCGACCCTTATCAGATTTATCAGGATAGCGACCTCAGCGGCCACCGCGTCGAACTTTACGCGCAAGACGACATCCAGTTACTGGACAATCTGGTTTTCAGCGCCGGCCTGCGCCTGGATCAGACCCACATGCTCAAGCGCCTGCAACTCAATCCGCGTCTGGGCTTAATATGGAACCCTTTGGAGAATACCACCTTCAAGCTGCTGTACAGCTCGACATTTCGCGCCCCGCATGCCTGGAACCTGGATTACAACAACTACTATTACGGCGTCAGCCCCGAGCTTAGAGAAGAGCAAATCAGAAGCTACGAAGCGATTGCCGAATGGCATTCCAATGCCGGGCTGAAACTGCTGGTTTCCTTGTTTTACAACGACATCACCGAGTTACTGAAAGCCAACCCCGATACGGCGCTGCTGGACAATGTTGGAAAATACCACGCCTACGGTGCGGAATGGGAAGCGGAAAAACGCTGGGACAGCGGCAGAATGTTCAAGGCATCTTACACCTACAGCTTGTTTACCAACGAAGCCAGACAAGGAGTGTGGGCTTACGGTTCGCCGCAAAATATTTTCAAATTACACTATGCTGAGCCTTTGTTCGACGATTTTGTCCGGCTCGGCATCGAAAATATTTACATCGGCGACCGCAAGACATTTCAGAGCGGCAAAGCCGATGCCTACAATCTGGTCAATCTGAATCTGAGCACGGATCGCTTGATGCGTGGCCTGGATGTATCCTTCGGGGTTTATAACCTGTTCGACAGCCATTATGAAATGCTGATCAACAGCGACCGCTTCGACCTGTTACAGATGAACGGCAGGGAATTTCGTTTGAAACTACAGTTGACGTTTTAAAAAAGGGCCGATCATATGAAAAAGGCGTTTCATCGACGGAAATCTTGGGCTATCGGCCTGGGAGCGCTTTTGTGTTTGGGACAAACCTCCTCACACGCCGCCAATCAAGAGCCTGAACGTGACAATTTACCGGATTTGACCGGCCTCAGCGTCGAGCAATTGATGAATCTCGATGTGACCTCGGTTATGAAGGTGCCCACAGACATTAAACACGTTCCCGCCGCCCTGTTTGTATTGAGCAACGAAGAAATCCGCCGAACCGGGGCTACAACCATCCCGGAAGCCTTGCGGGTGGTGCCGGGCATGCACGTGGCTAAAGTGGACGGCAACAAATGGGCCGTATCGATGCGCGGCTTCAGCAGCCAGTTTGTCAATAAATTGTTGGTGTTAGTGGACGGCCGTAGCGTCTATAACCCGCTGTTTTCTGGAGTATGGTGGGATCAACAAGATGTGATGATGGAAGACATCGAACGCATTGAGGTCATCCGCGGCCCCGGCGCCAGCTTGTGGGGCGCCAATGCGGTCAACGGCGTCATCAACATCATCACTAAATCAGCCAAAGACACGCAAGGCGGTTTGCTATCCAGTCATGTCGGCAGCCAACGCTACGGCGGCGGTCTGCGCTATGGCGCCGATTTGGGCGGCGACGCCTATCTAAAAGTGTACGGCCGCCACACTAACTACGGCGACTCAAAAACCCTGGGCAGCAGCGCTAAGGCCGGCGATGAAGGCGAGATGAGCAAAATCGGTTTTCGTTACGACAAAGCCATCGACTTTACCAACAAACTCAGTTTGCAAGGCGATGCATTCCTCGGCGAGAGCAATGGCGCACTGCAACACTTCCCATCATTAACATCCCAACAGACGCCGGTGCTGGCGCCGCCCTTTTCTCGGGAATTACCGACGGACCAATTGTTCTCCGGCCATTACATCCAAGCACGCTGGGAACAACATCAAAGCTCGGACTCGAATACCGTGTTACGCATGTATTGGGACAGGCACAGCCGGAAATCGCCTTACTTGAATTCGGAATATCAAATCGACAATATCGATGTCGATTTTCAGCATAACTACAAGCTGAACGACAGCCACATGTTGGTGTGGGGCAGCGGCGTGCGTTTCAATCTGAATAATTTTGAGGACAGCGCGCAAATCTCCATGAGCGCCAACAATCGCACCGACCGTATCTACAGCCTGTTCGGACAGGACGATATTACCTTGGTGCCTGATCGTTGGCATTTGACCTTGGGCAGCAAGCTGGAGCACAACCCGGTCACGCAATTCGAAGTGCAACCCAACGCACGCTTGCTGTGGACGCCCGACGACCAACATTCGTTTTGGGGCTCGGTATCCCGCTCGGTGCGCACGCCCAATTGGGTCGAGCAAAATATTTCCTACGGCTTGCAAACCCAGCCATACACGATACGTGGCAATACTGTGCCTGTGCTGCGCAACCTAACCGGCAACCCCGACTTGACCGCCGAAAAAATGCTCGGCTTCGAACTGGGCTGGCGCGGCCAACTGAGTCGCCAACTCAGTACTGATGTAGCCTTGTATCATTACAGCTACGACGATTACGCCAGCTTGACCCCCAATACCCAACGCTTCGCCGGCTATATGTTGCAGACGCTGGATTACAACAACTACGGCCATGTACAAGTCTACGGCGGGGAAATCAGTGTCGATTGGCAAGCGACTGAAAATTGGAAACTGCGCGCCACTTATAGCCACGAAGAAGAACGCTTCCGCCTGTCTCCGCTGGCACCTGCCAACACCACGCTGATCTCCGGAGACAGCTACCCGGCCCATAAAGCCATGCTCTGGTCTATGTACCAATTCTCCCCGCAACTCAAGCTGGATCTGAACTGGCGTTATTCGGATGCAACCGGCCTTAACGGCGCGCAATCCAGAGCCTATCAGGACCTGGATGCACGTTTGGGATGGGATTTGGGCGCGGGCGTGGAACTGGCGCTGGTGGGCCGAAATTTGCTGAATAGCAGTCATTTCGAATACGGCTCGGATATGTTTTCCACCGCCACAGCCGTGCAACGCGAGGTATACGGCACCTTGCGCTGGGACTTTTAAGCGGCCCGACACTATGCATACAGCAAAAAACAGGTGTCGAATATGAAGCGAATCTTGCGCCATCGTTATGCAAGATTGTGCGGATCGTGCCGAAATTACGGCTGCGATGCGTCGTGCCGGCGCCCTGCGGAAAAACCAAGATTCGCGCCTATCGCGCTACTCAGCAAAATGCTGTTGCTGCCTTTGCTGTTTAGCGGCCATCTATGCCACGCCGAAGCGGCCAGCGAAGCAGCGGTAAAAGTGGCATTTTTATACAATTTCTTTAAGTTTATCGAATGGCCGGAGTCGGCAACCACACCGAATCGTTATACCTTGTGCCTGAGCAGTCATACCGATTTCGGCGACCATTTATTGATGTTGGAAGGCAAAACGGTGAACGGCAAGCCCTTGGATATCGCCCGCAATATATCACCCAAAGATATAAAATCCTGCCATCTGATCTTTATCGATACCGCCGATAATCCGGGCGATTACGCCCGCGAATTAAAAGGCTCGCCGGTAGTCAGCGTCAGCGACAAAGCCGGGTTTATCAACCAGGGCGGCACCATAGGTTTGATCCAGGACGGCAACCGGCTCAGCTTCGAAATTAACTTGGAAACCGCCAACGCCGGTAACACGCGCATCAGCGCCCAGCTGCTGAAACTGGCTAAAAACATTTTGGCCGGTAAATAAGCCCACATGCAGATGACATCTCGACGCCACCCATGATTCGCGACAAACTGGCCAATCTGCCGATGACCTACAAGCTGCAACGCTTGCAAGCCATCACTTTGGCATTGGCTCTGCTGTTTACCTTATTAATTACCAGCATGACGCATATCTGGCAAGAGCGGCGCGAACTGTCAATGGAGGTGCGTTCGCTCGGCAAAATGATCGGTTTTAACGCTAACGCTGCGCTGCTGTTTGGCGACACCAAAACCGGCACCGAGATTCTAGCCACCTTACGCGGCAAATCTGAAGTCATCTCCGCGCAACTCTACAAAAATGACGGCGAAATTTTCGCCCATTACCCGGCCAAGGCTGCACCGGACAGTTTCCCCGCCACCTTGAGCGATGCGGAACAACAACAACGCAACCAGGGTTTGCGGATATTGAGCCATGTCATTTTAAACCCCTTACCCGACGATAACGGCGACGTGATCGGCACCTTACGCTTGCAGCTCGACTTAAAGCCCATGTGGCGTATGGTGATTATCAGTCTGGGCCAAATTTTTTTGGTGATGGTGGTGTCGTTTATTCTGGCGGTTTTTTTCGGCCGGCGCTTGGCGGAATCGATCGCCGCACCGCTGATCCGTTTGTCTTCACTGGCCAAACAGGTATCCAGGGACAACAACTACATGGTGCGCGCCCAAGGTGAAGGCGAAGATGAAATCGGCCAACTGGTAAGAAGCTTCAACCAGATGATAGAGCGGGTACAACAACGCGATGCCGAACTGGAAAATCAGCGCGGCAACCTGGAAAAACAAGTCGATCTGCGCACCGCCGACCTGCGGCAGGCCGTCGTCGATGCCCAAGCCGCCAATATCGCCAAGTCGCAATTCCTGGCAACCATGAGCCACGAAATCCGCACCCCCATGAACGGGGTGCTGGGCATGACCGAATTGCTGTTGGGCACCGACCTCGACACCACGCAACGCCAATACGCCGAAACCGTGTTCAGCTCCGCCGATTCACTGTTGACCGTGATTAACGATATTCTGGACTTTTCCAAAATCGAAGCGGGCAAGCTGGAATTGGAAGAAATCGATTTTAATTTGATCAATCTTACCGACCAACTCGCTGCCTTGTTCTTCGAACGCGCCAGCAGCAAAAACATCGAACTGGTGTGCACCGTCGATAAACGGGTGCCACGCGACGTCAGAGGCGATCCTTATCGCTTACGGCAAATACTCACCAACTTGTTATCCAACGCCATCAAATTTACCGAAGCCGGCTCGGTGAAAATGCAAGTGAATGTGGCCGAATCGGATCTCTGCCCATCCGCTGATGGCATGTGCCTGGAGTTTTGTATTAGCGACACCGGCATCGGCATCGGCCCGGACACTCAAGCCAGGCTATTCAAATCTTTTAGTCAAGCCGACGGCTCCACCACCCGCAAATACGGCGGCACCGGTCTGGGATTGGCCATCAGCAAGGAACTAAGCGAATTGATGGGCGGCAATATCCAAGTGCAAAGCCGTGCGAACAGCGGCTCGGTATTTACCCTGCATATCCCGCTCCGCCAAGCTAGCCAAGCCCTGCCTGCAAGCTTGCCGGGCAACGATCTGCAAGGCAAGCAGGTCTTATTGGTGGAAGATAACGCCACCAATGCAAAAATCCTGGAAAATCATTTGACTGTTTTTGGCATGTTTACCCGCGTCGCCAAAAATGGCGCTCACGCCTTGGAAATTCTCGATCAGTCGGCACACTTGGGCCTGTTCTTCGATATTGCCGTGCTGGACATGAAAATGCTGGGCATGAACGGCGTCGAATTAACCCAACGGATTCGTATAGACCGGCGATTTGCCAATATCCGCATCGTCATTATTACGTCCAGCAACGATGAGGACGTATTAGCCAAAATTCGCGGCAGCGCCTGCGATCTGTACCTTCACAAGCCCCTGCACAGACGCACCCTGCACGATGCGCTGCTCGGGCTGATGTCGCAAAAACCGCAATCGTTCAGTACGCCGGCTTCTGCTGCCGGCGCCATTCGAATCCTGTTGGCCGAAGACAATCCGGTCAACCAGAAAGTTTGCAGCGCCATGTTGCGCCAGTTGGGCTACACCCTGTCGCTGGCGAATAACGGCCGGGAAGTGCTCGATATTATCGACCGTGAGCCGGTCGATCTCATCCTGATGGATTGCATGATGCCGGTCATGGACGGTTACACGGCAACCCAATACATCCGCAATCGGGAAAGCAGCCGCAATTTGCCTCGAATCCCCATTATCGCCCTCACCGCCAACGCCATGGAAGGTGATCGCGAACGCTGTTTGCAGGCCGGCATGGATGATTACCTCAGTAAACCGTTTTTACAAAAAACCTTGCAAGACAAAATCCAGGCGTTGGCAGCCCCGCTGCCCACAACCGCCCTCAATACAGCCGCTCCCGAGATCAAATCGATTGCCGCTACTCTAGACCCGGCCGCGCTGAATACCTTGCGGGAAATTGGCGGCAGCGCGCTGGTCGACGACGTCTTGGCCTTGTTTAGGACAAATGCCGAGCAACATATCGCGACACTCCGCTCCGGCCTGTTGGAACGGAATACGGAAACAGTGCGGCATGCCGCGCATAGTCTAAAATCGGCCGCAGCCAACATCGGCGCACTAAACTTGTCGGAACTGGCCCGTGCGCTTGAACATGCAGCGCGGCACAACACTTTGCAATTCGATAGCCGGGTTGCCGAAAGCCTGCAAACAGAATATAAAGAAATTCTC
This sequence comes from Methylomonas defluvii, assembly GCF_033949435.1. Classification (NCBI taxonomy): domain Bacteria; kingdom Pseudomonadati; phylum Pseudomonadota; class Gammaproteobacteria; order Methylococcales; family Methylococcaceae; genus Methylomonas; species Methylomonas defluvii. The sequence continues at coordinate 63,336 of NZ_JAXARY010000003.1, read as the reverse complement.
CAGCGGCTTTCGCAACTCAAACCCTCATAATGCAACGATTACCTGCCCGCAGCCTGATTTTAGCGATAGACGACGACGATATGGTGCGTCTGATGTTGCAAGAAATTCTGCAAAGAGAAGCGTTTGATGTCATTTGCGCGGCTAGCGGCAAGCAAGGCTTGGCATTGGCAGCCAGCGAACGGCCCAATCTGGTATTGCTGGATGTCATGTTGCCGGACCTCAACGGCTTCGACTGCCTGCAAGCCATCAAAAACATGCCCGGCAACAGCCTGCTGCCCGTCGTGATGCTGACCGGCATGGACGACCTGGAATCGGTCAATCGCGCCTTTCAATTGGGCGCGACCGACTTTATCTCCAAACCGCTCAATTGGCCGACCTTACCGCACCGCTTACGTTACTTGCTGCGCTCGGTCGCCACGTTAGAAGAACTGGCCCGAAGCGAAGCGGCACTGCGCCAAGCGCAAAAAATAGCGCAACTGGGCAGTTGGTACTGGTCTATTGCCGACGACAACATGCAATGGTCGGAAGAAGTCTTTAATATCCTCGGCACGAATCGCTCATCGTTCGAACATAAATGCCGCGACTTATACAAATCCATGCAGCCATCGGAAGTCGGCAAACTGCAACAAGCCATTGATCTTTGCGTCAAAAACCGACGCAGTTTTCGCCTGGAATTATCGATTACTCGTCGCGATGGCGCCAACCAAGTGATTCATATTCAAGGCAAACCCGTGATCGCCGATGGGCAGGTAAGCCATATTCACGGTACGCTGCAAGATATTACCGAACGCCGGCACATAGAAGAACGGGTGAGGCTTTTATCTTACTACGACCCGCTAACCGGCCTGCCCAACCGGACGCTGTTCAAGGAAGTTCTGGCGCAAGCAATGGCCTATTGCACGCGCTACGGTACGGTCATTTCCACTTTATTTATCAGTATTGATCGTTTCAAACGCATCAACGAAACCCTGGGCCCCAAAATCGGCGACCAGGTGTTGAAATTGTTCGCCGAACGCTTGCTGGCCGAAGTGCGGGATTGCGACTACATTTCCATCAACGCCGATTACGATTTGGCGGACATGACGGTCTCCCGGCTGGGCGGTAACGAATTTACCGTGTTGCTGAATCGTATCGAGGACACGCGCGATAGCGTCAAAGTGGCTAAGCGGATTTTTCAGGCGATGCAGCACGCTTTTCCGGTGGAGAACACCGAACTGTTTCTGGGGATCAATATCGGCATCGCCGTCTATCCGGGGGACGGCCAGGATGAAGACAGCTTCATCAAAAACGGCGAGTTTGCGATGAACCATGCTAGCGAACACGGCCATAACAATTATCAGTTTTTCAGTAAATCGCTGAATGTTGCCGCGTTTCATAAACTGGCGATGGAAAACAGCCTGCGCCGCGCCATAGAACGCCATGAATTGCAGCTTTACTATCAAGCCAAAATTAATATCCGCCGCCAGCAAGTCGTCGGCTGCGAGGCCTTGATTCGCTGGCAGCACCCGGAACTGGGTTTGATCGGCCCGTCGCAATTTATTCCTATTGCCGAAGATTCCGGCTTGATTGCCCAAATCAGCGATTGGGTGCTGGAAAATGCCAGCCGGCAAACTTTGGATTGGCAACAATCGGGACTGAGCCAAGGACTGATCATGGCGGTGAACGTATCGGCAACTCAATTCCGACAATACGGCTTTGGCAATCACGTCCGCGACGTATTGACCGGCATCGGCCTGGAACCTCGCTACCTCAAGCTGGAACTGACCGAAACCATCTTACTCGACCATATCGACGACGCTTTAGTGACCTTGCGGGAATTACAAGCCCTGGGCGTCAAAATCAGTATCGACGATTTCGGCACAGGTTATTCATCCTTGTCTTATTTAAAAAAACTGCCTATCTCGGAATTGAAAGTCGATCATTGCTTTGTCCGCGATCTTCCGCACAATGAAGACGACATGGCGATTACCGCGGCAATATTGGCTTTGGCCGACGCGCTGTCGCTGGAAGTGGTCGCGGAGGGCGTGGAGAATGAAGATCAAGCCAACTTCCTGCTCGACAGTGGTTGCGAGGTAGTGCAAGGCTTTTTGTACAACAAGCCCATGCCCGCCAATGAATTTGCCGCATTTGTCCGTGCATTCAATGCGCAACGCTTGTTAGCCGACAAAGTCTGACATGTCCGCCAAGCCGCGCATCCTGTTAGTCGACGACGATCCGATGATCCGTCTGCTGGTCAGGCAAATCTTGCAAGCCGACGGCTACGAACTGATCGAAACCGACAACGGCCGGACCGGATTGGAACAATTTATCGCCGCCGAGCCGGATTTGGTGCTGCTGGACGTGATGATGCCGGAGATGGATGGTTTCAGTTGTTTACAAGGCATGCGTGCCGCCAGCGACAAATCGGTGCCGATTGTCATGATGACGGCTATCGAGGATACGCAAGCGGTGGAAGACGCCTTTCGGCTGGGGGCTACCGACTTTATCGGCAAACCCATCCAATGGCCGCTGTTGCCGCATCGCATCAGCTATGTGCTGCGCTCGCACCGCACTACACAACGTCTTATAGAGCAACAAACGCTACTCAAGCAAAGCGAGCAACGCTTTCGGGATTTGGTGGAAAGCATCGGTAACGAATACTTCCTGTATTCTCACAATACCGAACGTATTTTTACTTATCTAGGTCCTTCGGTGGAGCATATCCTCGGCTACAAACCCGACGAACTACATTGCGACTGCTTCGATATAACGACCAACAACCCGATCAATCGGCTTGCCAGAACCTACACCGAACAATGCCTGGCGGGCATCAAACCACCGAACTACGAAGTGGAAGTACGCAGCAAGGATGGCAGTCTGCGTGTACTCAGCCTCAATGAGTCGCCCATGTTCGACGACCATGGCCGAGTGGTTGCGGTGAACGGTCTGGCGCACGACATCACCGAAATGCGCAGCACGCAGCAAGCCCTTGCCGATAGCGAGGAACGCTTGCGGCTGTCCATGCAGGCAGCCAAACAAGGTTTTTATGACATCAATCCGCAAACCGGGGCCATGATCATCAACGCCGAATATGCCAGCATGCTCGGCTACAACCCAGCCGATTTCGACGCCAATATCGACAGCTGGATCATGCGCTTGCATCCCGATGACCGGCAGCGCGTTTCCGACGCCTACCGGCAGTACATCGCCGGGGAACTGGCAGAATATCGCCTGGAATATCGGCAGCGTTGCGCGGACGATAGCTGGAAATGGATATTATCGATAGGCAGTATCGCCGAACGTGATGCCAATCATCAGCCAGTGCGCATGCTGGGCACCCACACCGACATCACCGACAGTAAAACGGCAGCCGAACGCCTGAATTTGCTGGCCAAAGTGTTCGAAAACAGCGGCGAGGCCATTTTCCTGTGCGATCCGGATACCCGCATCGTGTCCAGCAATCAGGCCTATACGACGATTACCGGTTACAGAGCCGAAGAAGTGCTTCAGCAAACGCCCTCCATTCTCGATGCGCGTCATCTTGACCTCAACCACTATCAACGTATCTGGCAGGCCTTGCGCGAAAACGGCTACTGGCAAGGCGAAATTTGGGATACCCGCAAGAACGGCGAATCTTATCCCGCGTGGCTAGGTATTTCCGCGATGTATAACACCCATGGCGCCATCAGCCATTACATCGGCATTTTTTCGGACATTACCGAGCGCAAGGCCGCCGAAGCCCAAATCGAATATCTGGCACGTCACGATCCGCTCACCAATTTGCCCAATCGCACCTTGTTGCGCGACCGCTTTAACCAGGCCATGGCCCATGCCGTGCGTAACAACACGCTGGTCGGCTTACTGTTTCTGGACCTGGATCATTTTAAAAATATTAACGACACAATGGGGCACGACGTCGGCGACCGCTTACTGCAAGGCATCGCGGAGCGTCTGGTGCAATGCGTGCGCGAGGTGGATACGGTTTGCCGGCAAGGCGGCGATGAATTCATCATTATCCTCACCGACATTCCCGACATCGACGCGATCACGCAAATTGTGCTGAAAATTCTCGATCAACTGACACAACCCTTTGTGATCGAAGGTGTTACCCTTTGCACCTCCTTCAGCATAGGCGTCAGTTTGTATCCCAATGACGGCCTGAATTTTCACGGTTTACTCAACAAAGCCGACACGGCAATGTATTCGGCTAAAAACGAAGGCCGCAATACCTTCCGCTTCTTTTCCAACGATATGAACCTGGCGTCTATCGAGCGGATGAATATCGAGAACGGCCTGCGCATGGCTTTGAAGCGCAAAGAACTTCGCTTGCATTATCAGCCGCAATATTCCATACACAACAACACGGTGATCGGCGCGGAAGCCTTGCTGCGCTGGCAACCGGAAAACAGCCCGATGATCCCGCCGGCCAAGTTCATTCCTATCGCTGAGGACAACGGCATGATCGTACCGATAGGCGACTGGGTGTTACGTGAAGCCTGCAAGCAAAACAAGCTTTGGCATGACGCCGGTATGAAACTGCTGGTTACCGTCAACATCTCGGCCCTACAGTTCAAACGCGGCAACTTATTGGAGTCGGTGCAAAGCGCATTGGCGGAATCCGGCCTGGAACCGCATTATTTAGAGCTGGAGTTAACCGAATCGGTCCTGATGTTCGATACCAATGCCGTCATCAATACGATTGCCCAGTTGCGCGCCTTGGGCGTCAGCTTTGCCATCGACGATTTCGGCACCGGTTATTCCTCACTGAGTTATTTGAAGCGCTTTGCGGTGAACAAACTAAAAATCGACCAATCGTTTATCCGGGATTTAACCTCAGGCAAAGCCGAAGACACCGCTATCGTCAAAGCCATCCTGCAATTGGGCGATACGCTGGGCCTGCTGACCTTGGCCGAAGGCGTGGAAACCAAGGAGCAAGCCGAGCAACTGCATCAACTCGGTTGCCGCAAAGCGCAGGGGTTTTATTGGAATCAACCCTTGCCCGCCGACGAATTCGCCCAGTTGTTTACGCCTGGTTAAAATAACTGCCAAACCGGTGACGCGCCGTCCGGCAAGGCCGCCAAACGCCCGAGCTCTAGCCATGGGTTGCCCGGCGCATGAAAATCCGAGCCCATCGATGCATGCAATTGATGTTTGCTGGCATGCAAATAACTTAAGCGGATATCATCGACGCTGGCCCGACCCGTCACCACTTCGATGCCCTGCCCGCCTGCCGCCTTGAATGCCACCAATGCTTTGTTAATCCATTTGGTACTGAGTTTGTAACGCAAGGGATGCGCCAACACCGCCACACCGCCGGCGGCCCGAATCCAGCCGACACAATCGGCCAGACCGGCCCAAACCGTTGGTACATAAGCCGGCTTGCCCTTGCTCAAATAACGATCAAATGCGTCCTGCTGGGTTTCGACCACACCTTGATTAACCAGAAAATCGGCAAAATGCAGGCGGGTGATTTCGCCGTTACCGGCGATTTGTCTTAACGTGGGATAGGCATCGGCTATGCCCTTCTTCGCCAGTTTTTCGGCAATTTTTTGCGCGCGTTGGTCGCGAATTAATTGTTGCTTGGCAATACCGTCGAGTAAACCCGGATGCTGTGGATCGATATTTAAACCGACGATGTGTAGACAATGGCTTTCAAAACTGGCCGACAGTTCGATGCCGGGAATCAAGCGGATGCCGGCTTGCGCGGCGGCTTCGGTCGCTTCTTGTAAACCGGCAGTTGTATCGTGGTCGGTCAAAGCCAGCGCGGTAACGCCCTGCTGTTGAGCACGCAACACCAGTTCGGTGGGCGACAACGCGCCGTCGGACGCGGTGGAATGACTGTGTAAATCGTATAATTCCGACACTATTGATAATCACCGTAAAGTTTGGCGTACAAGCCGTTTTGTTGAATCAAGGAATCGTGTTTGCCTTGTTCGCAAATCTGGCCTTGTTCAAAGACATACACATGATCAGCCTGTTTCACCGCACTGAGCCTATGCGCAATGATGATGGTAGTACGGCCTTCCAGAAAGGTGCTCAAGGCTTGGTGCAGTTTATACTCGGTTTCGCTGTCCAGCGCCGATGTGGCTTCGTCGAGAATCACCACTGCCGGCTGGCTGACTATCATCCGGGCGATGGCCAGCCGTTGCCGTTGGCCGCCGGATAAGCGCATACCCTGCCTACCCACCACGGTGTCCAAACCCTGCGGCTGTTCTTCAACGGTGGACTTCATTTGCGCAATCTCCAAAGCTCGCCACAATTCAGCATCGGCAATCTCCCGGCCCAAGGTCAGATTGGCGCGTATCGTATCGTTTAGCAAAGCGGGATGCTGTAAAACGGTCGCGACATGTTCGCGCACCACATCCAAGCCTATCCGGTTCAGCGGCACGCCGTCGAAATAAATCATGCCGCTGCCCGGCGGATATAAACCGATCAAAGTTTGCGCCAGCGTCGACTTGCCACCGCCGCTGGCGCCGACCAGTGCGATTTTCTCGCCGGCCGGTATGGTCAGATTAATACCGTTCAGTACCGGTTCGTCCTTGTAACTAAAATGCAGATTCTTGACGCTGACCGACACGGTTTTACGCCCGATAAACGGGTTTTGCAAATGCGGATAATAAGGTTCGCGCTGCAACAGGGTCAGCTGGTTGACGCGGGCCAACGCGGCTTTGGCGGCATAAAAAGACTGCTGAATGCTTAATATCTCCTGCACCGGCGCCATCATGAACCACAGATAACCGAATACCGCCAGCATTTCGCCTATGGTCAGATTGGAATACAGCACCATCAGCATCGCTGTTGCGCGGAAAATATCGAAGCCAAATAAGAAGGTCAAAAAGCTCAAACGCACCGTCGCATCGCTTTTCCAGGCATAGATGGTCGAGTGGTTTTTCACCGCTAACGCGCTGCCGATCAACTGCCGGCAATAATGCCCCTCACGGTTGCTGGCGCGGATTTGATGAATCGCCTCCAGCGTTTCGCTCAAAGCTTGCTGGAATATCGCGTAGGCTTTGTTTTCGTTAGCCTTTAGTTCCTTCACCCTGGAACCAACGGCCCTCGCCAGGTAAATTACCAGCGGGTTCAAAAAGATAATGAATAAACCCAATTGCCAGTGCATCCACAGCAGAATTAAAGCGGTACCGAACACGGTCAGAACTGCCACCAATAATTTACTGATCGTGGTGCCGATAAAATTATCCAGCGTATCGAGGTCGGTCACCATGTGCGAACTGACCGTACCGCTGCCCAGGCTTTCATACTCGGACATCGAAATGTGTTGCAAATGTTTCACCAAACTTTCGCGAATGCGAAAAATCACATCCTTGGCAATATTGGAAAACTGCCGAGTCTGCATAATGTTTAGCACCAAGGCAAACAAGCGCAACAGCAAGCTCAGCAGCAAAATAATGGCAATGTAAATGGCAGGTTGCTGCCACTCGCCGGGTAGCCACGGGTTGAGGCTATTCAGCACCACGCCCGGATGGTTAAGCAGAACTTCGTCCACCAATAACGGCATCAATAAGGGTACCGGTACGCTGGCAACCGTTGCCAAGATGGCGACCAAATGCCCGTTGATCAGTTGTTTTTTATGCTGCTTAGCGATGCTGTAAATATACTGCCAGGAATATTCGGCTTGCGCCGCGCGCTGTGAGGTTTTCAAGGTAATGAAACAAATTCGATGAAGTTTAACGATTATAATGGTCCGACCCACTTTGCAAAAACTTCTTGCTTGGTGTTTAGTCTCGGCTGTCGTGGAAATTGATATGCATGTTATCCCGTGTTTTTTACTGCTTGCCGCTCTGACCGGCGTTTTACCGAACAGTGCCCAGGCGGATGAAATCTCTTTGGCCAGCCAACGTCAGCTATTTTTGCGTGCCGAGCAAGCACTTGACCAGAATCGCGATGCCGAATATTTCGCGCTGGCTTCAAACCTAAAAGGCTACCCGCTATATCCTTATCTGCAATACCAATGGTTAAAAAATCATTTGGACGCCGACGCCGACATCAAACAGTTTTTAAACGAGCACGCCGCCAGTCGTTACGCGGCCGGGCTGCGGCAAAAGTGGTTGCTGGCTTTGGGTAAAAAGCAGCAGTGGCTAGTGCTGTTGAATAATTATCAAGGCAGTGACGATCCCGAGCTGCAATGCTACGCCGGCCTGGCTCAATTGCAAACCGGCCAAGCCTTGGAAGCCTTTAATCAAGCCCGCACTTTATGGTTAAGCGGTAAATCGCAGCCGGATAATTGCGATGTCCTGTTCGAAGCTTATAAATCATCGCCGTATTTTAATAAAGAGCTGATCAACCAACGATTTCACGCCGCCCTCAAACGTGACAATCAAAGCCTGGCCAGCTACTTGACCCGATTTTTCAGCGACGCGGAACTCAAGCAGGCCAATATCTGGTTAAAACTGCACCGACAGCCGGAAACCGTTATTGCTGATACAGGCTGGCGCGAGAACCCTCAGCAAGCCGGAGACCTGTTTGCCCATGCGATTGACCGCTGGCTGGAAACCAATGTCGAAACGGCCATGACGACTTGGGACAGTCATAAATCGCAAATCGCCATTACGCCGGCAATCGCCGCTTTTATCGAAAAACGTATCGCTATCGCCTTGGCCTTAAAACACGACAGCCGCGCTTACGCCCGCTTGTCGCAACTTGAAAACAGCGACGAATCGGCCCGGGAATGGCGAGTCAGAGCCGCATTGAATATGCAGAACTGGCAAGACGTCGCTGTGGCGATTACCGGCCTTAACGACGATGAAAAATCTCAGGAAAAATGGCAGTACTGGCAAGCTCGCGGCTTGGCGGAAACCGGCCAGAGCGCAGCAGCCAATGCCTTGTTCCAACAATTGGCAAAAAATCGCAGTTTCTACGGTTTTCTGGCCGCCGGCAGATTAAGGCAAGCCATTGAACTGGTGGACAGGCCTTTGACGATATCAAGCAGCGACCTCGCGGCTTTACAAAATCGACCGGATTTCCAGGTATTTTCCGAACTACTCGCTATCGACAGAAAACCGGAAGCCAAACGCCAATGGTGGTACGCGATAGCCAAACTGGATAGTCGCCAGCTACCCGTCGCCGCAAAACTGGCCAAACAAGCCAATTGTCCGGCTTTGGCGATTGCCACTATAGCCAAAGCTAATCAATGGGACGACGTCAATCTACGCTTTCCGCTGACCTATATCCAGCCCATCCAAAGTAACGCCGCCGCACAACAATTGGACCCGGGTTTAATTTTGGGCTTGATCCGCCAGGAAAGCGCGTTCGATGAATTGGCCGATTCGCCGGCTGGCGCTAAAGGTTTGATGCAGATCATGCCAAACACCGGCCGGCAAATTGCCGCCGAAATGCGCGATAGTTGGGATAGCGATTACAGCCTGTTTAAACCGGAACTCAATGTCAAATACGGGACGTTTTATTTCAAAAAACTCTTGCGCCAATTCAATGGCCACGTCGCACTAGCCACGGCCGCCTATAACGCCGGCGCCAATAAAGTGAAGCGCTGGCTACCGGAAAACCGAGCTTTGCCGGCCGACATCTGGATTGAAAACATCCCTTACAAGGAGACTCGGGGGTATGTTGCATCGGTGTTAATGTATAGCTTGATCTACCAACAACGGCTGCAACGCGACAGCTTAAAGATCGACGATCTAATGCGCGAGGTCATGCCCGGCTAAAAATTGAGCTGATTTTTTAAGCCGATTATTAGATAATGCCGCAGTTTTTGAACCCACCAACCAGGTAAAAATCAAGATGGAGAAGCAGCACAGTTTCACGCGCGAAGAATTATTAATGTCCGGCCGAGGTGAATTATACGGTCCGACCAACGCGCAGCTACCGCTTCCCAATATGCTGATGATGGACCGCATCGTCCATATTTCCGATGAAGGCGGCAAATACGGCAAAGGCGAAATCATCGCCGAGCTGGATATTACCCCCGAATTATGGTTTTTTGATTGCCACTTTCAAGGTGATCCGGTCATGCCGGGCTGTCTGGGTTTGGACGCGATGTGGCAATTGGTCGGTTTTTATTTATGCTGGCTGGGCGGCCCTGGCAAAGGCCGCGCGCTGGGTTGCGGCGAAGTTAAATTCACCGGCCAAGTGCTGCCGACAGCCAAAAAAGTGACTTATAAAATCGACTTGAAGCGTGTGATTCTACGCAAATTGGTCATGGGCATCGCCGATGCGACGATGGAAGTCGATGGCAAACAAATCTACGAGGCGACCGATTTACGAGTCGGTTTATTCACTTCCACCCAAGATTTCTAAGGAAACCATCATGAAGCGCGTCGTTGTAACAGGTTTAGGGATAGTTTCCAGCATCGGCAACAACCGGGACGAAGTGGTTGATTCTTTACGCGCCGGCCGTTCCGGTATCGTTCACGCACCGGTCTATGCCGAAATGGGCTTTCGCAGCCATGTACACGGCCCGGTTAATATTGATCTGGATGAAGCGATAGACCGTAAAGTTAAACGCTTTATGGGCGACGGTGCCGCATACAACTACCTGGCTATGGAGCAGGCTATTGCCGACTCCGGCCTGGAAGAGTCGCAAGTGTCCAATATCCGCACCGGCTTAGTGATGGGCTCAGGCGGGCCGTCAACGTCCAATCTGGTCGATTCCGCCGACATTCTGCGCTCGAAAGGCGTGAAAAAAGTCGGTCCGTACATGGTGACACGCGCCATGTCCAGTACCAACACGGCCTGTCTGGCGACGCCTTTCAAAATCAAAGGCGTCAATTACTCCATCAGCTCCGCTTGCGCCACTAGCGCCCACTGCATCGGCCACGCCATGGAATTGATTCAATTAGGCAAACAAGACGTTGTGTTCGCCGGCGGCGGTGAAGAACTGCACTGGACTATGTCGGTGATGTTCGACGCGATGGGCGCATTGTCTTCAAAATATAATGACACGCCAGCCACAGCCTCACGGCCTTACGACGAAACCCGCGACGGCTTCGTCATCTCCGGCGGCGGTGGCGTTCTGGTAATCGAAGAACTGGAACACGCCAAAGCGCGCGGCGCTAAAATTTATGCCGAGTTGGTCGGCTATGGCGCCACGTCCGATGGCTACGACATGGTACAGCCCTCCGGCGAAGGCGCAGTGCGCTGCATGCAACAAGCCTTGGCTACCGTTAATGAAAAAATTGACTATATCAACGCGCACGGCACCAGCACCCCGGTAGGCGACACCCGCGAACTGGAAGCGATGCGCGAAGTGTTTGGTGTTGACGGCGTACCGGCAGTCAGCTCAACCAAATCTTTAACCGGACATGCCTTGGGTGCGGCCGGCGTCAACGAAGCCATTTATTCCTTGCTGATGATGCAAGAAAACTTCTTGAGTGCCTCCGCCAATATCAACCAACTCGATCCAGGCGCGGCCGGCATTCCTATCGTTAGAGAATATCGGGATAACGTCACGCTGAACACCATTATGTCCAACAGCTTCGGCTTTGGCGGGACCAACGCCACGCTGATTTTCCAACGCTATAACGGCTAACTTTGGCGCGGCTGCAACTTTGGTTCAGCCGCCCTTCCCTGCACCCATGTCCGATCCAGAACACAAATCCCGTACCCAGTTTAACAAGCTGCAAAAACGCCTGAGACGTTGCGTTGGCGAAGCCATCGCCGATTTCAACATGATAGAGCCCGATGATAAGGTCATGGTGTGTCTGTCCGGCGGCAAAGATTCTTACACCATGTTGGACATTCTGCTGAACTTGCAGAAAACCGCACCGATCAATTTTGAGATTATTGCCGTCAATCTGGATCAAAAGCAGCCAGGCTTTCCAGAACACGTACTGCCGGAATACTTGCAATCGATAGGCGTGCCCTACCACATTATCGAGCACGACACATACAGCATCGTCAAACGCATCATTCCGGAAGGCCAAACCACCTGCAGCTTGTGCTCTAGGCTACGCCGCGGCACGCTGTACGGGTTTGCCAAGGAACATAAGATCACCAAGATCGCCCTCGGCCATCACCGCGACGACATTATCGAGACTTTCTTTTTAAACATGTTCTACGCTGGCAAACTAAAAGCCATGCCGCCGAAACTGCTGAGCGACGATAAACAAAACATCGTGATTCGGCCGCTGGCTTACTGCCGGGAAAAAGACATCAACCGCTTCGCAGCTTTCAAACAGTTTCCGATCATTCCTTGCAATCTGTGCGGTTCGCAGGAAAACCTGCAACGCAAAGCCATGAAACAAATGCTCAACGGTTGGGATAAACAATTCCCCGGCCGCATCGAGACGATTTTCGCCAGCCTGCAAAATATCGCGCCGTCGCAAATGGCCGATACCAGCTTGTTCGATTTTGCCGGCCTGCGCCGCGACCCCGAATCCACTATTCCGCGCATCGTATCCGATGAAGCCGGGCTGGACATCTTAGAGCGCTAACCAGGAATTACAACGATGAAACACACCATCTTAGTGACGGGCGGCGCCGGGTATATCGGTAGCCATACCTGTGTAGAGCTGCTGAATAACGGTTTCGAGGTTATCGTTGTCGATAACCTGAGTAACAGCAAAATCGAGTCGCTGAAACGTATCGAAACCATTACCGGACAAAAACCCGGTTTCTATCAAGCCGACATTACCGACCAAGCCGCGCTACGCGAGATCTTTAAAGCACATAAAGTCGATGCGGTGGTTCATTTCGCCGGCCTGAAAGCCGTCGGCGAATCTTGCCAGCAACCCTTGAGCTATTACCGCAACAACATCTACGGCACCCAAGTGTTACTGGAGACCATGCAAGAGTTTGCGGTGAAAAGATTGGTATTCAGCTCGTCGGCGACCGTTTACGGCGATCCACACAGCGTACCGATTCTGGAAAGCTTCCCGCTGCAAGCCACCAACCCTTATGGCCGCACCAAGCTATTTATCGAGGAAATCCTGCGCGATGTCAGCAATGCCGACAGCCTGAACGGCAACAGCCAGCCCTGGCAATTTGCAATACTGCGTTATTTCAACCCGATCGGCGCGCACAGTAGCGGCTTGATCGGCGAAGACCCAAACGGCATCCCTAATAATCTGATGCCGTTTTTATCGCAAGTCGCCATCGGCAAATTGCCGGTCCTGTCGGTGTTCGGCGACGACTACCCCACTAAGGACGGCACCGGTGTGCGCGATTACATCCATGTGGTCGATCTGGCGCAAGGCCATATCAAAGCCTTGCAATACCTGCTCGGTAAATCGGCCGATACCGCTATTTGCGATGCGGTTAATTTAGGAACCGGCAACGGCTACAGCGTATTGGAAATGGTCAATACCTTCATTGAGGTGACGGGCCAAGCGGTACCCTACAAAATCGCACCACGCAGAGCCGGCGATGTCGCGGCCTGCTACGCTGATCCGAGCTTGGCCGAAGCAAAAATAGGTTGGAAAGCCGAGCGGGATTTAAAACAAATGATGACCGACACCTGGCGTTGGCAGAAAAATAATCCCAACGGCTACCACTAAGCTGGCTCGGTTACTAACACCAACCCGCCATTCTCAATACGGTTTCTGCCTTTACGTTTGGCTTCGTACAAGGCAGCATCGGCGGTTTGCACCAATTGCAAGGCAATCTCGGCGACAAGCTTTTTCTGCGCCCGGTTAGGCTGGTAAGTCGCCACACCAATCGAAATAGTCACCGGGATGGCTTGGTCGCCATACTCCACCTGCAAATTAGCAATACTCAAACGAATCCGCTCGGCAATTTCCGAGGCCGTACTTTCATCGGATTGCGACAGCAAGGCCACAAATTCCTCGCCACCGTAACGCGCCAGCACATCATTATTGCGCAGCAATTTCTTGATGATTCCGGCCACCACAGCCAAGACATGATCGCCAGCCTGGTGTCCAAAACCGTCGTTGATGCGCTTGAAAAAATCAATATCCAGAAATAGACAGGACAAAGGTTCGCGATTGCGTTGACTGCGATCCAGCTCTTCCTCGATACGCTGCTCCAAAAACCGCCGATTATTCACGCCGGTCAAGGGATCGACCAAACTGGTGCGCCGCATGGTTTCGACATTAAGATTGTTTTCCAGGCAAATACTGATGACCGAGGCGATGTGCTCGACAAAATCGGTCGCCATACCTTGCATGAAACGCTCGTTGTGATAACTGCCCAGATTCAACGAGCCCAAATACCGATCCCGGCGAATCAGCGGCGCAATCACCACCGACGCCGGTTTTTGTTGATTCGATTCGGAGAAAAACTTCTCGCAAATCGTGGTTTGATAGCTACCCAGAAACGGCTGGTCGGACAGACCAAAACTATGCCGCAATTGCCATTCGCTACTGGCTAAAAACAGCCCTTCCCGGTCCCGAAAATTATAATTATCCACTTCCAGGTAACCGGCGATTTCGTTTTTAGGGTCGATCAAACACAAACTGATCACGTCCAAATCGAACAAGGCCTTGGCTTCACCGAGAATAAACTCGATCATTTCCGCCAGCGAACTAAGCCCCAGTAAACGCATTTCAAAGCTTTGCAATCGCTTCAAGGTCAAGCTGTTGTGTTGGACGCGGTTGAGCATACCGTCCAAATGACTTTCCAACACCCGCAGATCTGTTGTTATATCCTGTTCCAAGCTCGGCCCCACCCGCTTAATCGAGGTGATAAGACTAGCAGTTTTCGCAGAAAAAGTGTGTAGTTGTGGGCACTTCCAGCACACATCTCCCGTCCACTCTGATTGCAAATAAATCAGGCATTTCACCTATTAAAACGGCATATGCCATACCCTGCCGCCGGGTGCCATGTGATTTTGTCTTTCAAAATCAACACACTTGTTTATTGGTTCAAATATTGCTGTAAATCGGCTCTATCGGGTTCCAAGCACGCCAAACACGTCTTCGCCATGAACAGCCTCACCTTCAACATCGACGATTTATTTTTGAGCCATCGCGATTCGTTGATTCACACTATTTTCGGCATTGTCGGCTGCCCGCAAACCGCGGAAGACTTGGCGCATGAAGCTTACATAAAAATGCTGCACGCCCTGGAAATCCAAGACATCAGTTACCCGCGGCCGTTTCTATACCAAATCGCAAAAAACCTGGCACTGGATCATCTGCGTAAAGAACGTATTCGCCAACGCGCCGACGACTCAAAAACGGCCGATACGGACGAAGATATATCGCTGCTGGACAATTTGCCGGACGATACCCCGACTCCCGAGCAGCAAGCATCCGATCAACAAGAACTGGCATTGATGCTGGCAGCGCTTGAGCAATTACCCGAACGGCGCAGGCAAATTCTGGTGTTGCACAAATTTCACCATTGGAATTACGAGCGGATCGCCGCCTATTACGACATATCGCGTAGCGCGGTAGAGAAGAATGTACAGGCAGCTCTAACTCATTTATTAGCCAGCCGGCAAGACTAGCCATTACCTTAGGCCATACTGATTTTCCTGAACACAGCACCAATACTGATAAAATTCGCCCCATTACCTAATCCGCCAACCGCCATGCCTTTACGTTTTGATCAGGAAGTTCCATCGCCGGGTAATGTCCAAGATCAAGCACTTGCCTGGTTTGCCCGCTTACAAGACCATAAAAGCGGTGCGGCCGATCAAGCCGAGTTTGCCTGCTGGTTAGCCGCCGACCCCACGCATCAAACCGCTTACGACAAAGTGGTGCAACTCTGGCAATCGCCGGCCTTGAACGCCGCCCTAAGCCAATACGCCAGTATCCCACTTCGGCCGCCCGCGCAGCGTAAATCGACCATTCGGCGCTGGGCTGCAGCCGCCAGCATTACCTTGATTAGCGGCTGGTTCCTGGCTTCAAGCGGCTGCTTGCAACGCTGGCAAGCAGACATTACCACCGCCACCGGCGAACAGCGCCGAGTAATACTGGCAGACGGTTCCGCGCTGGTTCTCAATACCGATAGCGCGGTAAAACTGGATTACGCCGGCCAACAGCGCGGCGTAATCTTAATAAGCGGCGAAGCGTATTTTGAGGTGCAAGCCGACAAACACCGGCCATTCATTGTGACGACAGCACAGGGAACAGTGCGGGTGGTCGGCACCCGTTTCAGCGTCAAAACCGGCGATACTACCCAAGTGAATGTCGAAAGCGGCTTGGTGATTTGTAGCGCCGAACAAGGCCAAAACCGACAATTAAGCGTCGGCCAACATACCGAGATCGATACCCACAGCGTTGCGGAAATCAGCAACATAGATACCGGTAAGACCTTTGCCTGGCTAAAAGGCCGCCTGATCTTTCAAGATCGAACTTTGGCAGACGTGATAACGGAACTGGATCGCTACCATCCAGGCGCCATCGTCATCGCCGACGCCAAATTGGCAAACACCCGGATAACCGGAAATTACAAACTGGAAGATACCGCAGCCCTGATCCGAACCCTAGCGGACATTGCGGGAGCCAAAACCATCAATATCTCGCCTTATCTGACGGTGTTAAAAAGCTAAGTCCAAAACCTCGCCAACCGTTTGCCGCTCCGGCTTTACGCCGTTTCAAACCTCAGCCCAATTACCTGCGTATTAGGCAACGCTACGCTTGCCGGTAAAAATATCGCTTAACTGACTGTGTATCCCGTTTTCTGAAACGTCTCGGTAGCCATGTGCTTTTTTGCACTGACTATTAAGTTCACAGACCAGGAGTATTCATGTATCGGCTACCACCCATCCCACCCGCCGCATTACGCAAACTCGCCATGGCAATCGCTTTGGCTTTGCCGGCTATTCGGCCGCTACCAGTTTATGCCGCCGAGACCGGCCAAACCGATACTCCCGGCGCCACGCGAACCTTCAACATCCCGGCCCAAGCCTTGACCGACGCATTGAACGCCTTCATTGCCGCTAGTGATTGGCAAGTCGGTTTTCCAGCGGAAATTGCCCAAAATGCACGTTCCAGTGCGGTGAACGGCCATTTTTCGCCGCAACAGGCGCTCGACAAACTATTGCAAGGTACCGGCATTGGTTACCGGCTTACCGGTCCCGGCAATGTAATGTTGGAGAAGAAAGCAATTACCGAACCCCAATCCGCCGCCACCTTACCCCCAGTCACAGTGACCGGCAAAGTCAGCTATGCCGACAGCGACCCGCGAAATCCTTTCTATAACCGGACCATTGCCAGCTCGGCTACTAAAACCGACACGCCGATCATGGATACGCCGTTATCGATTCAGGTGATTCCCAAAGCGGTTCTCGACGACCAGCAAGCCATCCGTGTCGGCGATGCCTTGCGCAACGTCAGTGGCTATTTCGATTCGCGCGGTGAAGAATATGTCTATGACACCGCTTATTTACGTGGCTTTGCCACCGACAGCCGCCAATATATCGACGGCCTTCGGGACTTGCCGCAGTCGCATTCCCTCGCGATGATCGACCGGGTTGAGGTGTTGAAAGGTCCTGCCGGTGCATTGTACGGTCGCATGGAACCAGGCGGCTTGATCAACTACGTCACTAAACGGCCATTGGATACGCCGTACTATTCGTTGCAACAGCAATTCGGCTCGTTCGATCTCTACCGCACGCTTGCCGATGCCAGCGGGCCGATTAACAAAGACGGCAGTTTGTTGTATCGGGTGAACATGGAATATTTGAGCAGCAATTCTTATATAGACGTCGTCAATAAGGAACGTGGTTTTATCGCCCCGTCCCTGACCTGGAAAATTTCACCCCGCACCCAACTCGATCTGGATTTTCGCTACCACGACGTCAACGGCCCCACCACCTTCGGCGTTCCGGCCGTCGGCAATCGACCGGCTAACCTGCCAATTAGCCGCTTCATAGGCGAGCGAGCTACCGACGATGGCGATTCCAGTCTGCTTTACGGTGGCCTGAGCCTTAGCCATGCTTTTTCCGATAAATGGAAACTGAACGCCAAGGTCGGCTACAATTACGAACACCAATTCTCGGCGGGCACTTTCATCAATACCCTGGACGAAGCCACCGGCGACGCCTCCCTGTTCTACAGCGACTATGACTACACCGAGGACAGCATCCAAGGTATTGTCAATCTCACCGGCAACTTCAAAACGTTCGGCCTGGAACATACCCTGACCGTCGGCGGCGATCTTTATAAGACCGACGGCCGCACCAACAGCAGTTATTTCCTGTGCGACACCTGCGGCACCAGTTTCCCATCACCCATCAATATTTTTCAGCCGATTACCTACGACCGGCCCGGCATCAATCTGGCGGCGGAAACCTCCAGCCCGGTATCGACCAGTCGTACCTCTTGGTGGGGCTTGTACATTCAGGATCAAGTCACTATCGCCGAGGATTGGCATCTATTGTTCGGCACTCGTTACGACCAAGCCCACAGCAGTAGCGACGGCGCGGATGTCACCGACGACGGCGAATTCAGTCCACGGGCTGGTCTGCTCTACCGGCCATTGAACTGGCTCTCGCTTTACACCAACTACGTCAAAGCCATGAATGCCGCCAACACCAGCCGCCTGATTCCAGGTTCGCAACGCCGTCCGGAAATGTCGGAGGGCTGGGAAGCCGGCGTAAAAGGCGAATGGTGGGACGGCAAGTTGAATGCCGGCCTGACTTACTACGAGCTGACCAAGAAGAACATCAGCCACTCAGCCGCCGATGCCGCGTTGGCGGCGCAGGGCTTCAACGTGCTGGTCGGCGAGGGCCGCAGCCAGGGTATCGAATTGGATGTATCCGGACGCATTACCGAGTTCTGGAGCCTGATCGCTAGCTATTCGTTTACCCGCACGATGTTTACCAAGGACGTCACGGACATTCAGGGTAAGCAGTTCGCCAATGTGCCCGAGCAAGCCGCCAGCCTGTGGTCCAAATACGATTTCGCCGGCCTCGGCTGGCAAGGCTTTTGGACGGGCGCCGGGGTTTATCTGGCCGGCGAGCGCCAGGGCGACCGCGCCAACAGCTTTCAACTGCCCGGATACGCTCGCGTCGACGCCGCCCTGGGGTACGCCTTCAACGCCGGACCGTCCAAAATCAGCCTGCAATTTAATGTCGATAACCTGCTTGATAAACGCTATTACTCGGCCTCGACCTGGGAAACCCGCAGTTTCGGCTCGCAACCGGGCATGCCGCGGACTTTTTTAGGTTCGGTCAAGGTTGAATTTTGACATCGGCACGCTTACGACGGCTGAAATCCCGGCGGCAAATCTGGTTGCGGGTGCATTTATACCTGGGATTGTTCGTGGGCGCGGTATTGGCGGTGGTGGGTTTTACCGGCGGCATTCTGGTGTTTTACGAGGAATTACAGGACGTGCTGAATGCCGAGCAGATTCGAATCCAAGCGCCGCCGGCTAGTCAAAGACAGCTTTGTCCGCTGGATGACATCATCGCGGCGGCGGAGACCATCAAACCGCCCGGCAGCCGGTTAGACAAACTGTATTATCCGCGCCATGCCGACACCGCCTACAAATTGCTGTATCACCAACCGGCGCCGGCGCACGCCGAATCGGGCGAGCAGGGCGACGGCTATTACGTTTTCGTCAACCCCTACACGGCACGGGCCACCGGCAAGCAGCTCTGGCATCCCCGCGACCGTTACTGGGGCAGGCCCTTGATCAGCTTCATCATGCAGTTGCACTATTGCCTATTGCTGGATACACCGGGAGTGATATTCGTCGGTATCGTCAGCGCGTTTGCCATTATTTCAATCCTCACCGGCCTGATCGTCTGGTGGCCGCTCACCGGCAATTTCCGAACAGCCCTGACGATTAAACCTCGCGCCAGTTTGGTCCGCTTCAACTTCGACTTGCACAAAATCGTCGGCGTTTATTCGGCTGCGGTGTTGTTAGTGGTGGTGTTCTCGGGGGTGTATTTCAACTTACCGGAGCAGGTCAATGTTTTGGTGAAGCAATTTTCGCCACTACAGCGGCCGAATGCCTGGGAAGGCATGGAATCGGCAAAAATTCATTCCCGTTCTATACCCGGCACCACCGCCATTACGCCGGGTCAAGCCGAAGCGGTCGCCCGTCACCAGTATCCGAACGGACAGATGTGGATGCTAAGCGCGCCGGCGGATGGGCAAGGTATTTACTATGTCTGGAAACGCAATGTGAGAGAACTGAGCCGCTATATCGGTTACCGGGAAATCGCGATAGATCAATACAGCGGCGAAATACTGAAAAGGTATGACGCTGGTAGCGGTTCAGCCGGCGACTTGTTTCTGGACTGGCAATGGCCCTTGCATTCCGGCCATGCCTTCGGCTGGCCGGGTCGGATTTTGGTGTTATTGAGCGGTTTGGCTTGCCCGGTTTTGTATGTAACGGGCGTGATTCGTTGGCTGCAAAAACGCCGGGCAAAATCGGCCGCCGCTGTTATTCAGGCCCAGAAAAATCCCGGCAAAGTTCGCTGCTAAGTCACCGCTGCCGGAGCATTGGCGGCGGATACGCCCTTCGGCGTGAAATGTCGGCGATTTCCCGATGTTTGCCATTGGCATATAACACAGTTCAATTAAATCGGCCGTATGCTCGAGCTCATCAAACCGCTTAAGCCATTGAATAATAGTATCAGCCGGAAATCGGGCATGATTCCGGCTTGCCATTGCGCACCATTGAACTTCACGCCGACATGCCCAATCGCCATATTCGCCTATTGGACTTTCTGTTCCAACGACACAACAAGGAACTGCTGGTGTTCGCCGAACAACGGGCCGGCCGCCAACATGCCGAGGATCTGGTTCAGGATGCTTATCTCAGACTCTTACAGCACGGCAAAACCGATGCCATCGACAACCACCGCGCCTATCTGTATCGCATCACCGCCAACCTGAGCGGCGATCTATACAGACGCGAGCAAATCGTCCCTTTCGTCAACGACGAGGAATCGGAAACGGACACCCTAACCTGCCCGAAGCCGCAACCCGATGCCGTCGCCGAAAGCCGGGAACGCCTGCGAATATGCCTGCAAGCGCTGGACAGCCTGCCGGAAATTGTCCGCACCGTGTTTCTGTTACACCGCGTCGACGGCCTGACCTATCCCGAAATCGCCAAGGCTTTCGCGATCCCGCCGCGCACCGTCGAGCGCTATTGCATAAAGGCGTTGGCCCACTGTAGCAAATCCATCAGCCAGGACATCGATTAACACCGCCAAATTCTCCGCCGGCCAGCGTAGCCGGTTGTGGATGCGATACACTAACACCATGAACCGAACTACCCCGCCAATTCCATCGTCGTTGCACGAACAAGCCAGTCATTGGGTGGTCAGACTGCGCTCGCCCGATTGTTCGGCTAGCGAACGCCGGGCGTTTCAGGATTGGCTGGCGTTAAGTCCTCAGCATCGCCAGAGCTATCAAAAAGCCGAAGCGATTTGGCGGGAATTTAGCGGCGCCGACGTACAAACCGACCCCCGGCTGATGGCGGCCAGGGACGGTTTACGCCGCGCGCAAATCGAGCGCCGCCGGGCACGCCGCAGCCTACGGTTGTCGATAGCCGCCTCGTTACTGATTGCGGCAATAGGCATGCCGCTAGCCTGGGACTGGATAAACACCGACTGTTACTCGACACTAAAAGGCCAGCGGCAACACATCGCGCTCCGCGATGGCTCAACGATAGAACTCAACAGCAACAGCCAGGTGCGAGTCCGCTACGGCTGGCGCGGCCGCGAAGCGGTGTTGGATCGTGGCGAAGCCTTATTCAGCGTGGCGCACGATGAAACCAAACCCTTCGACGTCGTCGCCGGTCACGGCAAGATCCACGACATTGGCACCCGCTTCAACGTGTGCATGCTGAATAACGCCGCCACGGTCAGCGTCCTGGAAGGCGAAGTCGCCGTTGCCACTGAGCGGCGGCCCGACCCGCAAACTCTGTTGGCGGGCCAGCAAATTAGATACGATACGCGGGGCCTGGCGTCCGCGCCTACCCGTTTCGACGCCACTACTGTCGCCGCTTGGCGGGACGGCGTGCTGGTCTTTAAAAAGACTGCGCTGGCCGAGGTTCTGGCACAACTAAGTCGCTATCACGACATCGAACTCCGCGTCGCCGACCCGCAATTGCAAAACCTTAAAGTCAGCGGCGACTTTCCCACCGACGACTTAAACCTTGCCCTCAATGCCATCGGCGCCGCGCTGCCGATCAAGGCTGTGAGAAAAAACGAGCGACTGATCGAATTCGAACGCTGACCGAGAGATGGTCAGGTTCAACAGCAAGTTGGAAAACACATATGACGCTTGCGAGCCCAGGCCGGAAGTCGGTTCCCCCAACAACACCTTGGCTTCCTTGGCATAAGCGATGGCAATAGCAACCTTCCGCCGCATGCCTTTGGAGTATCCGGAGATGGGTCGGTCGGCGGCTTCCTCGGACAACCCCGCCGTCAGCAGAAAATTGCGCAATGGTTGTTTTGTCTAACGCAACCCGGACAAGCGGCTGAAATAATCCGGATTCTCGACCGGACAAGCACGGATACAGCGCCACAGTCTCCGGCAGCTAAGCCAGCAGCCGCCGAGTTTGCTCGGTACCGCCGCTGACAACGAAACCGCCGATTTTGGCGGTACCGGAACTGGCAGCGATGAAATTCAAAAACAGACTAATCGTCGAGGTATTGCCGGCGCCGTTGGCACCCAGCAAGCAGAAAATCCGGCTGAGGGCGACGTGCCGGTTCAATGCGTGCCGGGTGCAGTTTGAGTCGCAGGATTTAGTCAGTTGGCAAGCTTGTAACATGAGAGATTGCTCCTCTATAAAGGAAATAAAGGTTTGGTCAAAAGCGCTTGCCATCGGTCGATAAAAAACCTATATTCAGCCCTTAATTCAGATCCGTTATGAGCATTTAACATGTCTACCTTACACATTTCCGAAGACATATTGCCGTTGGGCCAGTTCAAAACGCAGGCCTCCGCGCTGTTAAAAAGCATCAATACTAGCAACCGTTCCATCGTGATAACCCAAAACGGCAAACCGGCAGCGGTGGTGCTATCGCCCAGCGAATTCGACCGGCTCAATACCCAAGCCCGATTCATATCCGCCGTGCAGCAAGGCTTGAATGACGTACAGGCCGGCCGGGTAATCGATGACGAGATGTTGGATGAAGTCCTGGCAGGTAAAATAGCCAAGCTATGAAGTTGCGTTGGACTGCCCGAGCCACGGACGATCTGGCGGCTATCTATGCCTATATCGCGCAGAACAATCCCCAAAACGCCAGGCAATGGATAGATAAATTGAGAATACGCGCCAGGAATGCCGCCGACTCCGCAATGATTGGCCGGATGGTACCGGAACTTGGCCAAGCCGATATTCGCGAGGTTTTTGTCGACCATTACAGAATCGTTTATCGTATCGAAGCAGACGGCATATCGATATTAACGGTGTTTGAAGGCCATCAATTGCTCAAGCTGTAAGAAACGCCTCAGCAGAGGTTTAGCCCATTCAATAATCTGCCCTCCATCACTCAAGTCTGAATATCAGGCAAAAATGGACTATGTCACCGCATGCCTGAAAAGCCGCTTTGTATCGGTTTAGCAGTCCGTTTGAAGACCGGATGCGAAATCGAAAATTTACTCGCTTACACAACATGCAGGGCACCCTCTGACATGCCGCTTATTAATTAATCCCGTACGCGGATACCCGCAGCAATTATCCAAGATTTTGATTTTCGGGTTACCGTTAAAACTAACGATTGAATCGTTTGCTGTCCGCGCCTTTAAAATATTTTTAACCCATCGAAAAAAAGTGGCGCCTCCGCCCTCGAAAACCGCTCTTACTGGGTAGTGAAATCACCACACACCACGGGAGGGCAAATGTATTCACTTTCTAGAACGCTAGTCGGCGGCCTGCTGACCGGCACCACGCTGGTTGCCGCGGCTCAGGAACAAAGCTATCAATTGAACATTCCGGCGCAAGCCCTGTCCGGCGCGCTAGAAACGCTCAAACAGCAGACCGGCCTGCATCTGTTCTACGCGGAGCAAACCCTAGCCGGTAAAACCAGTACCGCGCTGCAAGGCACTTACAGCGCCAAGCAGGCGGTAGCGATTCTGGTCGGCGGCGCCAGCTTGAGTTACACCTTCACCGCTGATAATGCCGTATCGATTAAGCCGCTAGAAGTGAACAGTTTGCCGGCGGTCACCGTCTCCGGACAACGCAGTTACGATCCCACCGATCCCTATAACAAGGATTACTCGGTTCCCAACACCCGTTTCGCCACTAAAACCGATACGCCCATTATGGAGACGCCATTAAACGTTCAGGTGATTCCCAAAGCGGTTTTGGATGATCGCCAAGCCATCAAACTCGATCAAGCGGTGAAATACGTCAGCGGCGTGACCACCGGCCAGGGCGCTGGCGGTTTGGGCGACCAAGTGACAATTCGCGGATTTTTCAATTTTAACTATTTCCGCAACGGCTTCCGGATCGATACTTTTGGTGGTGCGGACGGCACGCGAGCCATGGCCAATGTACAAAGCATCGAGGTTCTGAAAGGGCCGGCCGCCATGTTATATGGACGTGTCGAACCAGGCGGTATGGTTAACGTGGTGACCAAAAAGCCACTGGATACGGCGTATTACGCGCTGCAACAACAATTCGGTTCTTACGACTTATACCGTACCAGCATCGATGCGACCGGGCCGTTGACTGAAAATCGCGATCTGTTGTATCGGATGAATGTGTCCTATGAAAACAGCGGATCGTTTCGCGAGCTGGTGGACTACGAAAAAGTATTCGTCGCCCCGGTGCTGCAATGGAACATCAGTCCGCGAACCACGGCGTTGTTGGAGATGGAATACCGCCATGAAAATAACGACTACGACCTACACTCCAGGCCCCTAATGATAGACGGCACCCGTGCCGACGGTAGCTGGATCAACCCACGCTTGGTGGAAATTCCGCGCGAACGGAATTTGATGGAGGCTAACCCGAATCCGGTCGAAAATAAATTCGTCGGCTTTAATCTGAAACACCAATTTAACGACAACTGGGAGATCAGCGAACAACTAGGCATCAATTTATTGGATAGAACCAGAACCGCCCTATTGCCCACCACATTGCAAGCGAATCAACGCACGCTGAACAGACGTTTAGTGACCAGCGATTTTTACAGCAACGAAAGTTATTTTACGACCACCAACTTGACCGGCCATTTCAACACCTGGGGCTTACAACACACGCTGCTGATTGGCGGTGATTATTATCTGCAAGACGAAAACACCGTCGGCTACAGCAGTACTGTTGCCAGCACTATCGATATCTACAATCCCATCCATACCGGCAATCCGCCTATCAATCTCGCGACGCGAGCCGCCAATTCCTTTCATACCGTTACCGACCTGTACGGCATCTATTTGCAGGATCAAATCAAACTGCCTTATAACGTTCATGTCATGGGCGGCTTTCGTTACCAAAATGTCGAGCAGTTCAATGTGGTGTCGCAACAGGTCGGGCAAAGAGCCGATGCGGTGACGCCTCAGGTGGGCGTGCTGTGGCAACCGGAGAAATGGCTGAGCATCTACGGTAATTATGTCGAGAATTTCGGCACCACCAATGGCATGGGACAAGGCAATACCTTTTTACCGCCACAGACCGCGCAGCAGTGGGAAGTGGGATTTAAAACCGCATTTTTCGACGATAGATTGACCAGTACTATCGCCTACTACGACTTAACCAAACAAAACATTCCCACCACCGATTTGACCAATTTGAATTTTAGCGTAGCCACCGGCGAGGCCCGAAGTCGGGGCGTCGAGGTCGATATCAAAGGGGAAATTCTGCCCGGATGGAATGCCATCGCTACCTATGCTTACACCAACACCGAAGTGTTGAAGGAAAACAATCCGAATAATATCCCGGTCGGTAGCCGGTTGAGAGGCGTGCCGGATCATACCGCCACTTTCTGGACCACGTACGACTTTCAGCAGGAAGACTTGCGAGGTTTAAAAGTCGGTGCCGGCCTGGAACTAGCAAGCGACAGGAAGGCGACTTTCGATTTCCACGATTTCAACTTCGATGGCTATGGCGTCGTGGACCTGTTGGCTAGCTATACCCGCAAAGTGGCAAAAACCAACGTTACTTTACAACTGAATGTCACCAATTTGCTGGATAAGGAATACGTCCACGACGGTTTTGCGTTAGTGTCCGGCACGCGCGCCACGTGGGGTACGCCCCGTTCGTTCTTGGGTTCGGTCAAGGTTGAGTTTTGACCGGGCAAGTCGCAAAAAGCGGGAGTCCTTCCCGTTCTTTGCGATCGAACCGCCCCCTGATCGTGAAGCTGCGCCAGCTATGTCAAGTATCGTCATCTCGGCAGGGACAGCCGAGATGACGTTGTTGCTGAAGCCGCTTTTTAATCAGGAACCGCCTTGTGTTCATTAACCGAAGTTGTTTTTAAAAATCGTTATGAAACCAGCTCTTGAGAATTCAATGTCCCGCAGCGCAAAGCCTCTCGCGCCAAATGCCAGTGCTAGCCGGTTAACGAAGCTGAAATCCCGTCGTAAAAGGTGGCTGGCCGTTCATCTTTATTTAGGTTTGAGTGCCGGATTGCTGTTGGCGGTCGTCGGTCTGACCGGCGGCATACTAGTGTTTTATCTGGAAATGCAGGAAATACTGAACCCTGAATTGTCCGTCGTTTCCTTACCCGCCGTAGAACAACGACACTTGCGGTCGTTAGACGACATCGTCGCCGCGGCGGAAAACGCCAAACCGCCAGGTAGTCGTTTTTTTAAGGTGTATTACCCGCGTAAAGCCGAAGTTGCCTATAAATTTTTATATTACATCCGGGACGAAAGCCAAACGAACAATGGCGACGGCTACTATATCTTCGTCGATCCCTATACGACTCAAGTCAAGGGCTTGCAGCTCTGGCATCCCAAAGATCGATATTGGGGCCGGCCTTTGGTCAGTTTCATCATGCAGTTGCATTGGTGTTTGCTGCTGGGTAAAACCGGCGGCACTATCGTCTCGATTCTCGGTGCATTTTCCATTTTATCGGTATTGACCGGCTTGATCGTCTGGTGGCCGCTGACCGGTAAATTTAGGCAGGCGCTGACCTTCAAGCGCCGTTCGGGATCGGTCAGGTTCAACTTCGATCTGCATAAAATAGTCGGTTTCTATTCCGGCATCGTGTTAATACCGGTATTGTTTTCCGGTATTTATATGACGCAGCCGGAGCGAATAGACGTTTTAGTCAAGCCGTTCTCGACTATCACCCGCCCGAATGCGTACAACGGCATTCCGGAAACGATTGATAGCGCCCCACCCAAAGCGGGACAACAGCCGATTAGCCTAGCGCAAGTGGAAACAATAGTGCAGCAAAGCTACCCTGCCGGCCGACTATGGATGCTGAACGCACCGAAGGACCGGCTGGATGTGTTTAGGGTGATGAAACGAGACGTCGCAGAATTAAGCCGCTTCGTCGGCTACCGGGATATTGCCGTCGATCAATACAGCGGCGAAATTCTGAAAGTCTACGATTCCGGCACCGGCTCGAACGCCGATGTCTTTTACGATTGGCAATGGCCTTTGCATAGTGGCCACGCTTTCGGCTGGCCGGGACGAATTTTGGTGTTGCTGGCGGGTTTGGCTTGCCCGGTGTTGTATATCACCGGCGTCGTGCGTTGGCTGCAAAAACGGCGGGCGAAACAACCTCTAAAGTCACTTAGCCAAAAACAACCGCCACAGGCCGCTGAATCAATTTATTGCCCCCGCCCTTAAATCCCGTTCGCGCTTGGTCTGTCGAAGGGCACGCTCGTTTGGGCTGCGATGCGCTTAGCCCGCGGCACATCCGGGATAAATAGGGCAGGGTTACTAAGCCATTCAGGAAACCATTCCCCCGCCTGCCGGTCCATTTTAAGTGCGAGTTAAGCCTTTAAGGTTTTAATCGCCACGCGGTCCGGGACCGGCTTCTATTGGCAATACCCATAGAATTTATACGCCTCCCGACTCAACGTATTTATGAACAGCATCCAGGATGAAAAATAATGACTAAAAAATTACTTGCTATCGCCATCGGTACCAGCTTGTTAACAGCCTGTACCACTAACCCCTATACCGGCCAGTCCAGCATGAGCAACCTAGGCAAGGGCGCCGGTGTCGGCGCGGCAGTGGGAGCAGGCGCCGGTACTTTATTCGGCGGAAACGACTGGAAAAACGCCGGTCTGGGCGCATTAGCCGGTGCCGCGGTTGGCGCCGGGGTCGGTTATTACATGGACAAACAACAAGAAGAGATGCAGCAGTCGCTGCAAGGCACCGGGATTGAAGTCCAGCGCACCGCGCAAAACCAGCTGACCTTGAACATGCCAAGCACCAGTGATGTAACGTTTGCGTTCGGCAAGGCCGACTTGACGCCGGAAGCCCAGCACGCACTCGACCCCATCGCCAGAGTGTTGACCAATTACCCGGAGTCGACGATTTCCGTCACCGGCCACACCGATGACGTGGGTTCCGATGCCGACAATCAACGTTTATCTGAAGCACGGGCTACCAGCGTGGCCAACTTCTTGGCGCAACGCGGTGTGAACCGGATGCGTATCTCCCAGCAGGGCATGGGCGAAAGTTCGCCGAAAGTACCGAACAGTAGCGATGCCAATCGGGCAATCAATCGCCGGGTGGAACTGGCGATCAACGCCAATCAAAACGCCGGTGCTGCGCAACAACCGCAGCAAGGCTACCCGCAACAGCAAACCCAGCCTTATCAGCAACAAGGCGGTTATCCGCAGCAGAACTACCCGCAGCAAGGTTATCCGCAGCAAAACCAACCGTATCAGCAGGGTTACCCGCAACAGCAAAGTTACCCTCAGCAGAATCAGCAATACCAAGGTTACCCTCAGCAACAGGGGTATCCACAGCAAACTTATCCGCAACAGAACCAGCAATACCAGCAACAGTATCCACAGCCTTATTACCAACAACAATAAAGCTTTAGATACAAGCCAGCTATCATAAAAAACCCGCTTCTTTTCTTGAAAGAAGCGGGTTTCAGTTTAGCCCTTGCAAATTCGGCCTTGGTTCAGCCGCTAGCTATTATTAATATCAAGCGTCGCCAGCCCTGACATCAAACTCAATTTTCCAGCGCTGTTGATCGCGTTTGGAAACCGCTTTTAACTCTAAAGTCCCCACTTCGGTTACTGCTACCGACAAATGCACCGGGACGATGTCGCCGGCATGACGCCCCTCTTCCGGCAAAGTGATTTCAATTTCGTCCAGTTCTTCCAATTCGTCGTCCTGCCAATATTCCAAACGTACTCCCACGTCATCGTCGCGGCGGGTTTTTGAGCCAAAAAAGCGGAAGCGTACCGGTTCGCCGATGATCAAACCGAATTCGTCATTAGGCAATTCCTGTTCGCTGCCCTCTTCCATCCCAAACGGCGCGATGCATAGTGCTTCGATTTCGGCGGGCAAGCCAGGTACAGCCGGCATAGCACTTTCGATGCCGACATAATAGGCGGCCGCCGTGCCGCCCTTGATTCTGACGCCCTTGCCTTTGCGGACAAAGCCGTAATAGGCCGCGCCACGCGCGACCGCCAAATCCAAGTCGGCGCCTTGTAACAGTCTGGCCGGCGCGGCTTGTTCGGCTTGCAACCAGCTATTTAATATCTGCATCAAGCGCTCGGCCATCAAACCGGCTTTTAACACTCCGCCGTTGAACAATACCGCGGTCGGATGCAAGAAACTGGCGTGTTCGGGCAAGACATGATCGGCTAGCTCGCCGGTCGCTTCTTTTTGCCGCGACAAAAATGCAGCCAGATGGCGAGTAATGCCGGCATCCTGCGCATAAGGCAAGCCGGTGGTACGCAAACCACTGCGCGGTCTGACCACCGGTCTTTCTTCGATCGGTACCCACGGCAAAAAGCCTTCGACCAAGACGCGGTTCAGTTCGTCGCGAGTCAGTTCGGTGCGCAAGGTGCCGCCGATCAAGGACGATCCACGGCTCGCTACCACTAAAGGTATGCTGCCCAACTCGGATTGGTTGAATAGTTTTTCTTTGGCTTCCCGACAGGCGTGGGTCAAGGCTTGTAGTTGCCAGGATTCCAGGCGCTTGCCGCCGTCTTGTTCCAGTTTGGCTTTAACGGTATAGGCCAGCGCCAAGTCCATGTTATCGCCGCCTAACAAGATATGGTCGCCGACCGCCACCCGGGTCAATTGTAGGTTGCCATCCTGTTCGGTGACCGCAATCAAGGATAAGTCGGTGGTGCCGCCACCGATGTCGGCGACCAAAATCACGTCGCCGATTTGCACATGATTGCGCCAATCGCCTTCGCTGTTTTCGATCCAGCTGTACAAAGCAGCTTGCGGCTCTTCCAGCAATACGGCCTGGCCTAGTCCCACCGCGCGAGCCGCTTCGACCGTCAATTCGCGAGCGGCGGGGTCAAACGACGCCGGCACAGTGATGGTGACATCTTGATCTTGTAAATTGTGCTCCGGGAATCGATGATTCCAGGCGTCGCGCAAATGTTGCAGATAGGCCTTGCTGGCGGCAAACGGGGAAATCTTGGTGACATCCTCCGGCGCTTCGACCGGCAGAATCGCTTGTTTGCAATCGACACCGGCATGGCACAACCAGCTCTTGGCGCTGGACACTAATCTGATAGGCGTTTTGCTACCCAGATTACGGGCGATTTCGCCGACCAAATATTCCGGTTTAGCTGTCCACGGCAACGCAGTCGCGCCTTCGGCAATCTCGGCCGGATGAGCCAAATAAGTGAAGGACGGCAATTGCGCCTTGTCTTCTATCGTGCCGGGACCGGTCAACTGCGGGATCGCCAACACACCCAGGACCACTTGGTCGTCGCCGGCTTCCAGATCGACATAAGACAATACGCAATGCGTGGTACCTAAATCGATACCGACCGAATAACGTGCGGTCATAATTCCACCTCGGCCGGCGCGACGATCTTGGCGTTATGGCCTTCGGTTAATTTTGGCAAGCGCAGATCGGTGACTTGCCAACCTTTATGCACCAAAGTACCGGTAAACGGCGCTTCGCCGACAATATTGCCTGTCAAACGGAACGACGCTGCATCGAAGCCTTTATTTAAGGTGACCCGGTTGCCTTCGGGATCTTTGCTGACAGGGGCCAGGGTGAAATGCTCGCTGACCGCTTTGCTGCAACCTTGATGCACCACCCGCGCCGCCGCGCCGATTTCGGCATCGGAAAAAGCACTGACATCTTCTTTGATAAAGTCGATAAAGCGGGCTTCTTTTTGCAGCAAACTCAATAGTTGCAAGGCGGCATCCGGAGTCGCTTCCTTTAATACCACGGGCTCAGGCGCCGGGGCCTGGACGATTTTTTCCACTTCGACGATCTTCTCGACGATTTTGACTTCCGGTTGCGGCGCAGGGCTGGGAGCGACTACCGCCGGAGCTGCGGATTTGCAGCGGCGCATGCCCAGCAATACCGAGACTAAAACCACAATCAGAATCAAAGCCAACAGTGCTGCGGTACCGGCCAAACACACGTGCCACAAATCGAAGGTGGTCGGGCGCAAGGATAAATCGATGGTGTAGGTATTCATGAAAAACGAGTGATGGTTGTTAATTGAAACAAGGGCTGTAGCATCTAATCTTCAAGCATGCCGCAACAGATAACGCTAAATTTTTACGCCAATGCCATTGCGGACAGTGGGAGTCAGTTACCAGGCATGCCGGCTTTCTTCGCGGCTTCCGCGTACATTAATTGCTGCAGCAAATTGCGCGTTACCTGGATACGCATTTTCTTCAAATGCCGGTCAGCCACCACGCCCGGCACTTCGGCGTCGGTATAAACTTTGCGCATTTCGGCCAAGGTCGGCTCACAAGACTTAATAATCACATCGGTGGCGTTGCGGCTTTCCATCTTGGCAAACTCGGGTTTTTGCATAGTATCCACTACACATTTTTTATAGGTGTACTGAGCTTGCTGAATTTTCTGGATGGTCTCATCTTTCAGAGTGGTTTCGTTCCATTCTTCCTTGGCTTCCTCGGCACAGGCCAAACCTGCGACCATCATCAATGCAACTACTAAACGGTATGTCATGTTTTGCTCTCCAATGGGGGCGTGATAATGGCTGGCGATTTTACGCGATGCTAGCTGAAATGAACAATCAGTCGGCAGCAGCAGGCGGTCAGAACAGGCCTAGCCTGATCAGCCAGCTCACTGCGGCCAGCTGTAAACTCACCCAGGCTCAGGACAAACTCGCCTTTCAACGCCAAAGCACTAAGATACCAGGCAGTGAGCTAAAAGCCACGCCAAGGCGGCAGGAACGCGCTGCTCATATAAGGGCTGGCGCGGGTCTCTTGGAAATGACCGTATCGAAAAATCCACCCAAATTGGTGCTCTAAAGCTTAGTGATCGCAAACATGCCGAGACGAACCGGCCTGATTTTGGCCTTGAGTGGTATCAGGCAATAAAGGCAGGGCTTCGGTTATTCCGTCGCCGCATTGTTTCATTTGCTGCATAGCTTTATTGGCCGATACGTCCTTACCAAACTCCATCGCTCTGGCCATCGCTTCATCGCGTTTTCCCGCCGCGCATAAGCGCTCCACCTCGGCAGTCATTTGTTTGGCCTGCGCTTGAAAGGCTTGCATGTCGGTCTTATCGATGTGCTTCACGCAGTCTTGCATGGCTTTCATTTTCTGCATCACTTGCTGCATTTGCGCTTTATCCATATTTTTAAACGCATCGTTTTCAGCGGCAGCGGCGATGGGGAGTAGTAACAGCAGGGTTATCAATAAATTTCGCATGACTTTCCTCAAAATAATGAACATACCTGGGAACTGTAGAAGTGTTCTACCTGGATAGCAAGCGCGGACGATAACGCCGACTTAATGGTGTTGTCGTGACAAGATCGCCGATTTTGTCGCACCCACGACATCGTTTGCTAAGCTGCCTCAGAGCAATAATCCCTATCAATCTACAACCTACACACGCATGCGGCGATTTGCTAAATTGGCATCATTCTTGATTGCTTGATGACTTTCGTCATCAGCAACCCAACGATGGAACACATTTTCCCTCTGCCCCGCCCGATGCCTGCGCCGCCCAAACCCAAGCATCCAGTGCTGCAAGCAGGCCATCGCTACAGCATCGACACCCAAAAATTAGCGGACAACCCACTCGGTGATGTGGAGCATGATCTGCAAAACGGCTTACTCGGCGATTATCCGCTAAGCATCGAACGGGCTGCGGTAGTGCCCGTGGATACGAAACGAACACCCATACACGCATTCGTTTGGAACAGCGATTTACTGAGCCCGCCGCTCAAAAGCTGCTTAGCCCTTACCACAGCTCACCCGCAGCAACCCAAGCAGAATCGTTTGACCTTGCTTGACGCCCGCATGGCCGCGCCGACCGTAAGCTTGGCGGACGATATGCCAACCCTAAGTATCTCACCTCATTTTGAACTGGCATGGGACACCGCCGGTTTTTGCAGCCAACTGGGCGTCTTGCAGTTGCTGGAGTCTACTCGAACAGCACACTTCGCCGACGGCAAAACGATGACTTTATTGGATACCGAAAGTGAAGAAGGCGACCCGGTTTTGTATCTATCTGTGAAAGACAGGCCTGTGCCGGTCATACCGCTTGGCGGGTTTCAACAGCAAGGCCGGCAGCAAAAACTGCTGTTCAGGCAGGCCGTGACGCAAGCCATTCCGTCCGAAATTGCCGGTAATACTGTCGCGTCGATGAGCGTTTTGGAAAAATACACCGTGTACTTCATGCAAAACGCCGGACCGGATAGGCCGGATCTTTATATTTGGGTGCCCGTACATTTACCTATCGTTTGGGGATGGAGCATCCGGGTACAACAACGCTATGACGGCGTTTGGGATATTTTTCGCAAGAAATTGATCATGCCCAGCGCGTCGACCGAAGCGCCGAAATTACCCCTATGGCAGAGTAACTCCTTGCTATGCCAAACGATGCAGATGGCGTGATGACCATGCTGGACGTGGCGATTGTTGGCGCCGGACTGTCCGGTTTGTCCTTGGCAGAAAAACTGCTGACATACAAACCTAACATTGGCGTATTTGAAGCCCGCGAACGCTGCGGCGGCAGGATTCTATCCGCAGCTGACCCTACCCTGGGTTTTACCGCAGACTTGGGCCCCACTTGGCTGTGGCCTACCGAGCAACCGCGTATTTCGGCATTAGTAAAGCGCTTGGGATTGACGCTATTTCCGCAATGGGACTGCGGCCAAAGCTTATATCATGTGCAAGCACACTCCCGTCCGGTGACTTACATCGATACTCAGACTCACGCTGAAGCCAGACGGATTGCCGGCGGTTGCCAGCAATTAATTGACCGTTTATTGCAACGGATACCGGGACGGGTGTTGCGCCTTGGATACAATTTGCTATCACTTAGCGATCACGGTAGTTATGTCGATTTAACATTCGCATGCGATAGCACCGTCAGTACCATACAGGCTCGCCAAGTTGTGCTGGCTGCTCCGCCGCGATTACTGGCTAACAGCATTACCTTTCAACCGGCTCTAGCACCCGGTTTGCTATCACTAATGCAAGACACGCCCACCTGGATGGCCGGGCACGCCAAGGCGGTTCTGGTTTACGAACAAGCTTTCTGGCGCCAACAAGGCTATTCCGGCAACGCCATTTCATCCTACCCCGGCGCGGTTTTGGCCGAAGTCTATGACGCCTGCTCCGACGATGCTGGAACATCTGCCCTGTTTGGTTTCTTTGGTTTGCCAGCCCAGATTCGCGAACAGTATCAAGACAGTCTGCCGGCCCTGATCGTGCGGCAAATGGTCGGCTTACTCGGTCCTGCCGCCGCCAATCCACTAAGTGTGGTGATTCAGGATTGGAGCCGGGAACCATTTACCGCGACTTCTGTAGATCGCATACCGGTGTTCGAACATCCCGCCTACGGCCATCGCGCGCTGCAATTGGACCATTGGCAAGACAAACTGTATTTCTGCGGAACGGAAACAGCCAGTAGGTCCGGCGGCTATTTGGAAGGCGCATTGGCAGCCAGCGACCGGGTTTTTAGCGCATTAACACTCTAACTAAAGGACTTTGACATGAACAATCCAACGCTTAACGCGAACAGCATCGGCGAATTTAGTCGATTCATAATCGAGCAGAAAGCGAATATGAAGAAGCAGTACGATCAATTATTGGCCCATGACCTATCACACCAACAATGGGATGGTTGTTTTCAGCGCAATATCTTGATCGTCTTGGAAAAAACCTATCAAGACGCCCTGGCTCAATTAAAGGCCTTGCCGTTTGATCACACGGGCAGCACCGTCAATCAGGGCTTGGCGGATCTTACCAAATCAGTATTGGCGGTATTTGATGGCTTTATCGACGAGTTTTTGTTGATGGTAGTGGATAAACATCGCACTTCCTGCGCCTTATCCAATTTCCCAGACGAGCATAAACCCGATCAGGTTTACCTGAGCGCGGTGCGTAGCGATATCGCCTTACTGTGGCGGAATTTTGCGCTGGACATTAATGCTTACTTTCTGGAATGCCGTTAAGCAAAACTTTTCCGATAGGATAATTTATGAAACTCTACATGACACCCGGCTCCTGCACGACCGGTATCCATATTTTACTGGAAGAGCTGGATCTGATTTTTGAAGCGCATCTGGTCAATTTAATGGCCGGCGATCAACATCAAGCCGATTATCTGGCAATCAACCCCAAAGCCAGCATTCCTACCCTGGTCCGTAACGACGGTACTGCCCTGACGGAATTCCAAGCTATCGCCTACTGGCTGGCGCGCAGCTACCCCAAAGCAAAACTATTGCCAGGCGACGCGGATGGCGATGCGAAAGCTATCGAGTTGATGGACTATGCGGTCGGCACGCTGCATGGTCAAGGCTTTGCCCGCATTTTTACCACGGAGAAATTCGCGCCCAATCCCGCCGATCACGACGCGGTTAAGGCGCAAGGCTTGGATATTGTGAATAATGGTTTTGCGATCCTGAACGAGTTGCTACCAGCCGAAGGCTATGCATTGAGCGCATTCAGCATCGCCGATGCCGCTTTGTTTTACGTGGAATTTTGGGCGGATAAAATCGGTATTACGCTGCCGGAAAACTGCTTGAAACACTATCGTTTGATGCTGTCGCGGCCGGTTGTTAAACGGGTACTGAGGGAGGAAGGTTATCGAGTGGACTGACTTTTATCGCCACACTATCTGTTGTTGCCTTCTCCTGTCCGGAGATTCGCGATGTGAAGCCATTCACACTCATATCCATCAATCAGCCGAGTTAAGCCAATATCCCTTCATTTTTACAAGGTGACTAAATCGTCATCCGCACACTATTCACAAGACAAGCGCTGGATTTTCAAGGAAAATAGCGTCCTCTTTTCTGTTCGCTACAGCGCATGTACAAATATGAAGGCCTGGTGGTACACCAAAGCCACGACGACGAAGGCATCATAGAAATCGTTGATAAGGAGGGCGTCAGGGCCTTGCACTTTGGTTCGCATGCCCGGCAAAGCAGTATGCTACTGATGGAACCCGACCGGCTACATTCGTTGTATGCCAGGGCAATGATGGCCGGCCTGCTGTTCCACGACACTCCCAACGAAATCCTGATGATAGGTTTGGGCGGAGGCACTATCGCCAAATTCATGCTGCGCCAATTTGCCGATTGCCGGCTCAAGGTGGTGGAATTTCGTAGCAGTGTGTTAAAAGTCGCACGCAGCCATTTTGGCCTGCCATTCGATCCGCGCCTGAAAATCAAGATTGGCTGCGGCGCGCAACATGTACGCCAAGCCAGCCAGGTCCAGAGCGAACAGCACGACTTGATCGTCATAGACGCTTACGACCACGACGGCATGGCCCCGGAAGTGAGTAGCGAAACTTTCTTCGACAACTGCCGAACCTTACTGACCAAGAACGGTCTGCTGGTGATCAATTTGTGGGGCACCGATAAGGACATGTTCCAGCAAGTGGCCTGGAATCTGGGCCGTGTGTTTGAAAGGCGCATGCTGTTTTTGCCGGTACGCAATCGCGGTAATGTCATCGGCTTTGCCTTCGGTGAAGCCATGGCAAAGCCAGGCATCAAACAATTGATCGACAAGGCCAAGCGGCTGGAACAGATGTATCAACTGGAATTCCCCATCTATTTGCTGGATTTAAAACGCCACAACCCCAACGTCTTCAACCGGATTATAAAATCGTGATACACAACGCTCCCAACATCTTCGGCTACAAAAAATACTGGGCGCACCGCTTCGGTCCGGCGCCGGAATTACCGATGAGCCGCGCAGAAATGGAAGCGCTGGGCTGGGACGCCTGCGACGTCATCTTGGTGACCGGCGATGCCTATGTCGATCATCCCAGCTTTGGCATGGCGGTGATCGGACGAGTGTTGGAAGCGCAGGGCTTCCGGGTCGGCATCATCTCGCAACCGGATTGGCATAGTGCCGAGGATTTTAGACGACTGGGCCAACCCAAACTGTTTTTTGGGGTGACCGGCGGCAATATGGATTCGATGGTCAATCGCTATACTTCGGATAAGAAAATCCGCTCCAACGACGCTTATACCGCCGATGGGGCGGCCGGCAAACGCCCGGACCGAGCAGTGAATGTTTACGCCCATCGTTGCCGCGAAGCCTTTAAAAACGTACCTATCGTCATCGGCGGCATTGAGGCCAGCCTACGCCGCATTGCTCACTACGATTATTGGTCCGATAAAGTGCGGAAATCCATTTTGTTGGATTCAAAGGCCGATTTACTGGTGTACGGCAACGCCGAGCGGCAAGTGGTGGAAATCGCCCAACGCTTGGCAAAAGGCGAAACCATCGCCGATTTGAAAGGCATACGCGGCACTGTGCATTTTGTGAAACAGGTTCCGCAGGGCTGGATGGAGAAAGACTCGACCGACATCGATAAACCGGGGGCGGTGATTTCTCACGTGAATCCCTATCAAGAACAACCGGCGTGCGACGATCAGGGACGGTCGGAGTGCGGCGACGGGTCGGAAACCCTTGCCGCCGCGGATAAACCGGCACTGGCTGAAAACGAGCAGGTGATTCAATTCAAACCTATCGCCAACAAGCAGCGCACGCAAACCGTGATTCGCTTGCCGGACTACGAAGCCGTAAAAGACGATCCAATTTTATACGCGCACGCTTCCCGGGTGATGCACGGCGAAACCAACCCCGGCAACGCCCGCGCGTTAATTCAACGCCACGGCAACCGCGAAGTGTGGATCAATCCGCCGCCACTGCCGCTAACCACGCCGGAAATGGACGGCGTATTCGACCTACCCTACTCGCGCTTGCCGCATACCGCTTATGGCAAAGCCAACATACCGGCGTTTGAGATGATTCAGCATTCTGTGTTGATCATGCGCGGCTGCTTTGGCGGCTGTAGTTTTTGTTCGATTACCGAACACGAAGGGCGTATCATTCAAAACCGTTCGGAAGATTCCATCATTCGTGAGATTGAAGCCATCCGCGATACCTCGCCGAATTTTACCGGCCATATCTCGGACTTGGGTGGCCCCACTGCCAACATGTGGCGGCTGGCGTGCAAAGACCCGAAGATT
The DNA here is from genome assembly GCF_033949435.1 of Methylomonas defluvii. Classification (NCBI taxonomy): domain Bacteria; kingdom Pseudomonadati; phylum Pseudomonadota; class Gammaproteobacteria; order Methylococcales; family Methylococcaceae; genus Methylomonas; species Methylomonas defluvii. Next base: position 24,976 of record NZ_JAXARY010000003.1, on the reverse strand, counting down.
GAAGAATCGTGCCGCAAACCCTCCTGCGTCTATCCGGGGATTTGCCAGAACCTGAATACCGATCAAACACCGCTGATCAAACTCTACCAGCGCGCTCGCGCCTTGCCGGGCATCAAAAAAATCTTCATCGCATCGGGATTGCGTTACGACATCGCGGTTGAGACACCGGCTTACGTGAAAGAGTTGGTGACCCACCACGTCGGCGGTTACCTGAAAATTGCCCCGGAGCACACCGAGCAAGGCCCGCTGTCGAAGATGATGAAACCCGGCATGGGCACTTACGACCGCTTCAAAGCGATGTTTGATAAGTACTCCAAGGAAGCCGGCAAGGAACAGTATCTAATCCCCTACTTCATTGCCGCCCATCCGGGTACAGAAGATAAAGACATGCTGAATCTGGCCCTATGGCTGAAACGCAACGGCTTCCGAGCCGACCAAGTCCAGGCCTTTTTACCGTCGCCGATGTCGATTGCTACGGCTATGTATCATTCGGGGAAAGACACCTTGCACAAAGTCGCCCGAAACAGCCCGGACATAGCAATTCCGAAAAACATCAAGCAACGGCGCTTGCACAAGGCATTTTTACGCTACCACGACCCGAAAAACTGGCCTTTGTTGCGAGAAGCCTTAAAAGATATGGGGCGTGCCGATTTAATCGGCAACGGTAAGCAGCATTTGGTGCCGAGTTTTCAGCCGAAAAGTGATGGTTTACCTATGAGTAAAACAAGCAAAACTCATACTTTTAAAACAAAATATATCGCGTTTGGCGGAGCCGGTAGAAAGCATAAATAGAATACCAAGTAAGTATGAAAACAGCCTTTGTTCTTAATATTTATTTGGGAATAAATGCCATTTACAGCCGCTTAAACTTACGTAAAAAAAATGACACCAATCACGGCTCCAATACTAATTTTTACTTATGACAGACCAGCACATACCAGGAGAACTGTAGAATCCCTTCAGAAAAACTTACTTGCCGAATATTCCGAGGTATTTTTTTATGCCGATGGTGCAAAATCAGAAAATGACCGACATGCTGTTGATGAAGTTAGACACTACATAAAAAGTATCAAAGGATTCAAAAAAATTAGCATTATTGAACGAACTCGAAACTATGGCTTGTCAGCTAATATTATAGATGGTGTTAGTGAAATTTTAAGTAAGCACCCAAATATTATAGTTTTGGAAGATGATATTGTCACAGGCCCTTATTTTCTTAAATTCATGAATGAATCCTTAAGCCGATTCGAAAGTAATGATCAGATTTGGCATATTAGCGGGTGGTCTCATCCGATCTTACCTGATGGATTAGCGGACTGTTATTTTTGGCGCGGCATGGATTGTTGGGGCTGGGCAACTTGGGCGGATCGATGGGCCCATTTTGAAAAAAAACCCCACCTACTTAAATCTACTTGGAGTAGGGATAAAATATTTCGATTCAACATAGATGGCGCTGACAATCTATGGCGTCAAGTCGAAGACAATATTTCGAATAATATAAATACATGGGCAATTTTTTGGTATGCGACTATTTTTGACAGAAATGGTCTATGCTTGAGTCCAACAGTGTCTTTAGTCAATAACATTGGATTTGATGGTAGTGGTGAAAATTGCGGTGTCTCTGCTGATTTTCATGTAAATTTATCTAAAAATCAGGTCAATTCTTGGCCTATTTGTATTGAAGAAAGTACCATTGCGTTAAAGCGCATAAAGCAATTTTACTTGTTGAAAAAAATATATAGCCCCATTAAGTTAGCCACTAAATTATTTCAAAAATTTCGGGTGATAAAATGATTAGTAGAATCGTTCAAAACGATAACGAACTCGCCATTATTATTCGGCGTTCTTTCAAAAAAGACGGTATCGAGTTCTTCACACCAGGCACTTATTCGCAACAAATTGGCTACATGAACCGCCCCACTGGGTATGTGATTGCACCTCACGTGCACAATCCCGTAACCAGAGAAGTGCAATACACCAAGGAAGTTCTGTTTATTAAAAGTGGAAGGTTACGAGTAGACTTTTACAGCGAAGAACAGGTTTATTTGGAAAGCACCGTACTGGAGGCCGGTGATGTAATTTTGTTATCGTTAGGTGGTCATGGCTTTGAAATGCTGGAGCCTACCGAGATTATCGAGGTAAAGCAGGGGCCCTATGCCGGCGATCATGATAAGACCCGTTTTGACCCTATAGCCCTCAATCAACTTAGAATACGGGAACATCTGTAAATGATCCCTGTTAACGAACCATTGCTCGACGGGAATGAAAAAAATTACCTATTGGAATGCATCGAAACCGGCTGGATTTCTTCCGAAGGTCCATTCATAAAGCAGTTCGAAGACAAATTTGCCGAAAAAGTCGGACGCAGTTACGCCATTGCAGTGAGTAACGGCACCGCAGCACTCGATGCAGCGATTGAGGCACTGGGCATTGGTCCAGGCGACGAAGTCATCATGCCTGCGTTTACGATCATATCCTGCATCGGACAAATTGTGCGGGCCGGAGCGATACCAGTGCTGGTAGACAGCGAACCGCTTACGTGGAACATGGACATCAAACAGATTGAGGGGAAAATCACATCACGAAGCAAAGCGATTTTAGTGGTACATATTTACGGCTTGCCGGTTGACATGAACCCTGTACTTGAAATTGCCCGGCACTATCAATTGAAAGTCATCGAAGATGCTGCCGAAATGCACGGACAAGCCTACAGGGGCAGACCCTGCGGCAGTTTTGGTGACATCAGCACATTCAGCTTCTATCCGAACAAGCACATTACCACCGGCGAGGGAGGCATGATCGTCACCAACGATGAACAATTGGCAGAGGACTGTCGCAGTTTACGTAACTTGTGTTTTCAAGCTAAAAAACGCTTTGTGCATGAACGATTGGGTTGGAATTTCCGAATGACTAATCTGCAAGCCGCACTAGGTTTGGCGCAATTGGAACGGCTGGAAGAATTTGTGTCCCGAAAGCGAAACATGGGGCGTCTATATACTGAATTACTCGCTGACCTTTCTAATGTCCAATTGCCATTGGCAAGCACCGAGTATGCTGACAATATCTACTGGGTCTTCGGATTGGTGTTAGCCGACAACTCATCTTTAGATGTCGAGCAAGTTATGTGTATGCTCGGCGAAAATGGCATCGGCACCAGACCGTTTTTTTGCCCCATGAACCAACAACCGGTACTAAAAAGGCTGGGTTTATTCGCCGAAGAGAGTTATCCAGAGGCTGATCGACTTTACCGACAAGGTTTTTACATTCCTAGCGGCCTGGCGCTTAAAGAAGAGCAAATTAGAGAGGTCGCGAAAGTCTTGCACAAGGTGCTAGTATGAAGCCAGTGTTCGATAGCTACGCACGATATTATGACCTGCTTTATCAAGACAAAGATTATCGCGCCGAGAGCGAATATATCGCAAACCTTCTCAGCAAGAAGTTGCCGAAAGCGGAGCGCTTGTTGGAATTGGGCTGCGGGACAGGAGCACACGCTGAACAATTAGCTAATTTTGGTTATTTCGTGCACGGAATTGACCTAAGTGAAACCATGCTTAAACGTGCAGCAAACCGAAAATCAAAGCTCGTCAAGCATATAGCCCAACGCCTTACTTTTGAGTGTGGGGATATCCGCGACATCCAAACTAGTGAACAATACGATGCAGTAATTGCCTTGTTCCATGTTATCAGTTACCAGACAACAAATATCGACCTCAGCGCCGTATTCAATAACGCCGCAACGCAATTACATCCCGGCGGATTGTTTATATTTGATTTCTGGTACGGGCCGGCAGTTTTGACCCAAAGGCCCGAGGTACGCGTCAAACGACTGGAAGATGAAAAAATCAAAGTCACTCGGATAGCCGAGCCTAAAATGCGAATCAATGAGAATGTCGTCGAAGTCAATTACAGCGTTTTTATTGAGTCAAAGGCCACGGGACAAGTTGAACAACTTCAAGAAACACATGAGATGCGTTATTTATTTTTGCCTGAATTGCGGAGTTATCTTGCCTCAGCTGGATTCTTAGAAGTCTCATCAAGCACTTGGTTGACTGAACAGCAACTGGGCACGGATAGTTGGGCAGGACTAATCGTTGCTATTAAATTATGATAATGGATGGATAAAACGATTCATTTTCTCTGGCGAGAATTCCACTAATTATAAATGCTGAAAAAAGAGAAAGTATGTTACAGCAATCAACTTAATACAAAAATGAAAAATGCCTTAATTATTTTCCCAAATGACTGGGTTTATTATTCACCAACTGTATTGAATGCTGTAGAAATCCTGAGCCAGAATGGAATTACGCCATATCTCATATATCCCCATACAAGCAGATACATAAGCCCCGAAAGCCTAAGTGAGCATCAGATTAGTTTCCCTAAAAAGTTAGAAAATCTGATATTCCGCTTAAAACTTGCAAACCTATATTTTTCGGCCTTATGCTTGACAAGGATCTTAAAATACAAACTATGTGGCGTAAGATTTGATTTGATAATAGGCGTCGACTCACTTGGTCATATTTTAGCCTCAATTGCCTACAAAAACGCAATTTATTTATCTCTTGAATTGCAAACTGGCTTTCTTAATTTTGTCTCCCGCCTATTTCCTATTACCTATTTATTGATTCAATCAAAAGAAAGGAAAGATTTTTTTAATCCTGCCCGCTCAACCCAAACATTCTTAATACAAAATTCGCCAATTTTGAAAAAAATCGAGATAACAAATAAAAATAAAAATAAAAAGCTAATATACTTTGGAACGCTTAGCAAAAAACACGGCATTGAAGCCTGTATAAACGCATTATATTATTTGGACAACGACTATACATTAACCATAAAAGGAATACCTTCCAGCCACAACAACACCTATTATCAAGAACTTTTAAAAAATTACGAAAATTTAATAAAAATAAACAGAATTTTATTTGATTTTTCATATATAGATCAAAATAATATCTCCGAATATCTTAGCGAGTTTTCAATCGGTTTTTGTTTCTATGATTTTGAACTTATTAGCAAAGGAGATTTCAATTATATCTCTTCGCCTTCTGGAAAATTATTTAATTATTTTTCAGCAGGGATTCCAGTAATCGCGAACGACATCATAGGCTTTAGACCGATCACCGAAACAAACTCTGGAGTGTTACTTCCTTCTGTTGATAGTGTACAAATAAGTCAAGCCATTACTCAAATCATGAATAACTATAATTTTTATTCAAAAAATGCAACAGAAGCATCAATTAAATACGACTTTGGGATACGGTTTAATTTATTTATACGCGAATTTTTCGCCGAGAAACAAATACCACATGCAGAATAAAACTCTAAATTCAGAACATTGTTGACATCCTGACTATCTTTTTTCCTGATTATCGCTTTTACCTATAGAAAGAAATTTTTTCAAAAAGCACTTTGAGTTCCTTTTACGTCAATTACGACCCCCCATGACGGATAAATATTCGGATGCGAATCGATTTTTTGCTTCCACCCGTACCAATATTTCGGAACAACAACAACATGCTTATCCTTCATTAAAGCCGAACCCCACCATGAAAATGAGCTATTTGAAATTATTCCTGAATCACATAAAGACATAATCGCTAAATCCACTGCTGCGGAATTCTTTGATATAATTTTAGAGTTTATCTCCTTAAAGCTCCGCTCAACATACGATGGATCATCTGTTAAAAAAATAAAAAACGGATTCTTAACTTTACTCTTTATTAACTTTATAGCGTAAAAAAAATAGCTATTTGGCAAATCAATCCCTCTTTCCCCCATAAATTTTTCATTCAAGTAATCGCCGCGACGAACATGAATAAACACCCTACAATACTCCAGAGGAATATCAGACAAAAACTGACTAGCAGTTGTTAAATATTGAGCTTTAATTTTAACCTTATTACAAAATGAATCCAGATTAAAAAAAGATTCCGATTGAAAAAAATCAGTATTTACAAAACTAAGTGGCACCCCTCCTTTTTTATACTCATAGCTAGCATGAGGAATACCATCTTCATACTTTACTTGCTCAACGTATCCAAATACACGCAAATTCGCCAGAGGCCTTATAAGATATGGAATAACCACTTGCCTCATTAAATAAATAACGTATCGATTACAGCAATTTATGACATTTCCTGAATCACAATCGAAAGCATCAAAAAACCTTTTCATGTTTATACAAAAAATAATTTCATTTTTTTTTGCAAATCCCGTTAAAAAAGCAAACTGAAAAATCTGATTACCTAGCCGCCCATCAGCCATAAATACAATCATTGGAATGATTTTATAATTGAATTAGAAATTGCAACGTAATTAGCATAGCTAAAATTGTCCATATAAGGATAGTATTCTCTTACTTCCAAGCCATTCGCCATAACTTTTGTTAGCGTAAAGCCTCTATTTTGCAAAACAAAATAGATTTCCATTAGACTTGTATGAGAATCTAGATTCGCCCCCCCATATTCAAACTGAATAAAGTCAATAAAATCGCCAGACAAATAGCCACCAAAGCCATGTAACACTTGTAGCTCATGCCCCTCAACATCGACTTTTAAGAAATTAATGTGTCTAACACTATTGGTATGGATATAGTTTTCAGCAGAAACTGCCTCTACTTTTTCAGATTCAGACATTTCTATTTCATAATAAGTCAAATTTCTCTTATGTAATGATGCAAGTCCACTTTGCTCTTTGTCATAGTAGATACTTAATACACCTTCCTGATAAGAAAGCGCTTTTTTATTCAATACTATATTTGTCATGCATCCGAACCTTTCTTGCAACGTAAAAAAACATTTCATAGTTGGTTCAAAAACATGTAGTGAGAATTTTGTTTTACGTTTATTCGCCATATCTACAAACATTTGCGAATAATCTCCAACATTAGCACCAACATCAAATACTATAAGCTCTTCTATTCCGGAGAAATAATCCAGCAAATTATCAAGAAAGCGCATTTCTCCATTAGTTGAAAATTCGCAATTATTATTATTTTCAATGATCGAAAATAAGCGCAATAAACCAAGCTTCAAGACTTTTCGAAAAAGACCAGGTCGCGACAACATTCTCATTTACCTTTTCATAAAATGAAATAATCCTGTTCCAAATCCTTTTTGAGCGTCGTAATTATCATACATAGCGCGGCCATAATGGTATTTCTCTTCCAGCAAGATTAAATCGGAAAATAACTCAAACACATAGCTCCTTGAAAATGCCCTATGTGCATTGAAATAAATATTACATTCCTTGTCCACAGGCAAGGAACAATAAAAATTTCCACCTCTCGCCAAGACTCTCTGAATTTCTCTTGCGGCTTTTTCGCTTCCGAACGCATCTATCGGGTCCCCGTATCTTCCCAAACCTATATGTTCTATAACGCAAAGACTCGAAAGGCTGATTATGGAATTATCTGCAAAAGGAATAGAGAGTATCGAGCCTTGAACAAAGTCAAAGTTATCGAGCTTTAAATCAATTGGCCGTATGTCGATCATAGTCGTAGGCGTAAATTGAGATATTATACTTATAGTTTTTACCGCTGAACCAATATCAAAATGGTGTTTCGGATGATTTTCAAATATTTTCTTTGCTGCCCAACTGTCCTGAAAAAAATAAGTTGGATCAATTGGAGTCTTGTAATTTTTATCATCAAGACAAGGATGAAGCTGCGCACTTTTAAAATTACGGTTTTGTGTCTTGCTTAATGAGATAAAGTCTCTGAAAAACCATATAAATCCTCTTAAATTTGACAACTTAAAATCAATCGTAACCAACCTTAAAATAACATATAAATTTTTAATAAATCTATTTTTCGACAAAACCGATTTTAACACCGCATTATTCCTATTGCTTTTCCTACCCTAGCGAATAATGAACCATCACTTTCTGCTGCCAACCACTTGTTTGATGCTTTTTGCTGAAAATACTCTCGACACACTAGACTGATTTTTTCAGGCAACAAATAGATAACATCTTCGTATATGACCAACTCCCAATCATGCGGAAGAATCATAATAATTGCCTTAAGCGTTGGCCAACTCTCTAGTTTATGCGGCTTAGGTGGTGGAGACATAAATAATCTTGCATCATCTATTAGAATGGCATAATCCTTTTTATATTTAAATATTAAGCTTAATTCCTCTAACAACGGACATTCGTCATTATCACCATACGTTGCCGCGCCACTCCAATGAGCATCTAACCAAAAAAGAACATTATTATTATTCTCTAAAACTATTTTTATGTAGTCTCTGGTATCGCCTTTTAACATCTGAATATTTTCAACATATCCAATGTTCGCCTGCGCCATTTTGAACATTGTTTCTGAGCGCTCGACTGTGATAACTTTCTTGAACATTCGACTGACCCTTAAAGCAGTCTGTCCCTTATATGTACCTCCCTCAAAAAAAATTGACAGATTCATCAATTTTGCAATATGCATTACCTCCTGCTCTGGTACTCCGAAACGAACTATCCCCACCCTATTACTCCTTCTCTCTTATTAACTTATATGGAATAAATACTGCGTAGACCATCAAATAAAAATTTAACCTAGTCGGAGTGTAGAACAAATCAACCATAAATATAGTAATTGAAAAAGAAATTATTGTCGAAATAATTGCCCCTTCAGCACCATAATACGGAATCAATAAATAATTTCCTAGAATATTAACTATTGCACCTATGACTGCCGTTATTAGAGCATATTTAAAAAGACTTTCGTTCACAGTAAATAAAGATTTAGCAACACCAAAATTTGCAAAAAAAAGCCTTATGGCAAACAGTGACAATAACCCTCCTGCTCTTTTATATTCATCACCAAACACAAATAACACAAACTCCCCGCCCCAAAAATATATAGGAATAGCAACCACTAAAAACAAAATAAACATTAATCTATATATTTCCAACAATCTTTCATGATAAAGCGTTTCGCTAATCAACTTAGCTTTTGTTATATATGGCGACAATGTGCTCACTATGATTGTCGGCAAAAATGAAAACACTTCTATAAGTCGCATTGCTGCCGAATACTGTCCAACTTCAGCATTACCAATCATATCACCCAACATAACTTGATCAACTCTAGCCTGTATCATGATTGCCAAACTTGAGAAAACGAGTGGCCAGCCATTTTTCATTAGGCTTATAGCTGTACTCTTGTTACAACTCCAAGAACAAATATTATTATGGTCTTTCTTATATGAAACTATTAAAAATAATGAAGTTAACCCAACTTCAATCAATCCCACCCATGCAAATAAAATTAGAGGAGCAAAACTCAAAATCAAAATAACTTTAACTATCGTCACAAATATAAATGCACTGCTTGCTGCTAAAACAGTATATTTTGACCTTACCCTTGCCTGAAAATAGAATTCTATTACATTGAACGACTGAAAAATAAAGCCCGCTGCAGAAATGGCCACCATCCATAGAGTTAGCGTATCACCATTGCGTAATAATAAAATAGCAACAATAGCAATCAACAGCGTCAACGTTCCGCCAATTAGTTTGAGTACAAACGCTGTTCCTAAAAGCTCGTTTTGACGCTCGGGATTTTTTACCAATTCACGCACCACTATGCTATCTATTCCAAACGAGGCGAATGCGCTAAACAATGATGTAAAAGCGATAGCGTAACTCCACAAACCAAACTGTTCAGGGCCCAGATATCGCGCAACCCACACTCCGACGAATAAGCCTACGCCCATCCGAATGATTTTATCGATGAATAACCAACTGGTATTAGCTACAATTAACTGCAGTTCGGACCTCCCAATTAATCGATTACTTATAAATTTTGGAAGAAATTTTATCCACGATAAGTCAGTAGTCATTTAGTGGTTCAATAATTAACTGATTTTTATTTTGTAAAAGATGCGCCGTAAACAATAAAAAAAAACATAACGAATGACATATAATGTCACGCCTAAAGAGTATAGGCTTGAAATCGGATAATGTATTTTGAACAACGCATTCACATCAGATAGATTACGATGAGACCTGACGCTTCTCAAAGTTTTCGTGAATTTGAGAATATCTAAACTCTCTGAATTATCCGCGAGCGATGTATGTATGTTACTTATTTGCACGAATACTTTTGGAGCGACATATAGAGCTATATTTTTCTTGAGTGCTCGCAAATAAAAGTCATGATCTGCACCATAGTGCGGCAAGTTTTTTTCATCGAAAAACCCTATTTTGTTAAATACAGAATTAGGAATTAACACTCCTCTTCCGCCTACGATTAGCGTGACTGGAATAACGTCTCTGGAAATCATCTTGGCGCTAAGTTTCTTCGGACCGGCTATAGTGGAAAAGCCTAACAAAAAGCACGTGCTTGGACTGATAGAGGTGATTTGTCCGCTTTGCCAATCGCGCTGGACTGGAGCGATGATGGCGTCAGGATGCGCTTCGGTCAATTTTACCAAGTGACCCACGGTATTAGGCGTCACATAGCAATCGTTGTTTAACAACATGACATAGTCCGCCCCACGCTCTATAGCTGTACGGATACCCAGATTGGTTGCGCCAGTCCACCAAAGCTCGGATGAGCCTTTCAAACGAATTACGTGCGGAAAATCCTGGGCCAGTCCGATTTTTGTCGTGTCAGTAGTACCGTGATCGACTAGCAATATAGTGAATTCCTGAAATTGGCTAACCGCCAATGCCTCTAGACAATGTAGAGTCTGCGTGTAGCCATTGAAATCGGTAATGACGATATAAAGATTTTTCATCAGACAAGCTTAGTCAAAGCTTCATAAAGTTTTTGGCCTATTGATTGCCAAGCCAACTCTTCTGGAAATAAAGCTATTTCCGGGTTTTGAAGCTGTGAGAGGATTGCTTTAGCCATATCGTTAGGATCAGGATCACAAATAGATGATGGTGCATATTTAAAGATCTGTTCGTGATTGGAAACCCGTGTAGCTACTACTGGTTTTCCGCAAGCGAGGTATTCCGCAATCTTGCACGCGCCTGACATACTATTAAATGTGTCATCGGCATACGGCACGCATACCACGTCACAAGCCTGAATAAGTTTTGGTATGTCAGATTGCCCCAACTCGCCAAAATAGTCTATCCACGACTCATCGAGACAAACATCTGTTACTCGTCCGGCCATTACAAGACGTAAATTCGGCAGAGCCAATCTGATCTTTCGACAGGCTTCGATCAGAAGCGGTCCTCTGGATGGCGTAATGGAACCGAAATATCCAACCAAAGGAATATTGGCCATCAGCTTCATCGCCTGTCTGGCCAGCAAGTCATCGCCTTTATCGAATAAGCTTGTATCAACTCCATTTTCAATTAATAAAGCATTTTGGCTAAGTCCGTTAAGGACTTTTTGTAACAGAGGCTGGCTCGCACATAAAACCAAATCGGCGTTCTTGACCGTATGATCAAACAGCAAAGCGAGTCCTTTAAATCGGTTGATCCGAAAAGACGGGTAATAATCATACACATCGTAGACAAATGGCACTCCAAGTCTTCTTGCTATCCAAAGCCCTAGGTAACCAATGTAAATGTCCCCACTTGCGATGAGAACATCCGGTTTGGCAATACAAGCATTGCGATAGGCATCCAGAAGAAATCGAGGTATCTTGCTTGCCGTTGCTGGAATGGTATGAAAAGAAACACCCGCTTCGTTAACGCTTATTTCTGCGTTATTTCGATAGTCAATGGCATCAACAAGAACATCGCTACCATGGGTCACCAATTGTTTCGGCAAATGGTAAAGCCGCCCAAAGCGATCATGAATTAGATCTTTGTTGGTGTAATACCGCTTACACAGGAAGTAGATGTTCATTACAGCAAACGATTAAATTCAACCCATTGCTCACGGCTTAGCACGGCATAATTGTCGGCTATAAATAGCGACAAACTTACTGGCGATCTCTTTCCAATCATAAGGTTCTGCGGTCAGCCTCCCAAATGCGCACAGTCCTTTTCTTAAAGTTTCATCCACCAATAGCTGCTCAATCGCCTTTGAAAGCGACTTTGTTTGCTTAGGATCAACTAACAACCCCGTTTTTCCATGCTCAATTATTTCGGCAACGCCACCAGTGCGCGTACTTATCACAGCAGTACCGCTAGCCATCGCTTCCAATAAAATTACACCTTGGCCTTCCGTATCGCCATTGCTGTCGACAATTGATGGAGCGATGAAAATATCAGCTGCCGCATAGTAGTCCGGTAAGATGGCGTTCGGAAATCTGCCGTAAAAAACCACCTTATCTTCAATCTTTAAATCAACCGCTAACATTTTTAAACGTTCACGCTCGACGCCATCGCCAATAATCCATAATTCAACGCGATCAAGTAGGTTTTTAGGCAAATCAGCAACCGCCACTATCAGATCGGCCACGCCTTTTTTTTCAACCAAGCGCCCGACAAATAACAGAATAATTTTTTGCGTATTGCTTGGCTTGAGTACCGCTTGAGCATTGCCGGCCGCAAATTTTTCATAGTCTATGCCCATGGGAATAATCTGCGGCTTGGGCAAATCCGGGCCTACGGCATCGGCAGTGGCTTCGGTGTTGCTGGTCCAAGCTGCGCAATGCTTTATGGTCCAGCGTTTGATAGCTCCTAAAACGCTACCTCGCAACGCGAAGGCATCACCGCCGTGCGCGGTCACCAACACCGGGATTTTGAACAGCTTGCCTAACAATACCGCTACCGTGCCTTGCGGGAAAATCCAGTGGGCGTGTATCAACGACGGCCGGCGGGCAACCATAATCGCGGCCGCTGTCATAAACATGGATAGAACGAAAAAAGGCACCTGCAACAACAACCAAGGCGCAGCCCGCAAGTTGGGTAAAATCCCGGAGCCGTAAGCTAACATTTGCCACCTACGCGGCCAAAAATAACGAAAATGGCGAGAAACTATGCCGTCAGGGTGGTTAGTTGGGTGTATTTCCGGATGATCCGGCGAGAGGATATAAAGATTAACTTTCTGGTTTGCCAGAGCTTCCGCCAAATAGCGTAAGAAAACCGAAGCACTGTCGTCTTTACTGCGAGGATAACTTGATGTCAGCCAAAGCACCTTGATCGGTTTGTCCTTGGCTGACTGGGCACTCATACAGAGTTTAGCTATCTGGGAAGGCCTAACGCACCAAACTCAACAACACACCCGCAGCCACCGCCGAGCCTATTACACCGGCGACATTCGGCCCCATCGCGTGCATTAACAGGAAGTTGTGCGGATTACTTTCCAAACCAATTTTATTAGCCACCCGCGCTGCCATGGGCACTGCGGAAACGCCGGCAGCACCAATCAACGGATTGATCGGCGTACTGCTGAAACGGTTCATGACTTTCGCCATCAGCACACCGCTTGCAGTACCGATAGAAAAAGCGACTGCGCCCAAGCCTAAAATACCCAGCGTTTCCATTTTTAAAAACGCCTCGGCGCTCAGTTTGGAGCCAACCGACAAACCCAGGAATATCGTGACAATATTGATCAATTCGTTTTGCGCGGTTTTGCTCAGTCTTTCGACCACGCCGCTGGCATTCATCAAGTTACCCAGACAAAACATACCAACCAGCGGTGCCGCCGAAGGCAGCAACATGGCGGTCAACACCAGCAACATCAAAGGAAATACGATTTTCTCGGCCTTGCTAACCACTCTAAGCTGTTGCATTTCTATCCGCCGCTCTTGCTCGCTGGTCAGCGCGCGCATGATGGGCGGTTGAATCAAGGGTACTAATGCCATGTAAGAATACGCGGCCACCGCAATCGCTCCCAACAATTCCGGAGCCAATTTGGACGCCACATAAATCGCAGTGGGGCCGTCTGCACCACCGATGATGGCAATCGCCGCCGCCTGCTTAAGCGTAAAATCCATACCTGGAACGGCATTCAACGCCAACGCGCCGAATAGAGTCGCGAATATCCCGAATTGGGCGGCGGCCCCTAAAAACAAAGTTTTAGGGTTAGCCAACATCGGGCCGAAATCGGTCATCGCCCCGACGCCCATAAAAATCAATAGCGGAAAGATGCCGGCCTTGATACCACCATACAGGTAATAAAGGATGCCGCCTTCATCTATCATGCCGGCCACCGGAATGTTGCTCAGCACCGCGCCAAATCCTATCGGCAATAGCAGCAAAGGTTCAAAGCCTTTCTTGATAGCCAGATACAACAGCAAAAATCCCACCGCCATCATAATGACTTGCGGCCCGGTAACGTTATAGATACCCGTGCTTTCCCACAACAGTCTAAGATTTTCCATGGATTATGTATTTAATCGGTTGTTTGATCAGAATCACCGCCATCACACCCGCCAGCACCGTGGCGCGAATCGCTGAGCAGAGAATTACTTAGATCCCGGGCCTAAATTAACGGCCCGAGACCACATTAAACGATAAGAAATATTATAAGGTGACCAAAACATCGCCGACCGCCACGGAATCCCCCTGACGAACGTTTACCGCGCTGACGATACCGGCGACTTTGGCGCGAATCTCTGTTTCCATTTTCATCGCTTCCATAATCAAAACCACATCGCCTTCGGAGAGATGAGAGCCTACATTGACATTGACTTTAAGCACCACGCCAGCCAGCGGCGATTCCACAACACCACTGCCGCTAACGATAGGCGCAGTGGCTGCCAACATGGGGCCGCTGTCCAAAACGGACTGTACTGTAACCGGTTTAACGACTAAGTCGGCACCGCCGGAAGCCACCGCTACGTGATAGTTTTTGCCGTCGACGTTAACAGTGTAGGTCTCTGCGACCACGGCTTTCTGGGTAACGGCGGGCACTGACGCTGTCGCGCTCTCTGCTCCCGGTTTAGGTTCAAAAGCCTCCGGGTTACCGCGGTTTTGAATGAATTTCCAGCCGACTTGCGCAAACAAGCCATCAATAAGCGCATCTTCTTCAACGCTATCGGCCAGTTTCACACCTTCTGCCGCGGCTTTGGCTTTTACTTCGGCGACCAGTTTGTCCATCTCGGCTTCCAGCAAATCCGCCGGTCGGCATGTGATAGGCTCGGCGCCGTTCAGCACGCGCGCCTGCAATTCTTTATCGACTGGGGCTGGCGTTGCGCCGTATTCGCCTTTCAATACACCGGCGGTTTCCTTGCTAATCGTTTTGTAGCGTTCCCCGGACAGCACGTTTAACACCGCCTGAGTGCCGACAATTTGCGAAGTGGGCGTGACCAGCGGGATGTAACCCAGGTCTTTACGCACTAACGGAATTTCCTGCAGCACCGCGTCAAAACGATCCGCAGCGCCCTGTTCCCGCAATTGGCTTTCCATATTGGTTAACATACCGCCCGGCACTTGCGAGACCAAAATCCGGCCATCCACGCCTTTCAGGCTGCCTTCGAATTGCGCGTATTTCTTGCGTACTTCTCTAAAATAAGCAGCGATCTTTTCCAGCTTGGTTAAATCCAGACCGGTATCCCGCTTTTGCCCGGCCAACGCCGCCACCATGGTTTCGGTGGGGCTGTGACCATAGGTCATGCTCAACGACGAGATGGCGGTATCGACATTATCGACACCGGCCTCGACAGCCTTGATGTATGTACCGACACTTAAACCGGTGGTAGCGTGGCATTGCATATGGATTGGAATCGCCACGGCTTTTTTTAGTTTGCTGATCAGCTCGTAAGCATCGTAAGGCGTCAACAAACCGGCCATGTCCTTGATACAGATAGAGTGCGCACCCATGTCCTCAATTTGCTTGCCCTGCTCAACCCATTTCTTGATCGTATGTACCGGACTGGTGGTGTAGGAAATAGTGCCTTGGGCATGGGCATCGGTATGTAGCACGGCTCTGATGGCGCGGTCGATATTGCGCATATCGTTCATCGCATCGAAAATCCGAAATACGTCTATACCGTTGACCACGCAACGCTCGACAAATTTATCGACCACATCGTCAGCATAGTGCCGGTAGCCCAAAATATTTTGCCCGCGGAACAGCATTTGTTGCGGGGTATTGGGCATGGCTTTTTTTAACAGCCGTAAACGCTCCCAAGGATCTTCGCCCAAATAGCGAATACACGCATCAAAGGTGGCGCCCCCCCAGGATTCGATAGACCAGTAACCGATTTGATCAAGCTGCTCGCAAATTGGCAGCATGTCTTCGATACGTAGCCGGGTCGCCAGAATTGACTGATGGGCGTCACGTAATACCACCTCAGTAATTCCCAGGGGCTTATTTACCTTTTCCACTCTTTTCTCCTAATGACGTTTTTGGGCCGAGCACTGCTACCTTTTGGGTATGATTATCCGTGTTTATGTTTTTTGCGGTACTGATGAACAGCTGCGGTAATAGCAGCGATGACGGCTTTATCGTTGCCTGCCACGACAGGTTGATCCGAAAACTTGGCAGGCATTTCCGGAAAGTAGCGGCGTACCAGCCGGGACATCACATTGATAGCCACGATCAACATGGCCAAAAATGCGTAGACCATACCCATGCCTATCAACATCAGCTCAATCCCTGAGGACAGCATTTCGTTCATGTGTTTCGTCCAAATGATTAAAAACTGTGTTCATTATCGCCAAAACCGCCGGATTAAACAATCCTGAGCGGGGCGCAGGGTTTAATTGCCCTAGCCGGCGTAAGGCAAAACAAGATTATTAGACTGTCGTCTTAAGTAGTCTGACGCTAACTGAATAGCCTCATCAATGAGGATGGATTGGCGCCGATTTATTCAGCAGCCAATTGCAAATAATCCAACACTTCGGCAATGTGGGTTTTGACCTGCACCTTGCGCCACTCCTTGACCAACACACCCGCTTCGTCGATCAGGAAAGTGCTACGCTCTATGCCACGCACTTGCTTGCCGTACATGTTTTTCATTTTGATGACATCGAATAAATTGCAAAGGCTCTCGTCCTGATCGGATAACAAATCAAACGGAAACTCTTGTTTACATTTAAATCCCTCGTGCATTTTCACGCTGTCGCGGGATACACCGAGGATAACGGCATTTAATTGATTAAACCGTTCGATATTATCCCTAAAGCCTTGACCTTCCTGGGTACAGCCGGGGGTGTTGTCCTTGGGATAGAAATATAAAACGACTTTTTTGCCGCGATAGTCGCTCAGTTTGACGGTTTTTTCGCCGGTGGCGGCAATTTCAAAATCGGGAACGGCGGAGCCGAGAGTAGCTAAAGTCATCAGATCACCTTTTAATGGGTTCGAGAATAGCGTCGATGTTCAAGCTGTCGCAAAAATCCAGAAACTCTTCACGCAACGATAAAATGCGCACTTCCGGCGGTACCAGCAATACATATTTGGTGGAGAACACCGGCGTGTTAAAAAACGCCGCTTGATGGCGGCTGGCAGTCACTTCTTCGATAGAAATGCCCCTGTCCAATAAAAACGATGTCACCGCGAACAGCACGTCATTTTTATCCATGGAAATGGTTTCCAATGTGTAAGGCACCCCCTCCAATACTGGCGGGATTTCATCCGGCCGTAAAAAACTCATCTGAATTTCGAATCGAACTTTTATCGCTTCCAGCATACCTTCCAGCTTGGCGATATGATTCCAATTGCCGGCTATCAGCAGATAAGCCGCAGTGATTTGGGTCAGGTTGGACGTGCGCAGTTCCACGACACTGCATTGACAGGCACTCAGGGCCGAGAGGATTTCCGCGATAAAACCGTTGGACTTGCCGCCCAACACTGTGATTGCAAGTTGCATAATGTAAGTCCTTGAATACGCCTAGCGCAGTGTAACATCAACGCCGCGAAAAGCAGAACCACAACCCAGCAATCCGGACTACTATGAATCTATCTCGGTAATCACCGCGTGATTATCGAAGTGCACGGTTACTTTTTTGCCGGCCCGAGCCTTCAATACCAAGGCTTCATCGACCTTAAACGCCACCGCCAACTGTTGATCAGTGACAGGCGCGGTCCGCTTCGGAGCGACGCTGGCATGCAACCAGGACAAATACAAAGTCCAAAACAACCAGATGCCGGCAATGATCACCACGATCTCGCCGTACAACTGCAACAATTCCAACAGCGTTTTATAACCCCCGAACCAGCGGATCTCGTCGGACAGGCTTTTCAAACCCATCAACCAGGCGCCGAGCGTAAACAGGGGCCACAAAAAATACAACCAAAGCACCCAACTCAATACCGACATAAACGCCGAACCGCATTTTTGCCGGAAACTTTGTAGATGCGGTTGGTTGATGATGATGTCTTTCATTTTTGCCTCAAGCCTCTATCCAAGGTTACCCACACCGCCCGCTGGCCGCGCTTTTTGCGCAAGGCCTTGATGCAGCCGTTAATCGTGGTCCCGACATTGATTAGCCAATAGACAATCGGATACCAAATCATCCAATAGTAATGCTGCGCGGAGCCGCCGCTCTTACGCTCGTAACTGGAATCGATAGTTAAACTGACGGCAAACTGAATCAAACAGGTGACGCATAACAACATACTGGTCCAATGCGGCGATAAATCTTCCAGCGCCTCCTGCGGTTCGCTGCTAAGCCACTCGATCGGCACCAGCGCCAGCATCGCCACCACCAGAAACGCCCAGGTCAAACTGATGCAGCATTCCAGATACAGCGGCCACATACCACGGGAACGCCAGCTAAACAGCGGCCGGAAATAACGCAGCAAGACCTCAACTCCACCTTGCGCCCAGCGGCTGCGCTGTTTCCACAAGCCGTTTAGCGTTTCCGGCATCAACACCCAACACAAGGCATTGGGCTCAAAACGGATAGCCCAGCCGGCCAATTGCAGTTTCCAGCTAATGTCGATGTCCTCGGTCACCATGTCCGGACTCCAATAGCCCACATCGTGCAAGGCAGTTTTCCGGAAACCGGCAATCACTCCGGAAATGGTAAATACATGCCCATAAGAACGCTGCGCACGCTTGATCATGCCGACGATGGCGGAAAACTCCCCGACCTGAATTTTACCCAGCAAGGTAGAACGATTGCGGATACGCGGATTACCGGTCACCGCGCCGACATGCGGATCTTCCAGAAAATGCCGAACGATCCAGGCCGTCGCATTCGGCGCCAGCAAGGCGTCACCGTCAATGCCGATCA
Organism: Methylomonas defluvii; assembly: GCF_033949435.1. Lineage (NCBI taxonomy): Bacteria > Pseudomonadati > Pseudomonadota > Gammaproteobacteria > Methylococcales > Methylococcaceae > Methylomonas > Methylomonas defluvii. The sequence goes on along the minus strand of NZ_JAXARY010000003.1, from coordinate 5,938 downwards.
AAATTTCGCTATTGGCTAATAATGCTGCGGTGCGCAAACCCACCGCCTTGCCTTGATTGCTGGCTAAATTGACCACTCGAATTTGTGGGTGCTGGTCGGCCAGCTCGTGCAAAATTTCCAGCGTGTTGTCTTTGCTGCCGTCGTTGATCGCAATAATTTCGTAGTTGGGATATTCCTGATGCAGCAGATATTCGATGGTCTCCCGGACATTCTCGCCCTCGTTATAGCAAGGGATCAGAATCGACACGGAGGGATATTCGGGTAACTGCGGCAGATCGGACAACACATTGCCGCGATTCCGCTCCCAACGCACGTAATAAATCATGCCGCCCAACATCCAGACATAGGCCATCAGCAACGGATAATAAAACACAAAGCGCGACAGCCATTCGTTGAACTGCCACCACGGCACTTCCTGCAAATATTCCAGGGTGATCAACCACCAGTCGATAAACTGCTGCACCCAGGCTTGATCTAGCAAGTTTTCCATGTATCGTTTAATCCTTTCTCGAAACCGGGAAGAATTTTTTCAGCTCGGCCAACTTCGGCTGATCGTTAAACACATTATCCGGGTAATAACCGATATGCTTGGCGCCGTGTTTTTTCAATAACTCGAATTGCTCGGTAAACACCGGCATCGCAATATCCTGCTTGGTTTTCCAATTAACCGCCTGCAATTCGAACACCATCTTGTCCAATCCGTCCGGATATTGCGCGGTCTTTTCCACCAACTCTATCAACCATTGTTTGGGATTTTCCGCCTCTTCCATGAAAGGCATCGCTTCCACCGCCACATAATCATAGTGCTTTAAAAACGCCGGGAAAGACTGCGCATACCATTCTTCGCTATAAGGCTTTAACAGCGGCAAGGAGTAAAAATTGCGGGCAGTTTTGATGTAAGGCCGGTAGAACCGGACCTTGTCGGTCAAATAATCGGTGAACTGACCAATCAACTCGGTTTTATGCTGCGCCCAACGCAAGCGTAACTCGCTGGATGCGTGGATCTTGTCGAACTCGGCCGGCATGCCCCAGACATTGCGACTGAAGTCCATCGCCAACGGCGAGACGTCTTCAAAATCCGACAAAATCCCGTCGTCGTGAAACAGAATGCCGTTAAAGTCGCAATGTTTCGCCAGGTCTTCGTAAATTTCGCCGACAAACTGCCGGGCTTCCGGGTTAAACGGCGACAAACGGGTGTAGATATGTCGGGACAACTGCGGTTCGCCGTCGCGCCATTCTTTCACGTACCATTTCAGCGGCACATCGGCTTTATAGGCCATGATCGGCATCCAGGCATACACTCTCACGCCTGCCCGCGTGCGCAATTGCAAGGTCACATGATTGAACATGTCCCGGCGTACCGGCAAATGCCGGTTAGGGAAATACAGCTTGTCGGCATTACCGTCGCCGTCCGGGTCGGAATAGGCTTGCAGATAAACGGTATTGGCGCCGCTGGCTTTAATTCTCTCTACCACTAGGGCCAAATTCTTCTCGGTCTGTTCCTCGTCATCGTCGTAGATGTAATCCATATCCACGTGCGCGACCCGCAATTCCTGGCCCACGCGCTGATTTTTGACGATTTCACCGAACTGTTTGGCGTTGACGTCGTCGGTGATCATCATCCGCTTCATCACATACGCATCGGCCAGGGTATTGGCGCCGTCGTTCAGGCCCATGGTCAGACGCATGCCCGCCAATTTCGTTGCTTCCAGCGCGATGGCGTTATATTCGCCGTAAGGCCACACCATCACCCGCGGCCGCTTGCCCAAAATCTGAAACAAGCGCTCAGAGCTTTTATCCACTTCCTGGAAAATCCGTTTGCGATAGTCCTCGTCTTTCTCGTATTCATCGTACTCGTTGCTGTACAAACGCGAAGTCACCGCGCTTTGTTGATTGCCTTGCGGATTGGCGACGATGCCGTGGTGTAAATCATAGGTGTGCGAGGCAATCTCGACCAGACCGCTTTCCGCCACTTCGCGAATCTGCGCAGGCGTCATTAACGGTTTAACGCCGGGCACATTCTGCTGCTCCAGCCAAGAACCGACTACCGCCAAGGTGGCCGGATACTTGTATTTTTTCAGCAAGGGCATGGCCCGGGTATAAAAACTCAGGTAGCCGTCGTCAAAGGTCAACATCACGGCTTTAGTCGGCAACACCTTGTCGCCCTTCATGCAATCCAGCAAATCCTGGACGCTGATAACGTGGTAGTTGTTCTGCTTCAACCAGGCAAAATGATCGGCCAAATGGTCTTTATTGACTGCGATGCGATCAAATGGCGGCACCCGCTCTTCTTCTTCGAGAATGTCGTGATAATTTAATACCAGAAAGCTGGAGTTACCCGAATCGGCGGCCAGCAAGGGCCCTGACAACAAACAGAAAAAGACAAAAATTACGCGAGCAACAATGTGCATATTCATTAATTTAAGCGGGAAAAGAAACTGGAAACAGCTGGTTCTCAGTGTTAAAAAAGACCAGAATTGGCCGGCGCATTTTACCCGAATCATCAGGCTAGGCCCGTTTTATTTGTCCGTGCGACACACTGTCGCAGGCCTAGGCAAACGTTAAAACCAACCTGCCACTGCGGCCTTCAATACCCGCTTAGCCATACCCGTAACAAAAAGCCGGAACGGGCATCCGCCCACAAACTTCATAACGTTCGGAAAAAACTGGTTATGATTGAATAAAAACCTCATCCAATTCATTGCCCGTTTAACTGCGTGCGTATCGGGCCATGCGACCTACCCGGAGAATTCATGCAAAAACCCTCGCTAGCAAATCCTTGGCGGCAAGACCTTACCGCCGGCTTTTTGGTATTCCTGATCGCCTTGCCCTTGTGCCTGGGTATCGCCGTCGCCTCCGGCTTTCCACCGATGGCCGGCATCATTTCCGCCATCGTCGGTGGCTTGCTGGTATCGCGCATCGGCGGCGCGCAACTCACTATTACCGGCCCGGCGGCCGGCTTGATCGTAGTGATTCTGACCTCGGTGCAAACCCTCGGCGACGGCGATGCAATGGCCGGCTACCGCTACACCTTGGCGGCCATCGTCATCGCCGGCGCCCTGCAAACCGTGCTGGGTTACTTCAAAGCCGGCCGCTTGGCGGCGTTTTTCCCGGCCTCGGTAGTACACGGCATGCTGGCGGCGATTGGCATTATCATCATTAGCAAACAATTACCGGTGATGGCCGGCGTGCAAAGCCAAGGTGCCAGCATCCTGTCCGGCATCGTGGCTTTGCCGCATAGCCTGATTTACTTCATGCCACAAATCGGCTTGATCGCATTGGCAGGCATTGTGGTGCTGATCGGCTGGCCGCAAATCCAGCTGCCCTTACTGCGCAAGATTCCGGCGCCGATTATCGTCATCGCCTCCGGCATCCTGCTGGGCCATCTATTCCAGCTCGACCAATTGCAGCCGGGCGAAGCGTTCATCGTTCCTAAAGATGTTTTGTTTGCATCGCACTTTCTGGTGACTTTCCCGGACAGTCTGTTGGCCAGTTTTTACCTGCCGGATTTCAGCAAACTGAGCGCCTTGGCGTTTTGGGAAAGCGTGATTTCAATCTGCCTGGTGGGCAGCCTGGAAAGCCTGCTCAGCGCCGCCGCCGTCGATAAACTCGACCCGGAAAAACGTTATTCCGACTTGAATAAGGAGTTGCGCGCGGTCGGTATCGGCAACGTGGTGTCCGGCATGATCGGCGGCTTGCCGATGATTGCCGAAATCGTCCGCAGCTCAGCCAACATCGACGCCGGCGGCCGCAGCAGCTGGGCTAATTTCTTCCACGGCGGCTTCGTCTTGCTGTTTGTGGTGCTGTTTCCGGACTTGATCTCGACAATACCCTTAGCCTCGTTGGCCGCGCTGCTGGTTTATACCGGCTATCGCTTGGCTTCGCCGCAAGCCTTTGCCAAAAGCATGGACTTGGGCAAGGAACAACTGGCTTTGTTCGTGATTACCATAAGCGCGATTCTGGCCAGCAATCTATTGGTCGGCGTGCTGATCGGCATCGCCGCCAAATTGTTGCTACACATCGGCCGCGGCGTGCCCTTGGGCAACTTACTGTCTATATCTTTTAAACTGCAAGCCAACGGACCAAACAGCTGGATTGTTAAAGTCAGCGGCGCTGCTTTGTTCTCCAATTTTCTGGCGCTAAAAAGCCAGGTCGCCAACTTGGCCGACGGCCAAACCGTGATCTTCGATTTAAGCGCCGCCGACTTGATCGACCACACCGTGATGGAGTTTATCGCCCATTACCGAGAAGACTACATCGCTCGCGGCGGACGCTGCGAAATTCATGGGCTGGCCGACTTGGAATCCTTGGGCGACCATGCTTTAGCCGCTAGACAGCGCAGATAAATATCGGCTTGCGCCCATCCATCAAACGCAGTAAATCCTCACCCGGCACGGATGCCGGGGTCAAAATGCCAAGTGTGTCTGACGCCAATACCTGCATATCCTGAATCTCTATATAAAGCCCCTAAACATGACCGAAGCCACCATCACCTGCCCCAATTGCAGCACGCAAGTACCGTTGACCGAATCGCTGGCCGCGCCGCTAATTGCTGCCACCCGTAAACAGTTTGAGCAGCAGCTACAACAGAAAGACCAAGCGATTGCCTTGCGCGAACAGGGCATCAAAGATCAGGAAAAACAGCTGGCCGAAGCCAAGCGCGGCCTGGACGATCAAGTCGCAGAGCAAGTTGCCAAGCAACTGCAAGCCGAGCGCCAGCGGGTCATTGAGGAAGAAACCCGCAAAGCAAAACAAGCTGCCGCCGCCGAACTGGAGCATAAAAGCAGGGAACTGGCGGAGTTAAACGAAGTCTTGAAAGTCCGCGACGCCAAACTGGCCGAAGCCCAGCAAGCCCAAGCCAAGCTGATCAAAAAGCAGCGCGAACTGGACGACGCCAAACGCGAGCTGGACCTGACCATCGAAAAGCGCGTGCAAACCAATCTGGCTGAAGTGCGCAGCCAAGCTAAACGCGAAGCCGAGGAAGGCCTGAAACTGCGGGTGATGGAAAAGGACCAAACCATCGCCTCGATGCAGCAAAAAATCGAGGAACTGAAACAAAAAGCCGAACAAGGCTCGCAGCAACTGCAAGGCGAAGTCCAGGAACTGGAATTGGAAAACCTGCTGCGCGCCAAATTTCCGTTCGACAGTATCGAACCCGTTGCCAAGGGCGAATTCGGCGGCGACGTGTTGCAACGGGTCAACGGCCCGAACGGCACCCCGGCCGGCAACATCTTGTGGGAATCCAAGCGCACCAAAAACTGGAGCGACGGCTGGTTAGTGAAGCTGCGCGAAGACCAGCGCGCCGCCAAAGCCGAATTGGCGGTCATCGTCAGCCATGCCTTGCCCAAGGAAGTGGAAACCTTCGACGTCATCGACGGCGTTTGGGTCACCAGCCCCCGCGCCGCCCTACCGGTCGCCACCATCTTGCGCCACACCCTGCTGGAAATCGGTTTGGCCCGCCTCGCCGCCGAAGGCCAGCACGGCAAAACTGCTTTGGTCTACGAATATTTAACCGGCCCGCGCTTTCGGCAACGGGTCGAAGCCATCGTCGAAGCCTTCTCGACGATGCAGGAAGACTTGGACAAGGAGCGCAAGGCCATCACCAAACAATGGGCCAAGCGCGAAGCGCAAATCGAGCGGGTGATGAACGCCACGGTCGGCATGTACGGCGACTTACAGGGCATTGCAGGCAAATCCTTGCAAGAGATCGAGGGCTTGGAAATGCGGGCGCTTGGAATGGATGATGAGTTGGACTGAGCTATCAACCCGACGGTCGAACTGGTCGGTCTGGTTTTGTCTGGTTCCCAAGCTCCGGCTCTCATCGTTATACACAAGTCTCCCAACGACTAAACTACCAGGAGGCATGAGGCATATAGATGATGGAGAACAGCGATGAGCAATTGGGCCGAAGAAGAAGTACAAACCGCTGATTTGGAAG